>SVKB01000004.1 GCA_015068665.1 Oscillospiraceae bacterium | reverse complement strand
AGGGTTTTAACTACAGACCCGCAACCATCGAAAGAGTGATATGTGTGCAGTGTCCGTATGCGTTTCGGTTAATTCTTTGGAACTTCCATTGTTGTTCTGGCATCATCAGATTAACCATCTGACCGCCGATAGAACCGGCTTCTCTTGATGTTAAGTGACCGTTATATCCATTAGTTAAGTTAACACCAACTTCAGATGCTGCTTCCATCTTGAACTTTTCAAGACCTGCTTTTGCCTGTGGAACTAAAGTTTTCTTAGCCATTTTGTATTACCTCCTTTGAATATTGTTTTGTAAAGATGTTTTTCTTTACACTTTTATTATTTGCCCGTTTGTATAAAATATAAGAGGTAATTTTTTGTAATTATTTTTTATCCGCTTTGATTCTTTTCCTTAATAAAACCATTGCCAGAGCCTTTTTATTAAATGGGATAAGCGGATATAAATAGCCTTTATTATTAATAGCCCTTGTTGTACAAAGTAAAACCACAACAAAAATAGTTCCTCCTATTAAGCCATATATACCGAAAAATTGAGTGAGTATGGTTGTTATTATTCTCATAAATTTCAATGCATAACCTAATTCTACGCTTGGCTGTGCAAAATTAGCCAGCGCTACAATAGCCATATATAATATCGTATCAGGTGAAAACCAGCCTGTTTTAACCGCAAATTCACCCAATAGTAAAGCGCCTATTATACTGAAAGAACTTACAAGACTGCTTGGTGTATTAACTGAAGCAATTTTTAGTCCGTCAATGGCAAATTCCAGTAAAAGAATCTGAATAATAAGAGGTATAGTTGACTTTTCGGTAATTTTTATAACCTCAAGCCATTCAGGTATAAGATTTTCATTATTAATGAAAAACAACCATACAGGAATTATAAAAAAGGAGCTTATAAAGAATATATTTCTCACAATTCTTAGATATCCGCCAACTACAGGAGGAAAATAAAAATCCTCAGCTTCCTGTATAAAATCAAATACGGAGGTCGGCAGGATGATAGCCAATGGTGAATTGTCTACAAAAATAACTATTTTCCCCTCTAAAATTGAAGCCGCCGCAACATCGGGTCTTTCGGTATATCTTACCTTAGGATAAGGATTTAAAATATTGCTGTTTGTAATAGCCTCAACCAATCCTTGTTGTGCCATTGTTATACTTTGTATTTTAAGATTATCAATTTTATCTTCTATTATCCTAAGCATTTCCCGATCAACGAGGTCGTCTATATATCCTACAGCTACATCAAGCTTGCTTCTTTCCCCAAGCTCTTTGATTTTAAATATAAGTTTCGGATCTCTTATTCGCCTTCTTACAAGTGCAGTATTGGTAATTAATGTTTCAACAAAGCCATCCTTTGAGCCACGCAAAGTTTTTTCCTTATCGGGTTCTTCTGTATTTCTTGATGGATAGCTTCTCAAATCAATAAAAATTGCATCCTCATATCCGTCGATGAATAAAATGGACTTTCCGCTTAGAAGCTCTTTAATAACATCCTTCCACTTGTTTGTCGTTTCGACCTCTACATACGGAAACTGATGATCAATAAAATCCTGTGCATTTTTATAGCCGGACATTGTAACGGGATTTATTCTGTATAAAAAATCCATTATTCTTTGCATAACACTGCCCTTGACAAAACCGTCAACAAAATAAAAGCAAGCATCTTTTCCGCCTATTTTATACTTCTTTTCCAGTATATCATAGCTTTCGGCAACAGGAAGTAATAATCTTGCTTTTTCAATGTTTTCATTAAGATTTTTATATATCATTTTGTCCTTGCTCCTTACAAAAAAATACTTTAATACATTTATTATGCATTAAAGTATTTTAAACTATTCTTTAAAACCGTAAAATAACTTTTCTATTGGTTCTATCAGATACTTCCCATTTGAAATCTCGGAAAATTTCTTATTTATAACTGTAAAGTCTTCTTCTTTACACACCCCAAGAATATCTACATTTTCCGAAAATTCTTTTTCAAGAATCAATACACCGTATTTTATAAATTCATTTTCATATTTTCCCAAAAAAGTATAAGGAATAGATAAAACAAATTTTACCGAAGTTTGCATTGTAACGATATCAGCATTTGATATTACTGCCTTTGCTGCACCGGAATATGCTTTTACCAAACCGCCTGTTCCTAAAAGAGTTCCTCCAAAATAACGTGTAACAACAATCACGATATCCGTCAGACCTTCTTTTTCAATGACATCCAGAACAGGTGCTCCCGCAGTTTTTGCAGGCTCTCCGTCATCTGAGCATCTTGATATATTATTATCCCGAATTTTGTAAGCATATACATTATGGGTAGCATCCCAGTGCTTTTTACTTATTTTGCCGATAAAATCCAACGCCGCATCTTCAGTTGTTACCGGTGACATATATGCAATAAATCGGGATTTTTTTTCGATAATTTCGCCGGTATATGATTCTGCAATTGTTTTATAATTATTCAACTTCATACATCCTAACTTTATTGTATATTTCATCATCACAAACAATTTCCATGTGAAAACCGTCTTCTTTTGATTCTTCGTAAAGAATGGTTGAGGTTTTATATAACAAGCCGAGTAATCCTCCCTGTGAAAACGGAAGTATTATTTTTAATTTCTTTTTAGAACTGAATATAATCTCTTTTATTTTATCAAGAAGTCCGGAAATATTCTTTTTTTCTTTTACTGAAATATTTACTGTATTCATATTCTGATAATATAAAGGTGGCTCTTTTATATCACACTTGTTAAAAACAGTGAGAACAGGTTTATTATTTTCATTAAGATCAGAGATTATCTGATTTACTACAGTCATTGCCTTATCCAGCTCTTCATTTGAGGCATCGGCAAGATGTATAATAAGATTAGCATACTTAATTTCTTCTAATGTTGATTTAAAAGCTTCAACAAGATGATGCGGAAGCTTTCTGATAAATCCAACAGTATCACAAATTATAAATTCAGTTTTATCCTCAAGGGTAATTTTTCTCATAAGGGGGTCCAGCGTAGCGAAAAGTTTATTTTCTACATATGCATCCTGAGAATCACTTAAAAGATTTAAAAGAGATGATTTACCTACATTTGTATAACCAACCAGTGCAACCACCGGAATAGAATCTTCGGTTCGTTTTTTACGGATATTACTTCTATGTTTTTCAATCTCGCTTAATTCATCGGATAAATGCTCAATTTTCTTTTGAATATGACGTCTGTCACTTTCCAGCTTGGTTTCACCGGGGCCTCTTGTTCCTATTCCTCCTCCAAGACGAGATAAACTTTGCCCGATTCCCGATAATCTTGGCAACAAATATTTAAGCTGTGCAAGTTCCACCTGACATTTTCCTTCTTTGGATTTTGCACGCATCGCAAATATATCCAGGATAAGTCTGCTTCTGTCGATTACAGTTACGCCAAGTGCATTTTCCAAATTTCGGGTTATTGAACCGGAAAGCTCTGAATCAAAAACAGCCATAGTAATATCATTGGCATCAATAAATTCCTTTATTTCTTCAACTTTGCCGCTACCGATAAAGGTTGACGGATCAATAGATTTAATATTTTGAATTATCTCCCCGACAACCTCCCCTTCTGCTGTTTTTACAAGCTCAGCAAGCTCTTTCATAGAAGCCTCGTCGGTATCATTAAGACTCTTATCTCCAAGTGATGCACCAATTAAAATAACACGGTCTTTTTTTTCTTCCATATATACTCCCTATATCAATTCATTAAATAAATTATAAAAAATGTCATCATTTTCAATGATTATATCAGCAACCTCACGGATTTTTATGCAGTTATGTCCTGCGGCAATACCTATATCAGCATTTAAAATCATTTCATAATCATTAAGATTATCACCTGCAGCAATTATTTTGCACCCCTTAATCCCGGCAATATCTTTGAGCTTTTCAAGAGCGTTTCCTTTGCTGACGGTTTTATCAATTATTTCATAAAAATTTACATCACTTTTAGTAAAGGTTAGTCTGTCAGAATAATCGGCGTATTCTTTTTGAATATATTCCAATATATCCGTAAAGGAATAAAAAACTACTTTGTTTATAGGATTTTTAATGTCGGAAGCCTTAGCTTCTGTATATCTGAAATCAGACAAATCCCCAAGCTCCGGAGTAACAATTTCGGGATTTACAAAGTAATCCTTATCCTTTGAAAACGCTATAATACCACATTGCGGTTTTTTCTTGTTAAAATCTCTTATAACCTCAAGCACAGATTCGTGTATAAACTGCTCCCATAAGGTTTCTCCTTTATTGATATCCACTATTGCCGAACCGTTAAGAAGAATGGCAGGTAAATCAATAGTAAATATGTTTTTTATGAAGCGCGCTCTGTTTAATGATCTGCCGGTGGCAATGGTAAACTTGCCACCTTCTTTCTGAAAATATTTTATTGCCTCAATATCCTTGGGGCTTATGTAATTTCCTTTTTTCAATAATGTTCCGTCAAGGTCACTTATAAGAACATAATTATCAAATTTTCCCATTATACATCCTCTTTTATAATATATTCCTCAATATCATCATTAACTACACGCAACGATTCAAGGTTAAGCTCTTTTATCAGTTTCTTTATGTTGTTTCTTTTGTTACCGATAATTTTTGAGGTTTCACTTTTTTTACATATTATTTTTATTCTCTTTGAAGTTAAAGCTGAAATATCTTTATATAGTTTTTCATAATATAAATAGCTTTCAACCAATTCACGAAAGGATGAATGATAAGGTCCGAAAACCTGGTTTTCATTAATATCTTCTCCTGCCATAAGTCCAATTCGGATCACATCTATATTAGTTTCGTTAAACCTTTTTAGTATATCAGCTGAAATTCTTATTGCATCTTCAAGACTGTACGGAACAAAAAGTTTATTATTATATAAATCAAATAACTCAGTTTGTCTGATAACAACAGTCGGATAAATCCTTACAAAATCAGGACACAGTTTAATAATCTCTTCACAGGTATATTTATCGGTTTCTTCATCGGATCCATACATACCAACCATCATCTGAAGACCTAATTTAAAAGGGAATTTTCTTATAAGCTTTACGGCATCAAAGGTAGCCTGACTTTTATGACCGCGTTTATTGAGCATTAGCACTTTGTCATTCATCGACTGAACACCAAGCTCAATTGTGGTAACACCTTTAGCAGCAAGATTATTAAGAATTTCTTCAGTTATATAATCGGGTCTTGTGGATATTCTTATTCCTGTTATTCTTTTATCGTAGAAGAACTCTCCGGCTGTTTCAAGATACATATTTTGTTCATCCATATCTATTCCCGTAAAGCTTCCGCCAAAAAATGAAATCTCAATTTCTGCATTACGATCTGCGCTGTCAAGATACGTTTTAATTTTATATTTTATTTCTTCGTATTTTTCTTTTTTATATACTCCGGTTATTTTTTTCTGATTACAGAATATACAGTCATTGGGACATCCCTGATGACTGACAAATATGGGAATATTAATTTTTCTCATTCTTAAAACCTCTGTATTTAATCCCCGTTGAAACAAAGCATAACGGTTTGATTTTTGAAAGAATATAAATAACAATATAAGATGCTGTAAATACAGCTAAAAATCTTGCTATAATATATATAATACCGTTTTCAGGCTGAATAAATCCCAATACATTGAAAAAATCAATTATAAGATTATGAACAAGGTAAATTGGAAAACTGAAAGTGCTCAAAGCTTCGGTTACGTTACAAAAAGAAAATTTTTCGATATTTGCATACAAGTTCTTAAAAAGTAAAAAAACACATATAGACAATACCGTTGTAAACACACCTGTGTAAACTTTAAAGCCTTCAAAATATCCGTTATAATAACTTGTTGCAAAATAAGTACCTAAAGAAATAATTGCAACATCAATGATAGCTATAAGGATAAGAAGCCTGCTTTTTATTTTGATATCTTTTACATGGAGATAATATCCCAAAATAAAAAAACCGATATATCCGCCTATAAAATTGAGGTTAAAGCTGTTATTAAAGGTAAGTACAGTTTTATATTTTATGGGAAATAAATTTTGCACTGTAGTATATAAGACACTGCATACCATCCAGAGTGAAATTAAGTATATAGCCTGCTTTTTATCCATTTTATCAACCAGAGTTTTCAAAAAAGGAAGAAGCAGGTATATTGGTATCAAAGCGTACATAAACCATAAATGGATGGTGGCAGGTTGACTTAGTATATATTTAAAGCGGTATATCATTCCGTCGTATCCAAAGCTACCTGTTCTTACGGTATCGATAACAAAATAATGAAGAATTGCAATTAAAGACCAGAAAGCAAACGGAATAAATACCTTCACCAGTCTTCCTTTGACAAGATTATCAACCGAGCTGCTTTTTTCATTACTTAAAAGCATTGCACCTGAAATCATGAAAAATACCGGAACGGCTATCCCGATTACGGCTGTGATTATATTTGAAAAATGCCATTCTATGCTGTTATACTTTACTCTTAACAAATCTGCTACCACGTGAAGAAAAATAACTGACAGCATTGAAAAAATCCTTAAAAAATCTATATAGTAAAATCTTTTTTTCATTTTTCCTCCAGTAAGCAAACACAGTACGCCTTTACACCTTCCATACGCCCTGTAAAACCAAGCTTTTCTTCAGTTGTAGCTTTTACTGATATAAAAGACATATCTGTATTAAGTACATCAGCAATATTTTCTCTCATCCGATCAATATACGGTAAAAGCTTAGGTTTCTGACATGCTACGGTACAATCAATATTACCGATTCTATAACCTGAATTATCCATCTTCTCATAGACATATTTCAAAAGCTTAATACTTGAAATTCCCTTATATTTTTCATCGGTATCAGGAAAATGCTTACCGATATCCCCGAGGGCAAGTGCTCCGAGAATAGCATCCATTACGGCGTGAAGAAGAACATCTGCGTCAGAATGTCCGAGCAGTCCTGCTTCGTATGGAATTTCAACTCCCCCAAGAATAAATTTTCTGTCTTCTGAATATTTGTGAACATCATAGCCAAAGCCTATTCTCATTTAAATCAAATCCTTTAAATATTTTAAATCATCCGGAGTGGTGATCTTGATATTCGAGTAGCTTCCGAATGTGATTTTGGTTTTTACTCCCATAGCCTCCATTACACCGGCATCATCGGTAAATGTTTTATCATGGAACTGTTCAAGTCCTTTTTTTATTACATCAAGTTTTACAACCTGAGGTGTCTGAACGCTTACCAGAAAATCTCTGTCGGGTGTACTTGTAACAAATCCTTTTTCATCAATACTCTTTATCGTATCCTTAACCTTTACGCCTAAAAAAGAACAGTTAAATTCTACGCCATTTCTTATGACATTCAGTATATCTTCTTTTTTTACGAAAGGTCTTGCACTGTCATGAATAAGTACATGTTCATAGTATTCGGGAATCGTATCAACAGCATTTTTCACTGAATCCTGACGCCGGTCTCCTCCGGGGACAACATCATAAATCTTTTGTATGTTATGCCTTTTAATAACTTCCCGAACATAAGCAATATCACTTGTCGAGGTCACAAGTATTATCCTGTCAATCTCATCAATTTGCGAAAGTACTTTTGCTGAATAGCAAAATAACGGAAGTTCGTTAATTTCAATAAATTGTTTTTTAACATCACTTTTCATTCTGCTTCCGTTACCCGCAGCAAGCAACACGGCACATATTTTCTTATCAGTCATAAATTACCTCTGTTTAAATAATTATATTTTAATGAGTTCTTTTATGTTTTTGGAAAAAATTCTCTCTAAAACGGAATTTTCGAGCCCAAGAGACGTAATTCTTTCATATTCTCCTTTAAAATTCCACATAGGATAATCGGTAGCAAATAATACCTTATCAGTACCGTAATGATTTATAAGCTTAAGAATCATATCGTCAGAAAGAAAACTGAAGGAAGAACAGGTATCCACCCATACATTGTCGCATTGAAGTATTTCCATAGATTCTTCCCATTTTCTGTAACCGCCAAGATGAGCGGCAATAACCTTAAGTTTAGGAAAATCATCAAGTATTTTTTTCAGTCTTAAGGGATTTGAGTAATCCTTGGTTTCATCTCCTATATGAAAAAGTATAGGAATGGAATCACAGATGATTTCATAAATCGGATACATGCTTTTATCATCAATATTTATCTTCTGAAAATCAGGATGTAGTTTTATTCCTTTTAATCCGCTGCTTATAATCTTTATATACTCTTCTTCTATTAATTCATAATCCGGATGCATTGTACCGAAGCCTATAAGATTTTGATTATTACTAATAACATCTACAATGAAATTGTTAATACTGGGAACCTGTTCGGGCTTAGTAGCAGTTGAATGTACCACTGCTTTCGATACGCCGCTTTTTTTCAGATTTTCCTGCAAATCATCAACCGTTCCTTTTAACTCCATATCAATACCATAAAAATCGCCAATTGCAGCAACTGCCTTTTCAGCAATTTTTCCCGGATAAATGTGACAATGTGAATCAATTATTTCCATTTAATAGTCTCCCAATAAAAAGATTCTCCGAATGCGACATCGGAGAATCCTGAAAAATTACATAGTTTTACTTAAATTATTCCTGACAGTCACAATCTTCACAATCGCAATCAAATGCGATTTCTTCGCCACAGCTTGGACAAACTACACCGTCATTAAATAATTCGCTGTCTTCAAAACAGATTGCATCACCGCAGTTAGGACATTCCATTTCGAAAAATTCCGAATCGTCACAATCGCAGTCACAGTCGCAATCGTCATCACAACAATCGCAATCGCAATCATCATAGAATTCTTCTTCAAGACTGCCTAAATCTTCATCAATTTCATCTATTAATTCCTGCATTTCAAACTGTTCGTCATTAATATCCTCAACAACCATAGCCATTTCATTTAAAACATCAAGAATACCGATAATCATTTTGCCTTCTTTAGTTGAATCATCAATTTCAAGACCGTCGCACAATCCCTGAAGATAAGCAACTTTTTCAATTAAATTTTCCATAATAAAAAACCTCCGTTTAAGCTCTTTCCATATAGGAACCGGTTCTTGTATCAACTCTGATAACGTCACCGATATCTATGAATAAAGGAACATTGATAGTTGTGCCTGTTTCTAAGGTTGCAGGCTTTGTAGCACCGGTAGATGTATCACCCTTAAAGCCCGGTTCTGTTTCTGTAACGGTAAGCTCAACAAAGTTTGGTGGTTCAACACCGAAAACATTGCCTTTGTAAATAAGAAGCTTAACCATTTCGTTTTCTTTTACGAATCTTAATGCATCACCCAGCTGTTCAGCACTCAAAGGTATCTGATCATAGGATTCAACATCCATAAAATAGAACAGTTCACCGTCAGAATAAAGATATTGCATATCTTTTCTTTCGATATGAGCCTTTTCAAATTTATCTGTTGGTCTGTATGTTTTTTCAACAACACCGCCGGTAATAACGTTTCTTACCTTTGCTCTTACAAAAGCAGCTCCTTTACCTGGCTTTACGTGCTGGAATTCAACAATCTGACATACGTTTCCATCTTCTTCAAATGTTACGCCGTTTCTAAAATCTCCTGCTGTTATCATTGGTTAATTCCCCTCTCTTTTATTATAACATTTATACTTATATATATTGTAATAAAAAATACCAAAAAAAGCAAGTCTTTTTTACAATATTTATATAATAATAAGATTTTTTTGTATATTGGTAAGCGATTTACAACCATTTTCGGTTACAAGGTAAGTATCCTCAATACGAATTCCGTATTTATCTTTAAAATATAATCCGGGTTCTATGGTTATTATCATTCCTTTTTTAAGAACAGTTTCGCTTTTTTTGCTTAGTACAGGTGCTTCATGAATATCCAAGCCTACACCGTGTCCCAGTGAATGTATAAAATACTCCTCAAGATTTCTTTCCCGGAAACATTTTCTTGCAGCTTCATCTATATCACTGCATAATACACCCGGTTTAACTTTCATAACAGCTTCCGTATGTGCCTTAAGAACCAGATCGTAGATATCTTTTTTTTCATTGCAAATACTCTCTACTGCAATTGTTCTGGTTATATCACTGCGATATCCGTTATAAGTTGCGCCAAAATCAAATAGAATAAGATCTCCTGATTTTATTTTCTTTTCAGATGGAACTCCGTGACAGTCAGCACTTTCCTCTTCATTTACAGTAATTGTAGAAAATGCCGGTTCTTCACTACCGTAAACAGCCATCTTGTAATCTAACAAAGCGGCTATTTCTTTAGTAGTCATTCCAATTGATATTTCATCAAGAATATCCGTAAAAGCTCTGTCTGCAATTCTTTGAGCTTCAATAATATTTGATATTTCCTCATCTCTTTTTATTATACGTAATTCCGATAATATATTTTCATAATCATATAAATTAATTTGCTCAGCAATATTTTTATAATTTTTATGACTGATATCGGACGGATCAATCATGACTTTTGTAAGCTTTTGCTCTGTAATAAGCTCAATCAGACTTTCACACATTCCTTTAGTGATACAGACAGGGGTAAACAATTCTTGTCTTTCAATCATGTATTTATATCTGCCATCAGATAATACAAAAGCTTTGTCAGAAGTAACTAATATAGATATATTAGATGATTTCAAACCGGAAAGATATCTTATATCACTGTTGTTATTTATGATAACACCATCGCAATCAAATTTACCTATTATCTCTCTTATTTTATCCAAAGAGTTATTCATCAAAAAGCCCCTCCAGAGCAAGAATGTATGATTTAGCTCCAAATCCGCTTATTACGCCTTTAGAAGCACCCGCTGTAACCATATTGTGTCTGTGTTCTTCTCTCGCAAAAACATTTGATATATGAACCTCGGCACATGGTAATCCAACAGCTTTTAAGGCATCATATATTGCTCCGGAATAGTGTGAATATGCACCGGGGTTTATAATTATACCGTCAAAGTTGTTATATGCACTATGGATTGAGTTCACAATTTCTCCCTCGATATTACTCTGATAAAATTTCACCTGTATATTTAATTCTTCAGCTTTTTTTAAAATGAGTGAGTTTATATCCTCCAACGTCATTTTTCCGTAAATTTCAGGTTCCCTTACTCCGAGCATATTAAGATTTGGACCGTTAATTACAAGCACCTTTTTCATTTATTTCATCTCCTCATAGCATTTTTTCATATATAAAGCATCAATTCCCTGTGTACCGGCCGATTCACATATAATAACAGGAGTAAGGTTTTTCCTGTAAATAAGCTCTGCCAGCGGTTCAAATTCAGGTCCGTATTCATTATCCTCAAAGGTCAGATGTTTAACCTCTCCCCCTTTAAGAGAATATTCAATTTTTGAAAAGTGTGAATGAAAAACCTTAAGTCTGTCATATCCTAATTTATTTTCAATTTTATTAAGAATGTTTTCGTAATCACCTATCGTTTTTATCCCACCGAAGGAACGTGAATTTAAATGACCAAAATCAATTGCAGGGATAAAAGAATCGTCAACCAGGCATAATTCAATAACTTCATCCAGATCACCAAGCTGATTGATTTTCCCCATTGTCTCGGGACAAATGTGAATTCCTTCATACCCTTCACTCTTTGCAATATCAATAGTTCTTTTCAAAGTATCTTTTGCATATTCCAAGGCAAGCTCCCGGGAAATCTTCGATGCAGAACCGCTATGCACAACTATTCTTTTTGCATCAAGCACTTTCGAAATTCTCATACAATCCATAATATATTCTATACTCTTATCTCTCTTTTCTTTTTCTGTACTCGAAAGACTTATGTAATACTGACTGTGTACTGATAAGAATATATCATTAGCTTTAGCATTTGCACATAATTCCTGTGCTGTTTTTTCTGATATTTTAACCCCTTTATTACACTGGTATTCATAAGCGTTAAGTCCTATAGAATGTAAATATCCGGGCATATCAACCGATGATTTATATCCTGCTTCCGAAAATGCCAAGGGGTTTCCGCCCGGTCCGAATTTAATATCCATTTTTTTATCCTCCTGCTTCTTTATATTCAAGCCAATATAATTATACATTTTTTTCAAAAAAATATCAACAATAAAATAAAACTCTGCAAAAACAGAGTTTTATCATCCTTAATATTATTTTTCAATTAATCCGGACGAAACCAGCAACGGTTTTTCATTTTTCAGAACAGCATTTTTAGTCACTACAACCTTTGATACTTGTTCCATAGCAGGAACTTCAAACATTGCATCCTTAATGATTTCTTCCACAATGGCTCTTAATCCTCTGGCTCCGGTATTGCGTTTAATTGCCTCAGCTGCAATCTCCTTCAAGGCATCTTCTTCAAATTCCAACTCTACCCCGTCATATTCAAAGAGCTTTTTATACTGCTTCACAAGTGAGTTTTTCGGCTCTTTTAAAACCGATACCAAAGCTTCTTCATCAAGATTATCCAAGGCTACTATTACCGGCACACGACCTATGAATTCAGGAATCAGCCCGAATTTCAACAAATCCTGTGGCATGATATTTTTCAATATGCTTCGAGATTTATCACTTTTTACAATAATATCGGAATTAAATCCCATTATACTTTTTCCGGTTCTTTTTTCAATAATTTTTTCAATACCGTCAAAAGCACCACCGCATATAAATAAAATATTTGCAGTGTTAATCTGAATAAATTCCTGATGCGGATGCTTTCTGCCCCCCTGAGGCGGTACTGAAGCAACAGTTCCTTCAAGTATTTTCAATAATGCCTGCTGAACCCCTTCTCCGCTGACATCTCTGGTTATAGAAGGGTTTTCGCTTTTTCTTGCAATTTTATCAATTTCGTCAATATATATTATACCTTTTTCTGCCAGTTCCACATCATAGTCGGCAGCCTGAATAAGACGAAGCAAAATGTTTTCTACATCTTCACCAACATATCCTGCTTCAGTAAGTGTGGTTGCATCTGCAATTGCAAAAGGAACATTAAGTAGTTTGGCAAGAGTCTGAGCCAATAACGTTTTACCGCAACCGGTAGGTCCTAATACCATTACATTACTTTTCTGAATTTCAACATCATCATCTCTGATGCTTGAATTTATTCTTTTATAGTGATTATAAACCGCTACAGATAAAGTTTTTTTAGCTTCATCCTGCCCGATTACATATTGGTCCAGAAGCGTTTTTATTTCGGTAGGTTTAAGCAGAGCTTTGTTTTCAGCTTTATACCCTCCATTATCCTCCATTGACACATCAAGAATATCATTACACAGTTCAATACATTCATTGCATATACAAACATTATCAGGACCCGAAATAATCTTATCAACCATATCGGAGGTTTTTCCGCAAAAAGAACATTTTGTATGTTCTGTATTTTTTTTACTCATAAATTCTCCCGTTTATCTTCTTTCAATTACCTGATCAATTATACCATATTCCTTAGCTTCCTGAGCTGACATAAAATTATCTCGTTCAGTATCAGCACATATCACCTCATAAGGCTTGCCCGTGTTTTTAGCCAGTATCTGGTTAAGATCATGCTTTATTCTTAAAATACGGTCAGTATGAATTTTTATATCGGTAGCCTGAGCTCTGCCGCCAAGTCCGCCAAGAGGCTGATGAATCATAATTTCACTGTTTGGAAGAGAAAATCTTTTACCTTTAGCACCTGAAGAAAGCAAGAATGCTCCCATACTTGCAGCCATACCTATGCAAATTGTTGAAACATCGGGCTTAATATACTGCATTGTATCGTAAATAGCCATCCCCGCAGTTATAGAACCGCCGGGGCTGTTAATATAAAAGCTTATATCTTTTTCCGGATCCTGCCCCTCTAAAAATAAAAGCTGTGCAACTATAACGCTGGCTGTAGCATCATTAACCTCATCTGATAAAACGATAATTCTGTCCTTTAAAAGACGGGAATAAATATCGTATGAGCGTTCGCCGTTATTTGTTTGTTCAATTACATATGGTACTAATGCCATAATAACAACACCTCCGTTTAATATATAAGATGAGGTTTAAAACTACGGTTTTAAACCTCAAATAAAAACTTCTATTTTTCTTCTTTCTTTTTAGCAGTGGATTTTTTAGCAGTTGTCTTTTTCGGCGCACTTTCGCCTTCTGCTTTTTTAGTTGTTGCTTTTTTTGTTGCAGTCTTTTTTGCAGCCGGCTTCTTTTCGGCTTTTTCTTCAGTTTCGACTGCTTCTTCAACAACTGCATGCTTAACAACAAACTCAACAGTTTTATTCATTTTAAGATCTGCTTTAATATCATCAGGATTAATAAACTGCTTAATCTTATCAACTTCCATGTTGTAAGCTTCAGCCATTTTTTCAAGTTCCTTTTCAACATCCTTGTCAGTTACTTCGATTTTTTCAATCTTAGCAATTTCTTCAAGAGCAAGAGATACCTTAACCTGGCTTTCAGCTCTGTCTTTAAACTGAGCCTTAAAGCTATCCTCGGTCATACCGGTTAACTGTAAGTATTGAGCCAATTCCATACCCTGTGACTTTAATCTGTAAGCAAAATCATTTGCCAGGCTTTCTATTCTTTCTTCAATCATACAATAAGGAACTTCAACCTCTACCAGGTCAAGAAGCTTTTCAACAACTGCATTTTCAAATTCCTGATCAGCTCTTTGTTTAGCTTCAGCAGTAAGCTTCTTTTTAATATCAGCTTTTAATTCTTTGATTGTATCAAACTCGCTGACATCCTTAGCAAAGTCATCATCAAGAGCGGGATATTCTTTATAAGAAATTTTATTAATTACAACCTTGAATGTTGCAGGTTTACCTTTTAAGTCTTCTGCGTGATATTCTTCAGGGAATTTAACTTCAATCTCAGTTGCACCTAATTCACAACCAATTAAAGCATCTTCAAATCCCGGAATAAACTGACCGGAACCGATTGTAAGATCAAAGCCTTCAGCTTTTCCACCCGGGAATGCAACTCCGTCGCAAAAGCCTTCATAATCAATATTAACTATATCGCCTTTTTCAACCTTACCGTTTTCTCTTTCAATAATTCTTACAGTTTTTTCCTTAAGAGCATCAATTTCTTTGTTTACTGCATCACTCTTAACAGGATATTCATTTTTAGGTGCTTTTATACCTTTATAGTCTTTAACTTTAACTTCAGGCTTTAATTCAACCTTTGCAGTAAATACAAAACCTTCTTCTACACTGATTGAAACTATGTCAATTTCAGGCTTTGATACGATGTCTAATTTAGAATCAACTGCAGCTTCCTGATATTTTTCAGGAATAATTTCGTTAACAGCATCTTCAAAAAGCACTTCAACACCATAATATTTTTCAACCATTTTTCTGGGTACTTTACCCTTTCTGAATCCGGGAATTGAAAAATACTTTTTGTTTTTGTTAAAAGCAAAATCCAATCCTTTCGCAAATTCTTCACTTGAAACAACAATTTCCAAGGTTGCTTCCTTCTTGGTATTCTCTTTAATAGAATAATTCATTTTTGTTTTCCTCCCTAATATAAATCACTTTATGAGATTATATCATATATTTTTTAAAATTTCCACTATAATTTTATAAAATTTTCATTGGCTTAAAATCAAGATAATCAGATGAAATCAGATTAAACTCAATTCCTTCAATATCGCCACAATAAGCAAGATGATGCGACCTCGTATGTAGATGACCGTAAAAACACTTTTTAATGCCATACTCCTTTAAAATATAATAGAATAAATTATTGTTATATTTCCCTTCTTTGATAATCGGAGGATAATGCATAAATACTAAAATATCAGAGTATCCGGCTTTTTTGGCATCAACAATTGATTTTTCCAGTCTTATCGCTTCACGGTTTTCCAGCTTTATATTTTCATCTGTTGCAGGTTTTTTTGAAATATCTACACCCTTCGTTCCGCAAATTGCGTAATTTTCATATGCGAAAAAATTATTGTGTAGCATGCTTATTGTTTTTATATCATTCTTATCAAAAAAATCATAAAGCTTATTAACAGTTAAAAACCAATAGTCATGGTTACCTTTTGATATAATTTTTTTACCATTAAGACGCTCGAGAAACCTGAAATCTTCAACAGCATCCTCAAGATACGTTTCCCAGGAAATGTCACCGGGAACTACAACCAAATCATCCGGAGTAACAATTTTATTCCAGTTTTTCTCAAGCTTAGTTATATAATCTCTCCAGACTCCACCGAAAACCTCCATAGACTTATTTGTATTGAGGGATAAGTGCAAATCCGAAATAGTAAATAATGCCATTATAAATACTCCGTTTCAAGAGATAATAGTAATGTGGATTTCCACAAATAAAATAACCGAAAGGACGTAGTAACTATGGAAACTAAAATTTACTGCAAAGCAAACAAATGTAAATATCACAGCATGAATAACGAATGCGAAGCACCATCCATCACAGTCGGCAATCCGTCTGCATGCACATCATGTGAAACCTGCTGTGACACTTTCATATCAAAAAACTGACAGGTCGGCTATATGCCGGCTTTACATATCAAGAGCGGTTTTAACAATATCTTTCATCTGTTCTTTTTCGCATACACCGGAAAATCTTACGGATTTACCTTTTAACCCACCTAATGCATCGGGAACAGAAGTGTTTGATTTTTCAGACAAATCCTGTAATTTAGTAAAATCATCCTTATCAGTATCATAGGTTTCATCAACAGCTGTAATAACACTGTTTAAGAATTTATAAGGACTTGCTGTTGAAGCAATTACAGAAATTTTCTTATCTCCGGTCTCTTCAACATATTTATCATATACAGCCTTTGCAACAGCAGTGTGAGTATCTATCAGATATCCGTACGATTCAAATGTTTCTTTGATAACCTTCGCGGTTGTAGTATCATCGCAGTAACCACCGTAAAAATTCGTCTTTACCTTATTTAAAATTGCATCAGAAACCTTATACTTGCCACTTGATTGCAACTGACTCATATACTCAGTTATCAACTTATCATCCTTATCGCTTAACTCATATAATAGTCTTTCCAGGTTACTTGATATAAGAATATCCATAGATGGAGAAGAGGTAAGATTAAAAGCTCTGTTTTTATCATAAACTCCGGTGTTAATAAAGTCAGTAAGAACATTATTGCTGTTTGATGCACATATAAGCTTATCAATCGGAAGTCCCATCATTTTTGCATAGTACGCTGCCAGGATATTTCCAAAATTACCGGTAGGAACGACTACATTTATTTTGTCACCAAGACTAACCATTCCGTTTTCGAGTAATTGTATATAAGATGAAAAATAATATACAACCTGCGGAACAAGTCTTCCGAAATTAATTGAATTTGCTGAGGAAAAAACTATGTTACTGTCAAATAATTCTTTTTTGAAATCTTCATCAGTAAATAGCTTTTTAACACCATTCTGGGCATCGTCAAAGTTCCCGTCAACACCGCTTACAAAAACATTTTCTCCGGCTTGTGTAACCATCTGAAGTTTCTGGATATCCGATACTCCATCCTTAGGATAAAAAACAATAATTTTTGTTCCATCAACATCCTTAAAGCCTTCAAGGGCAGCTTTTCCCGTATCACCGGAGGTTGCTACTAAAATAGTAATGAGCTTGTCCTCACCTGTTTTTTTAGCAGACACTGTTAACAAATAAGGTAATATTTGTAGTGCCATATCCTTAAATGCGCAGGTAGGCCCATGCCATAACTCAATAAAAAAAGTATCGTTATTCAGCTTATATAACGGTGCAATTTTATCTGAACCGAATTTTTCTTTTGTATATGCGGAATTAATACATAGCTCCAATTCTTCTTCAGTAAAATCTGTCAGATATTTTGAAAGAACAAATTTGGCAATATCAACATATTTTTTATTTACCAGTGAATTTATCTCCTCTAATGATACCTGCGGAAAAAATTCAGGAACAAATAATCCGCCTTCATTGGAAAGTCCCTGCTTGATAGCCTGTGCGGAAGAAACCTTGAGAGTATTATTTCTTGTACTGTTAAATAACATTTTTATTTTTCCTCCGATTCCGAACACGAATGACATCCTGAACAGCAGCCTGTGCATCCGGTAATTGCAGAAGTATCCAAACCGTTCTTCTTATAATAATCAATTATAGCAGCTTTAATGGCTTCTTCAGCAAGAACAGAGCAATGTATTTTTGCCGGAGGCAACCCATCAAGCGCATCAATAACTGCCTTATTGGTAATTTCTAAAGCTTCGTCAACCTTTTTACCTTTTACAAGCTCAGTTGCCATACTGCTTGTAGCAATAGCAGCTCCGCATCCAAAGGTTTTGAATTTAACATCTTTGATTACGCCATCTTCAATATCCATATAAATTTTCATTATATCTCCGCATTTTGCATTTCCAACTTCACCAACTGCATCTGCGTTTTCGATTTCGCCAACATTTCTTGGATTCGCAAAATGGTCCATTACTTTTTCACTATACATATTTTTATTTCCTTTCTACATTTTCATATAAAGGTGACATTTCACGAAGTCTGGAAACAATACCTTTAAGTTTTTCAACAATATAATACACTTCATCCTTCGTATTGAAATCGCCAAAAGAAATTCTCAGTGATCCATGAGCTATTTCGTGCGGTAATCCGATAGCAAGAAGCACGTGAGACGGATCAAGAGATCCCGATGTACAGGCAGAGCCGCTGGAAGCACAAATTCCTGCCATATCGAGCATAAGAAGTAAAGCTTCCCCCTCTATATACCTGAAAGACACATTTGCATTGTTGCAAAGTCTTTGGGTTCTGTGACCGTTTAATCTTACATAAGGTATTTCCTTCAGCACAGTGTCTATATATAAATCTCTCAATTCTGATATTTTCTTAACCTTTTCGGCAATTGAAGTTGTTGCAAGTTCTATAGCTTTTCCGAACCCAACTATTCCCGCGACATTCTCGGTTCCCGCTCTTCTTCCCTTTTCCTGTCCTCCACCATGAATAAACGGATACAGCTTAACACCTTTTTTTACATAAAGAGCACCAACGCCTTTGGGACCGTATACCTTATGAGCAGTAAGGGACATAAGATCAATATTCATATCCTTTACATCAATTTCCACATTACCGACAGCCTGTACCGCATCGGTATGGAAATATATTCCATGTTTTTTCGCTATTTCCCCAATTTCTTTTATCGGCTGAATGGTTCCAATTTCATTATTTGCAAAAATAACCGAAATAAGAATTGTTTTATCCGTTATGGCTGCCTCAAGCTGTTCAAGACTGATCAAACCGTTTTCGTCAACATCCAGATAAGTTACCTCATATCCTTGCTTTTCAAGAAATTCAGTGGTATGAAGCACCGCGTGATGCTCAATTTTTGTAGTAATTATATGATTGCCTTTTTTTCGTAAAGAATAGGCAATTCCTTTTATTGCCCAGTTATCAGCTTCAGATGCACCGGAAGTAAATATTATTTCCTTGGGCTCTGCATTAAAAGCTTTGGCGATTTTCTCGCGGGCGCAATCTATTGCAATTTTAGAGTTATTTGCATATTTGTATATCGATGAGGGGTTGCCGTATTCTTCTGTTAAATAAGGCATCATTTCATCAAGAACCTCCGGCTTTAACCTTGTGGTAGCCGCATTGTCAACATAAATAAATTTATCCATTTATCACATACCTCCCCATTATTATTCGTATCTTATTATATATAATACACCATTTTTTTCAATATTACAACTGTTTAAATATAAAATATTATTAAATAATAGCTGTTTTTTTTATTAAATTTGTACTAAAATATATCTTGATTGTATTTTTGAACTGTTATATAATAAATAAAAAAGCTTGTGGAAGGTAAATTATGAAATTATTTGATACAATTTGTTCAATCTCTACCCCGGTTGGCACCGGTGGAATAGCGGTTATCAGAGTAAGTGGTGAAAAATCATTTGAGATATGCGAAAAAATTTTTAAATCAGAATTTAATAAAACGATAAGTCAAATGAGCGGATATACTATTGCACTTGGTAACATATATGATAATGACGGACATGTAATTGACCAGGTTTTGTTATCAAAGTTTATTAACCCCAATTCATTTACCGGAGAAAACGTCATAGAAATATCATGTCACGGTGGAATGGCAGTTGCCAGAATGATTCTTAAGGAGCTTATCAAAGCAGGTGCTCGCTTAGCCGAAAACGGTGAGTTCTCAAAAAGGGCCTTCTTAAACGGAAAAATTGATTTATCTCAGGCGGAAGCAATTATTGATATAATCAATGCTAATGATGAATACAATGTATACTCAGGCGAAAATCAGCTTCAGGGCAAGCTATCTAAGAAGATTAACCTTATAAGAGATAAGCTGATTGAAGCAACTGCAAATATAATAGCTGTAATTGACTACCCTGAAGAAGATATTGATGAAATGGCAATTGAAGATATAATTAACTTGTTAAAAACATCATCAGAAGATATAGCTTCACTCATCAAAACATATAATACGGGAAAAATTATCAAAGAAGGGGCAAAAATTGTTATAGCAGGAAAACCCAATGTTGGAAAATCCTCATTACTTAATGCCCTCCTAAAAGATGATAGAGCAATTGTAACCGATATAGCAGGTACAACAAGAGATACACTTGAAGAAACAATAAATATTGATGGGCTTAAAGCATGTATAACAGATACAGCCGGAATCCGTAAAAGTGATGATATTGTTGAAGCACTTGGAATTGAAAAGGCATACGAAAAAATCCACGAATCTGATCTTGTTCTTTTTATTATTGATACAAGCACCGAGTTAAGTAAAGAAGATTTTGCCATTGCTGAAATCATAAATGATAAACCGGTATTCATCATATTAAATAAGAGCGATATTTCAAAAGATACAGATATCTCTCCACTAAAAAAAATATTTAATAAAGCCCGTTATTTTTCAATAAGTGCAAAAGAGCTTACCGGAATAAATGAGTTAACCCAACAAATTAAGGAGACTATTCTTAACGGCGAAATCAATATCAAGGAAGATGTTTATATAACCAACGAAAGACATTTCGAAAAACTTACATCGGCATTGTCTCATATACAAAAGGCTATTACCGATCTTTCCATAGGAGTATTTCCCGACATTGTTTCGATTGAAATAGAAAATGCTATATCCGCTTTAGGAGAAATTACAGGAATGACCGTTAGTGAAGAAATAATAGGAAATATCTTTTCAAGATTTTGTCTCGGAAAGTAAATTCCTCTATCTTTCTATGCAAAGCTTTATATACTTCTAATAAAATAAAAAAATCATCATTATAACGAATATATAATGATGATTTTTTGTTTTATGAATTAATTTTAAAGAAAAGCTTTAAAAGCTTATTCATCATTTTCCCGGGTTTATATACAACTATTTTCATAATATACCTCCCTTTTAAGTTATTTAACAATTTCTGAACACCAAAAATCCTATGTAAATAACAATTAAGGTAAGTATAATTACGAGAAATTCCAATGGTAGGATAAAGCTTACAATAAGACCTATACCAAATATCATAAGAATTATCCCCAAGCCTTTACCCCAACAATTCCGCATAATAACACACCTTTTTTTCTTTACTTCTAATACATTATATTTAAAATTCATAAAAAAGTTAAAAACCGAGTGTAAAACTCGGTTTTTATTATAAAATACACTATTAATTTGCTTTAACAATATATACAGCCTTTAAAGAGTCGTTAACGATATATGTGTATACATAATCATTAGTACCGGGATAATCTTTATATGAAAGTATTGTACCCATTACGCTATTTTCCTCTGTAGCACCTTTGGTAACGGTAATTTCGCCAGCTGAGTTAATTGTATAGAACATTGTTGATGAGGATGCTGTAAGATTAGCAGTTTTTGCAGGCTTATCTTTGATTCCATCCCCATCCGCATCAGCATCAAAACCTGTTTCTCCGGGAATTAAATCAGATAGTTCAAAACTGTTTTCTGTTACACTATACGGAGTAGCATATAAATAAATATAGTAAGTGCTGGTATTTGAAACATCAACTACTCTATATGGATCATCGTAATTTTCAGCCATAGCAACTTTTCTCAAAGGATATTTTGATATATTGCTCATAGCAGCTTTATTAGCAGGCATTGTAGGATGAGTTCCTGCTTTTGCTGCACTCATATCAAGGTAAATATATACATTTTCATTAATATCGCCGTCTGTTTCTTTACCGAATCTGATAACATCACCGATTTCAACATCAGCAATATAATCTGCATTAGCACAATACTCTGTTGTCTCAGCTCCTGTCTGGAAATTAATAAGAGTTAATCTTGTCTTCATTTCTTCATCAACAGTAGTAAGCTTAATATCTTTAACAATGTATGTTGGAGTATTATACTCAACATCCTTGTCAACATTAGGCTCGTAAGCAAGAATTATATTTGCTGCACCCGATTCGTTAGTTCCAATAGAATGTATTTCGTAAGGATAATTATTCTTAAAGTAAGAATACGAACGCTTTGCATATCCTTCTGTATCAAATCTGTCTAACGGTACTTCAATAACAATTGATTTTGAATCAATCTTATTGTTATTTGAATTCATTTTAAAGTATTTGTTTGTTGAATTATATTCACTGGTCTCATCAAAAACAATATTTTTTAGTGAGTCATCAGTAGTAGAATTTGCAGTAACGATTTCTGAAATTTTGCCCTGATTATTAACAAGATACTTGATAGGCTGAGCATATGTCATGTTTGAACCATTAGCATCATCAAATAAAGCAGCACTTTCCTCTAATGCTGAAACAGCATCACTTCCGGATTTAGAAGGAGCACCATTAATTGTAACACGAGTATGGAAATCATACAATTTTACTGATGATGTTGAATAATCAAACAGTCTTACGTTAGCTTCATCACCATCGCCGGAGGTTTTCACACCTGCATTAATAACATATGCATATTTGTATGCTCCACCCGTTGAGAATTCAGCAAAGTAAATATTATTGAATGCATCCACATAGAATGTACCACTTGTATTATACACTATCTTTTTAGCTAAATCAGTGTCTTCTATAAATGGAGAGATAGTATACTTTGTACCATCAATTTTAACGTATTCAGAATCTTCCTCTGTAATCTTACCTGTTTTTTTGGTATCAGAAACTAAAATTTCCATATTCTGAATTCCAACCTGTGCTTCCGGTATAGTTTGCTTTACAGAAATAATATTTCCTTTTCTGATTGATGATAAATTTACATCACTTGTTCCCTTTTTAATCGAAATTGAATAATCAAGAGTTCTTTCAACCGGAGCAAAAATTGTAGATTCAGTTACATTTCCAACGGTATTATCAACATAAATCAAGAATTCGGATGTATCAACAGATTTTACAAGATAATTCTTATAGCTTTCAATTTCAATATAATCATATCCTGAACCGGAATTCACAAGTCTTACAGAACCAACAACTGGCTGAGCCAAATTATTGGCAAATAAGTAATCTTTGGAAATGGCTTTTCCGTTGTACATATAAATTGCAGCAGGATTGATTTTATAATCAACAGTCTTACCGGTTTTTTCATTAATTGTTCTTAATCTTTGTTCAGTGAAAGAATCAATCTCAGCGGCATCAAATTTAATTTCATCAACTTTAGCCTTTGGCATCATGTGCTGAATTATTTTATTAACGTTATATTCATCATATTTAACATACGCAATAACCGATAATCCAATCATTGATTTTGCACTTTCAAAAGTACCAACTTTATACTGTCCAACTATGTTTTTGCTTGTAATTTCAATCTGGTCATCAGGTAGCTGGCTTTCAAGATTATCAAGTCTGGTTTTTGAAGTAGCTGTAACCATACCGTCAATTTTTTCAATCTTCATATACTCAGTCATAAGATTCTGACCGTTTTTAATGTAATAAGATTTTTCATCATTGTCGGTTTTTCTTTCTGCCATAAGATCAACATCAAGAGCATTATATAAAATCTGAGCAATAATCTTTCTCGGAGCTGCGTTGGTCTGTGGAATTTCAGCACTCTTAAGCAGGCCTAAATCACGTCCCTGTGCAACATATCCATCCGGCCAACCGCCCTTGTCGATAGCTACACTTTCGTAACCAAGCATACAAACAACCATCTTAACAGCCTGTTCAAATGTAACCGAAGCTTCAGGTCCGAAGTTTCCGTCTCCAAAGCCTTTGATTATTCCCATACTGCTGGCAGTTTTAATATCATAAACAGCCCAGTGATTATTTGCCACATCAGTATAACCTGAATCAGCAACTGTTGTGCCTGTTATACTCAAATTCAATAATCTCATTAAAAGCGATGTCAATTCAGCTCTTGTAACTTCCTTATCAGGTTTGAACTGACCGTCGTCATATCCCTTGATAATTCCAAGTGAAGAAAGTACATCAATAGCTTCACCGTTTTTATTATCTTCTGTTACATCAGGAAATTCCAATGCAAACACCTGCATTGAGAAAAAAATGCAGAAGCATAATAAAATTGAAATAATTTTTCTTGTGTTTTTCATATTAGTCCTCCTCATTAAATAAGAATCTAGATAAATTATATCACATATTTACATACATTTCAACAAATATTTTCAATTACCAAATATTTTCTTTGTTCTCAGATCTTCCCCTATGAATTCCAGAATGAGAAACTCACCGACAAATCTGGAAAAAAGTCTTTCACTGTAAACATTTTTTAGTTCAATCGGAGACAAATTTGTCGATATTATCATTTTTTTATTATTAATTAATCTGTAATTTATCAAATCAAAAAGGGCTGTCAGAGTATAAGAAGTTTTGAATTCAGTACCGAAATCATCGATTATCAATAAATCAATGTTATATAAATCATGAACTAAACCCGATGTATCATAGATGGAATTTTCTCTGTTGAACTTATGTTCCTCGAGAATTTCAGTAAGCTTTCCTGCAGTCTGATATAAAACATTCTTGTTTCTTTTTAAAATTTCCCCTGCAATGCATCCCGATAAAAATGTTTTGCCAACTCCGGTCCCTCCCGTAAAAAGCATGGATTTTGAGTCTTTTGAATTAAAATCATCCATAAACACTTTTACATGCTTCAGAATATTCTTCATATTTTTACGTGGAGAAATACCATTGCCGTTATCAATATTTGAAAATAATTTCAAATCAAAGTTTTCAAAATCTCTATCCTCAAGTATGTAACTGATATTAGATTCCTCAATAGCCGTCTTTCTTAATATATCCTCAAAGCACTTGCATCGTTTTCCGTTTATATATCCTGTGTCCCTACATTCTGTGCAATCATATATTCCATCAAGATATTCCTCGGGAAACCCGTTTGATTTTAATAACTCTTTTCTTTTTAAAGCATTTTCATCCAGATGTTTTTTTAATTGCTCTTTTCTTTCGATAATCAACCTTTCGTCGTCAAACCTTACATGAGATGAGAGCGTATCAAAAGAATCTTTTTTCAGTTCAAAATATTCAGGTATTTTAAATTGTATTTCCTCTTTTCTCTTTTCGAGCTTATACGCGTTTTTTTCTCTTATTCTTTCTAAAACTGAGTTTGCAATTCTATATACATTATCACTGTAAGCCATTACAACACCTCTTTATTTATTACTGCGCCGAGTAGTTAACCATTTTGTTTTTTTCTTAAAACAGCAAGTAAATTTTCCTGATCGTAATCGCGTTCTTTAAAATTACTAAGCTTGCTGTTCTGAGATTTTTGAATAGCAGATGTGGCTTGTCCTTCATTTAACAATACTGAATTAAGATACGGAAATGAAATTTTTCCAATATTAAGTATTGTTACATTCAGTGCCTCCCGTATCTCTTCGAGAGTCTTTTGGTGTTTATAAATCCACTCATCCACATATTTTTTTTCAATATCATAAAGTTCTCTTTTCAGATTAAACATCTTTTTAATATTTTCATAAATCGGCTCGCTGTCAAGACTTTCGCCGGAAATGAATCTTTCACAGCTTTCATAGCTTGTCAAACCAAGTTCTTTCCAATTTATAGCAACCTTTGATATGTAATTGAAGCTTTTTATGTTCTTTGATATAGCATATTCTATTGCACAAATAAGCACATCATAAGCAATTTTATAATTTGTTAGCAACTCATAGATTTCCAATATATCACTCTGCGAAAGTTCTTTACCGTATATGTCTTCTATAAATGTTATCTTTTTCTTAAACTGCGAATCAAATTTTATAGATTTTGCTTTATCAAGTATTTCCTTTTTTATTTCTTCGTTAGACGTTTTAGTATAGTTTTTGTAAAATTCATCCAGGCTTATAAGTTCATTTTCCCCACTTACTTCATTAACTGACAACAAACCGTTTTCTTTCAATTCGGCATAACAGTCGGATATATCTTTTTTTACCAGGGAAAGCTTCTTTGCTATTTCGTTTTCTTTTATTTCAACCTCTCCCAATGTACAAAGATATAGCAAATATAAGTATATTTTCACAGTATTGGGAGATAGTTTTTGAAAATGGTTTTCAAAAAAATCAAAGGGAAGCTTTAAATAAGATATAGCCTTACTTTTTCCTAATTTAATTTTAGTTTGCATTAACCCTTCTCCTTCCCTCAAAGGCATTGAGCAAAGTTCCCTCATCTGCGTATTCAATATCAGAACCAACAGGTAAGCCATTGGCAAGTCTTGTGATATTATCACAAAAGCCTGATAAAAGCTTCGCTATATACATAGCAGTAGTTTCACCCTCAACATTAATATTGGTGGCAAGAATGATTTCCTCAATATTCCCTTTTGCAGCTTTGTCCACCAACTCTTTAATCTTAATATCATCAGGACCGATTTCATTCAGTGGGCTTATCACACCGTGAAGAACATGGTATACGCCTTTGAATTCACCAATACTTTCCATAGCAATAACATCCTTAGGGTCTTCTACAACACAAATTATGTTAGGATTTCTTTTGGGATCACTACAAATATCGCATACCTGCTTATCGGTAATATTAAAGCAATGCTCACAAAATCTGACCTTTTGTTTAACATCAAGCAAAGCATCGGAAAAATTCTTTACATACGCATCATCTTTTGATAATACATAAAAAGCCAATCTTTGAGCTGATTTTTTTCCTATACCCGGTAATTTATTAAATTCGTCAATAAGCCTCGCAAGCGGTGCAACAAAATACTTCATAATTCCCCCTGAAAACCTTTATTTAGAATAAGCCACCTAAGTTACCCATTCCTCCGGTCAGTTTACTCATTTTTTCAGATTTTTCTTTTTCTACTTTTTTTATAGCTTCATTAAAAGCACTCATAATAAGATCCTCAAGCATTTCAATATCATCTGGATCAACAACATCCGGATTTATACTGATGCTTGTAATCTGATTTTCTCCGGTAATACTAAGGCTTATAGCACCACCACCCGCAGTTACTTCATAAGTGGACTCTTCAAGCTCTTTCTGAGCCTTAAGTAAATTTTCCTGCATTTTCTGAGCTTGTTTTATCATATTGTTCATATTTCCACCGCCGGGCATACCTCCCATTGGGAATCTTCCTTTTGCCATAATTTTCACTCCTATTCTTCAAATTTGAATATTATCTGATTTTGTTCAGCCATCTTGAATAAATCCTCCAATGGATCTCTATCGTCGCTTTCTTCAGAAGCTTCAGGTTCGTCCCCCGGTCCTTTAAGAACTACAACCGCCTCAAGATCGTAGGTATCAATAATAGCAGATTTTATCAATTCATTATATTCGTTTTTTTTCGCTATATCATATTGCATTTTATTATCAAAGGTAAATATCAGCTTATCATCTTCCACGGAAGCTGCAGAAGAAAGCATAACGCCTTCGAATGCCAGATCTTTATTCATAATATTAACTGAAAAATCTCTGAAATTTTTACTTATATATGTTAATACTCCGACAAGATCCTTTGTATCACCAAAAGATTCTCCCTCATCCTCTTCAGTGAGTTTTTCCGCCTTAGATGCAGGTGAAATATCAGTAATAAAATCAGCATCCGGAATGGTGTAACCATCCACACCATCCATATCATCATAAGCGGAAGAAAAATCATATTCTTCATCCTCATCTACTTCTGCAACTGTTTCCTCATGAAGTCCAATGTTCTCATCTGAAGTTTCCGGAATATCATCTTTAACCTCTTTGGATTCAATTGCAAAATCGGAATCTACGCTTTCCTTCTTTTTTGCATCTTTAGCTAAAGATTCTTCGAAGAAAGAAGCAGAAACCGGTGAAGGAACCCCTTCTGTACTTATTTTCTTTAGTTTATTTTCTAAAGCCTCGATTCTTTCCATCAGAGCTTCAATATCATGATTGGTGTTTTTTGACGCAGCTTTAAGTAATGCTGTTTCAAAGGAAAGCTTTGGAGATATCGAATATTTAGCTGTGTTTTGTCCCTCAAATAAAGTTTCAATGATTCTTAAAAGACGGGTAAGAGTCAATTTGTCACATTGAGCTTTATATCTGTTAAGGACATCAGTCTCATTATTGATAATAAGAGAAAAATCACCTGTACTCTTTATCATCATCAAATCTCTGAAATAGTCTATAACGTCAGAGAACAGTCTTAAAGCATCCATTCCCATATTAACACCTGAATCGAGCAGCTTTAAAGCCTCGCCAAGGTTTTCATCTATAATAAGATCTACAAAATCAGCTAAAAACTCGGGATCAGAAGCACCAATAATATTTGCAATATCTTTATAATCTATTTTAGAAAGGCCAAGCGCAAGACATTGATCAAGCTTGCTTAATCCGTCTCTTAATGAACCATCTGCTGCTTTAGCCAATAGTTTAACAGCCGATTCGGTAATATTTATACCATCTGACTGCGCAACCTTTCGTAATCTGTCCGCCGTATCGTTATATGTAATTCTTTTGAAATCAAATTTCTGACATCTTGAGATAATAGTGGCGGGAATTTTATGAAATTCCGTAGTTGCAAGAATGAATATAATATATGAAGGAGGCTCTTCAAGGGTCTTTAACAGGGCATTAAAAGCTTCGTTTGACAGCATATGAACCTCGTCAATAATATACACCTTATATTTTGCATTTGCAGGAGGATAAACAACCTCATCACGAATCGCTCTTACATCATCAACTTTATTGTTTGAAGCACCGTCTATTTCAATAACATCAAATATACTGTTATTAATTATCCCTTTACAGGTATCACATTCATTACAAGGGTTACCGTTAACCGGATGCTCACAGTTTATTGCACGGGAAAATATTTTTGCAGTAGAGGTTTTACCTGTGCCTCGGGAACCGCAAAAAAGATAGGCATGTGCAATTTTATTTGAATTTATTTGATTTTTAAGCGTTTCTACAATATGATTCTGACCAACTACATCCTCAAAAACGGAAGGTCGCCATTTTCTGTACAATGCTTGATATGCCATAATATCCTCCGAAGTATTTTTAAAAAATAAAACCGTACAATCAAAACTCGAATACCAATAATATGCGGAACTTTTGCAGCCGGCTCGGATTCGGCAACCTTACGGCACATACCCGAAATTGCTTATCGCTGCTTCGTTCCCGACCTGACGAGGTTCACAACACAGTATTGCATAAGACCAAATCTTCATCACTACTTACAAACACCAGCCACACTATCAATACCCTCATAATGATATTCACCCCTGCTGTAGCGGATTGCAGGTACAGGGCACCGCTATCTCCCCGGCTAGTACGGTTTGGTATATTAAACCGGTAATTTATACCGAAATAATATCACTATTTAATTATAGTATAAAATAAAGAATTTTACAAGATTATATTTTAAAATTATTTAATAATTAATGAATTACCTGTCATTTCCTCTGGTTTATCCAAGCCCATTATATCCAGCATTGTAGGACATAAATCGGAAATTCTTCCGGACTTAAGCCTGATATCACCTGCTCCGATGACAATCAGCGGAACCGGATTGGTTGAATGAGCTGTAACAACTCCCTGCTCTTCATTCCACATAAGATCCGCATTACCGTGATCAGCTGTTATCAGGATTACTCCATCTTTTTTAAGAATTTCATCAACAACCTGACCTACACAGTCATCAACAGCTTTAACAGCCTTAACAGCCGCATCAAAATCACCGGTGTGTCCAACCATATCACAATTTGCAAAATTCAGTATAATAACATCATATAAGTCTTTTTGTATTCTTTCTATGACATTATCCTTTACCTCATAAGCAGACATCTCGGGCTGAAGATCATACGTTGCAACCTTTGGAGAAGCAATAAGGCATCTGTCTTCACCTTCGTATACAGCTTCTTTGCCGCCATTGAAGAAAAACGTTACATGGGCATATTTTTCAGTCTCGGCAATTCTTAACTGTTTAAGTCCCTTTTTGCTTATTATTTCACCAAAAGTATTAACCAATTCTTCCGGCTTAAAAGCCACATGAACATTTGGCATTGTTGCATCATACTGTGTGAAGCAAACATAATAAAGCGGAAAATAACCTTTGGATCTTTCAAAGCCGTTGAAATCAGGGTCTACAAAAACTCGGGTAATTTCTCTTGCTCTGTCAGGTCTGAAGTTGAAGAAAACAACCGAAGAATTAATGTCAATAGCCTCCGCACCATCTACAACACACGGTATAACGAATTCATCAACTATTTCATTTTTATATGAATTTTCCACGGCAGTAACCGCATCGGGAGCAGTTTCTCCCTTAAGAAGCACCATTGCTTCATAAGCCTTGGATACTCTCTCCCATCTGTTATCTCTGTCCATGGCATAATATCTGCCCATAACAGTAGCAATCTTACCTACTCCGATTTTTTCAATTTCGGCTTCCAGTTCTCTGATATAATCAATTCCGCTGGAAGGCGGAACATCACGTCCGTCAAGCAAAGTGTGAACAAAGACTCTGTCAAGACCCTTATTCTTTGCAAGCTTTAAAAGAGCATATAAATGACTATTATGAGAATGAACACCGCCATCGGACAACAAACCGATAAGATGCAGTGCAGTATTATTCTTTTTGCAGTTTTCAACAGCATCGAGGAATTCCTTTTTTTCAAAAAAATCTCCGTCATTTATGGATTTTGTAATTCTGGTAAGCTCCTGATATACTATTCTGCCGGCACCGATATTAGTATGACCAACTTCAGAATTTCCCATCTGGCCGTCGGGCAGACCAACATCCATACCACTTGCAGATAAAAGCGTATTAGGGTATTTTTTCAAATATCCTGATATATTGCCCTCGCCGGCAGCGGCGATAGCATTTCCTTTTTCCACCTCATTGTGTCCATAGCCATCGAGGATTAATAATGCAACCGGTTTTTTCATATAATTATTCCTTTCAAATCAGCAGAAGGATATGATAGCAGAAAAATCTTCAGCCTTCAGGGAAGCCCCACCAATAAGACCGCCGTCAACATCGGACTGAGCTAAAAGCTCTTCTGCATTTTTAGCATTCATACTTCCGCCATACAGTATTATTACTTTATCTGCGATATCCTTTGTGTATAATTCTTCAATACAATCACGAATAAATTTACACACTTCATTAGCTTGTTCAGAGGTTGCTGTTTTACCTGTTCCGATAGCCCAGATAGGTTCATAAGCAAATACAACCTTAAGCATATCTTCATCTGAAAGACCTTCTAAAGCTTTTACTACCTGTGTTTTAACAAGATCAAAGGTCTTATTGGACTCTCTTTCCTCAAGAGATTCACCAACACAAACAATAGGAATCAGCTTCTTTTCCAAAGCCTTTTTTATTTTACTGTTAACAGTTTCATCGGTTTCGGCATAGTATTGTCTTCTTTCCGAATGACCGATTATGACATAAGAAACACCGATTTCAGTAAGCATATCAGCGGAAATTTCCCCTGTATAAGCACCACTGTCACAAAAATGCAGATTTTGAGCACCAACTCCGATTACAGAGTCTTTTGTCATTTCTACAGCGGTAGATAAGCTTGTGTAAGGAACACAAATTGCAACATCGCATGCAGGATTATTTATTTTTTCACATAACTCTTTAATAAGAACAATGGATTCGGAAACTGTTTTATTCATTTTCCAGTTTCCTGCGATTAATTTTTTTCTCATTTTACTCACCCGTTTATTATTTATCGTTTAATACATCAATACCCGGTAAAACTTTACCTTCCAAGAATTCCAACGAAGCTCCGCCTCCGGTAGAAATATGAGTCATTTTATCAGCAAAGCCCAACTGTTCAACTGCAGCCGCCGAATCACCGCCGCCGATAATTGTAACAGCATCTGCATCAGCAACTATTTTTGCCACAGCTTTTGTTCCGTTAGCAAAATTCGGGAATTCAAAAACGCCCATGGGACCGTTCCAGATAATAGTTTTAGCATCTTTTAAAGTATTTTCAAATAATTCAATGGTTTTTTCTCCGATATCAAGTCCCTGATATCCATCAGGAATTTCACCGGCTGCTGCAACCAAAATATTAGCATCATTACTGAATGCATCAGCACATATATTATCAACAGGTAATAATAATTTTACACCTTTTTCTTCAGCTTTTTTGATTAATTCCTTAGCAAGTTCAAGCTTATCGTCTTCACAAATAGAATCACCGATTTTGCCACCCATAGCTTTAGAAAATGTGTAAGCCATACCGCCACCGATAACAAGCGCATCAACCTTCTCAATAAGATTAGTTATAACACCGATTTTATCGGAAACCTTAGCACCGCCAAGAATTGTAACAAAAGGTCTTGCAGGATTGGATAAAGCCTTACCCATTATATCAATTTCTTTTTTGATAAGATATCCGCAAGCAGAAGGTAAAAATTCGGCAACACCTGCTGTAGATGCATGAGCTCTGTGAGCTGTTCCGAAAGCATCATTAACGTATAAGTCAGCCATTGAAGCCAGCTCTTTTGAAAATTCACGGTCGTTATCAGTTTCTTCTTTATGGAAACGAACATTTTCAAGAACTAAAACTTCACCGTCTTTTAATTCAGCAGCAAGTTTTTTTGCAGAATCACCTATAACATCATCTGCCATTTTAACTTCTTTTCCAAGTAGTTCAGCTAATCTTTTAACAACAGGCTTCAGACTGTACTTTTCATTGAATTCACCCTTGGGTCTTCCCAGGTGGCTGCAAAGAATAACTTTAGCATTGTTATCAACAAGATATTTGATGGTAGGTAATGCACCTACAATTCGGTTGTCATCGGTAACATTCTTATTTTCGTCAAGCGGAACATTGAAATCCACACGAACTAATACTTTTTTACCGTTAACCTGTAAATCCTCAACTGATTTTTTGTTTAACATAATATCACCTCATAATTTATTTTACATACTTATATTATTTTACTATATAATTCCAAAAAATTCAACAATTTATGTTATTTTTTTAACATTTTTTAAAACTTAGTTAATTTACCGGTATTTTGCAAATCTGAAAAGTTATTTTGTCTCATTGCCTCATATGCGATTATTGCAACAGAATTCGATAAATTGAGACTTCTTGCGTCTGATATCATAGGAATTCTTACAGCGGTATCCATACGCTCATACAGCAATTCTTCAGGTAGCCCCTTTGTTTCTTTTCCGAATAAAATAAAACAATCATTTTCATAAGAAACATCACAGTATGTTTTATCTGCTTTTGTAGTTGCAAAATACATTTTTTTATCTTTATTAACAAGCAGAAATTCCTCCAGGTTTTCATAAACCTTAAGATCCAGAAGATGCCAGTAATCAAGCCCTGCACGTCTTACCTGCTTTTCATCTATAGAAAAACCCAAAGGTTTTACAAGGTGTAAAGTTGCGCCAATTGCTGCGCAGGTTCTTGCAATATTACCGGTGTTCTGAGGAATTTCCGGTTCAACCAATACAATATTAAGTGCCATTTTACCCCTCCGGATTTTCGTTTAAAGTTTGCAGAAAATGTTCAATTTTCTTAAGAGCTTTTTTTATTTTTTCCAAAGAGTACGCATAAGAAATTCTAACATATCCTTCACCTGAATCTCCGAATGCACTTCCCGGAACAACAGCAAGCTTTTCCCTTCTTAACAACTCTTCGCAAAATTCATTTGATGTCATATTGGTTGATTTAATTGAAGGAAACACGTAAAAAGCCCCTAACGGTTCAAAACACTCAAGCCCCAATTTATTAAGGCCATCCACAAGAACACGTCTTCTGATATTATATTCTTCTCTCATTTGTTCAATGTCCTCATCGCCATGCTTCAAAGCTTCGATTGCAGCATATTGAGAGGTTGTCGGAGCAGACATAATAGCATACTGATGAATTTTTATCATAGCAGATATTATATCCTCATGCCCCAAAGCAAATCCAAGCCTCCACCCTGTCATAGCAAAGGATTTCGAAAAACCGTTAATGACAATGGTTTTATCCTTCATTTCAGGAAACTGAGCAATAGAAGCATGCTCATTATCGTATGTAAGTTCCGAATAAATTTCATCCGATAAGACCATAATATCCTTGTCCTTAAGAACATTTACTATTTCAGATAAATCTTCTTTGGTCATTATTGCCCCTGTTGGATTATTTGGATAAGATAAAATCAGCAGCTTTGTTTTATCTGTTATTTTTTCCTCCAATGCTTTTGCAGTAAGCTTGAAATTGTGTTCAGCTGTAGTAACAATGGGAACAGAAGTTCCGCCGGAAAGATCGACACAAGGCTTATAACACACAAAGCAAGGTTCAGGTATAAGAACCTCATCCCCGGGTTCAATCAGAGCTCGTATTGTTACATCAACGGCCTCGCTTCCACCGACTGTTACAAAAACCTGATTTAAAGGATTGTATTTTATTTTGTATTTTCGGTCATACCAGTCTGAAATTTCCTGCCTTAATTCTTTAAGTCCCCAATTTGATGTATAGTAGGTATGTCCGTTTTTTAAAGACTCTATACCCGCACGTCTGATATGCCAGGGAGTTACAAAATCCGGTTCTCCAACACCAAGAGATATAGCATCCTCCATTTCACTGACAATATCAAAGAATTTTCGTATACCGGATGGCGGTATGCTTTTTACTACGGGCGAAAGAAAATCAGCAGGTGTTTTTTTATTCATCAAAATGAAATCACCCTTCTTTCGTCAATCTCTTCTTTGTTAAGTACAACTCCGCCATGCTTATATCTTCTTAAAACGAAATGCGTTTTTGTTGATATCACGTTTGGCATTGGTGCAATTTTTTCTGCAACAAACAGGGCAACATCCTTCATACTGTAGCCCTCCAGCTCCACAAGAATGTCAAAACCGCCTGACATAAGAGAAACAGATGACACCTGAGGAAACTCTCTTATTATATCCTCAGCAACCTTTTCAAACCCTAAGCCCTGTTCAGGTGTTACATTAAGCTCAATATAAGCAGTAACCTTACCATCCTCCACCTTATCCCAGTTTATAAGAGTTTTTGTGCCGAATATAATTTTTTCATTTTCCATTTCTTCTATAGCTTCCGCTACCTTGCTTTTCTCAAGATTAAGCATGACGGCAATTTCGTCAGAACTAAGCTTTGCATCCTTTTCCAATATACTAAGTATTTTCTTTTTAAGTTCCATTCCATACACTCCTTTTATTTAGAATTATCTTCTAATAATTTTTGTTTAACCTTCCATAGTTTTTCCGATAAATCAACATAATACTTATGCGGATTTTCAAAACGTTTAACCTCATCCCATATTTTTCCGAGCTCACATTCGCAATTTGCGCGTACCTTTGAAAGCTCAGGTAATTCATATACAAGCTCACCTTTTTTCATAACCTGTATAAGTAGGGGTATTGCAGTAAAATCACTTATTATTTTTTTCTTCCATGTATACTCCGGATCAAATAAAACATACGGCTCTTTTTCGTCAATCAACTCATCATGCAAAGTTATTACATCAGCGATTGCTTTCCCGGTTTTATTATCAAAAAGACGGTATAAATTCTTAAATGACGGATTTGTTATTTTTCCTACATTTTCACTGATTTTAATTTTGGGAATTTCCATACCATCTTTATAAACGGACACAAGCTTATAAACTCCGCCAAAAACAGGCTCGGATTTAGATGTGATAAGCCTTTCACCAACGCCGAAAATATCAATCATTGCCCCCTGTGCCAAAGTATCTTTGATGATATTTTCATCGAGGGAGTTTGAAACAATAATTTTAACGTCCTCAAAACCGTTTGCATCCAGCTCATCTCTTACCTTTTTACTCAAATATGTGATATCCCCGCTATCAATCCTGACACCTTTTGGTCTGAAGCCCTTTTTCAGGACAACGTCATTAAATACCCTTATCGCATTTGGCAAGCCTGATTTTAAAACGTTATAAGTATCAATAAGCAAAGTACAATCTGATGGAAAAGCCTCTGCATACGCCCGAAATGCATCATATTCATTATCAAACATCTGAACCCAGCTATGAGCCATGGTTCCAAGTGCAGGAATACCGAACATATCATCCGTAATAGTACATGAGCTTCCTGCACATCCTGCGATATAAGCAGCTCTTGCACCGTAAACAGCACCGTCTTTTCCCTGTGCACGTCTTGCACCAAACTCCATAACAGCCTTACCGTCTGCGGCACGAACAATTCTTGATGCCTTGGTAGCAATCAGCGATTGATGGTTGATTGATAATAAAAGCATGGTTTCAATAAGCTGTGCCTGTATAACCGGTCCTTTGACGATAACCAAGGGTTCGTTGGGGAACACGGGAGTCCCCTCTTTTACTGCCCATATATCACATGTAAATTTAAAGTCAGCAAGATATTGAAGGAATTCATCACTGAATATTTTTTTACTGCGTAAATATTCTATGTCACTTTTTTCAAAATGCAGTTCCTTTACATATTTTATAAACTGTTCAAGACCTGCAACAATGGCATATCCGCCTCCGTCAGGCACCTTTCTGAAAAACATATCGAATACCACTTCAGTATCCTTCATACTGTTTTCAAAATAGCCCTGAGACATGGTGAATTCATAAAAATCCGCAAGTAATGACAAATTTTTAATCATATCAGATCCTCCCCTTTTGGTTCAACGGTTATCGTGCTGTAATTTGTGTAAATTACCATTCCGGGTTTTCCGCCGGGAATCTTTTTTACATATTTGATTTTAGTATAATCAACAGTAACTTTATCAGCTGAATTTTTCGAATAACCGGCAGCCAGCTCAGCGGCAAGAAGAATTGCAGATTCTGAAAAATCGGTGTTTTTGCTTTTCAGAACTACATGTGATCCCGGGAAATCCTTCACATGAAACCATAAATCATTCCCTTTTGACAATTTAAATGTAATGTATTCATTCTGCCTGCTGTTTTTTCCCACAAAAATTTCAAAACCATCCTTTGTTGTTACTGTAAGAATGTCAGGCTTATCATTTTTTGCGCGTTTAGGTTTATTCTTTATATTTTCCTTAAGATACCCTTCTTTTGTAAGCTCTTCCTTGATATCATCAATATCCTTTTGTGATTCAGCCTTTTCCAGGAAGAGAAGCTCGGATTCAAGATATACCAATTCTTTTTCTGCATGCTCAATTTGTTCTGCAGCGTATTCCCTTGCTTTCTGACCTTTTTTATACAATTTATAATAACGGTCAATATTTTTAGCGGGAGAAAGTTTATTATCAAGCTCAATTATCAGCTCTTCGCCTGTATAATAGTTAAGAACTTTAATACTTTTCTCTCCACCTTTTAACAAGTATATATTGGCAGAAAGTAACTCTCCCTTAAGCTTATTTTCCTCATATTTTTCTTTATTAAGAAGAGTATCACTGTGTATACTTATTTTCTTTTTAAGCTTATCAATAAGATTATTAATATGTTTGGTAAGATTCTGACTTCTAAGCTTCATCTTACGCGAAAAATGCAATTCATTATAAAAGGCATCAACCATTTTACTGGGACTTTCAAAATCAACGCGTTTATATAAATCACCGTATTGCTCAAGCTTTATAACAGAAAAGAATACAGGTTCGTTTGAAGAAGAATACAAAATATTTGAATCAAATTCATTTTCATTGATTATTAAAAGCTGCTTCTCAATTTCTTTGAATAATATTGCTTTATTTATTAAATCATTTTTACTGAGAATACACTTTGTTGACTTTAAAGCTTTATAAGATATCTCTCTTGACAATAAAGGTGATACACCGGAAAACAAATTCATCATAAATTTATCCGCATCAATATCTTCATTGCCATACAGTCTGTTTCTTATAAGCTCTGTATCAGGAGCATTAACATCCATTTTATCCTGCAACGGAGCGCTTTCATATACCAGTCCCGGAAGCAGCTGCCTTCTGGATGAAACTGTAAAGTCAATTCGCTTTACAGAGTCAATAACAACATTTTTTTCATCAACAAGAATAATGTTACTGTGTCGTCCCATAATTTCAATTATCAGGTGCTTTTCTACAGCATCGCCGAGCTCATTATATGCACTGATTGCAATATCAAGAATTCTATCTGATCCCATTTGTGTAAAGGAAGTAACCTTACCGGAAGACAAATGTTTTCGAAGGAGCATACAAAATAATGGTGGTTTGTCAGGATTCAGGTAGTTATTATCAGTAATATTTATACGTGGATAATTCGAATCTGCACTGATAAACAACTTATAGTTTTCTTTATATCCACGTAACCCCAAAACTATTTCATCTCGTTCGGGTTGATAAATTTTATCAATTCTTAAGTCTTTCAGCTTGGTATTAAATTCATCAACTAAAGCTTTTAATACTATACCATCAAATGCCACGTTTCTACTCCTTGCTCAGTATATCGGCCACCAATTCTTCGTTAGTACGGGTCGAAATAACCGAATTGATAAATTGTTCGGTTGTTTCCTGATAATTCTGATTGGACAATGCCCGTCTTAATATATTCATTGCTTTTATTTCATTTGTATTAAGTAACAAATCGTCTTTTCTGGTTCCCGATTTATTTATGTCAATTGCAGGGAAAATACGTTTTTCAGAAAGACGCCTGTTCAAATGAACCTCCATATTACCGGTTCCCTTGAATTCTTCAAAAATAACATCATCCATTCTGCTTCCGGTTTCTATTAAAGCGGTTGCAAGTATTGTCAGCGAACCACCATTTTCAATGTTTCTTGCTGCACCAAAAAACTTTTTAGGCTTATGAAGAGCAGCTGGATCAAGACCACCTGATAAAGTCCTTGCAGAAGGTGTAATGGTAAGATTATATGCCCTTGCCAATCTGGTCAGGCTGTCCAGCAGTATTACAACATCCTTATTATGTTCTACAAGACGCATCGCTCTTTCAAGCACCATTTCAGCAACACTGGTGTGATTCTGCGGCAATTCATCAAAGGTTGAATATATAACCTCTGCATTTATGCTTCGCTTGATGTCCGTTACTTCCTCAGGCCTTTCATCAATAAGTAATACGATTAAAGTTACTTCAGGATTATTTTTAGTGATACTGTTTGCAATCTCCTTAAGCAAAGTGGTTTTCCCTGCCTTCGGGGGCGCAACAATAACACCTCTTTGTCCCTTCCCTATCGGGGCAATCAAATCAATAAGTCTCATTGCATGGCAGTTTTTATCCACTTCCAGCTTTAATCTCTCGTTTGGAAAAATCGGTGTCAAAGAATGAAAATCCTGTCTTTTTATTGCAACAACAGGTAAGTCACCGTTTATCTTATCTATATATATTAATGCTGCAAATTTTTCTCCATCTCTTTGCATTCGGCTTTTTCCGGATATCCAGTCGCCGGTTTTTAAATTGAATTTCCTTATAAATGTAGGAGAAACAAAAATATCGTCTGTATCGGAAAGATAGTTTAATCCTCGTAAAAAACCGTATCCATCCTCAAGAACCTCAAGAATACCTTCAACCGAAGAAGATGTCTCATTGTTGCTTTTAGTTTTTTCACTCTCTGCTTTCAAAATTTCTTCAATGAGTGCATCTTTCTTTAACTTTGAAACATTTGTTAAACCAATGCTTTTAGCATACTCTTTAAGATCAATGAGTTTTAGTTCCAAAAGCTCATTTTTTGTTTTCATATTTATACCTCTCTTTTAAAGCATTCCTTTTTTATTAAGAAGAATTGCTGTTACCGTAGTAACCAGAACAGAAATACCAACGGGAACCCAGAAATGTGCAACAGGAATTCCTGAAACATTCATTCCGTAAAAGGATGCAATCATGGTTGGTACAGACATAAGAATTGTAATTGAGGTCATAACCTTCATAACAATATTAAGATTATTGGATATAACTGATGCAAATGCATCCATAGTGCCACTTAAAATACTGCTGTATATATTTGACATTTCTATTGCCTGCTTGGTTTCAATAAGAACATCTTCAATGAGCTCTTCGTCTTCTTCATAAAGCTTAATAACAGAACCTCTCTGTAGTCTCTTAATCGTGGATTCATTGGCCTTTAAAGAGGTTGAAAAAAACACAAGACTCTTTTCAAGATCAAGTAGTTGAATTAGCTCTTTATTCTTTAAAGATTTATGCAATTCTCTCTCAATATTATGAGATATTCTGTCAATCTGCTTAAGATAGAATAAAAATCTTGTTGACACCTTATATAGGATCTGCATTACAAATCTTGTTTTCAGATTTGTATGAACGTTCCTCACATTTCCCGTAATAAAATTATTTATTGACGAAGTCTCTCTCGTGCACACGGTAACGATGCAATCACCTGTTGTAATTATGGCTAACGGTATAGTTTCATAAACAGCTTTTCCGTCATAATTTTCCGTAACCGGCACGTCAATAATAATCAAGGTCTGATTATCCTCTGTTTCTACACGTGATGTTTCTTCAATATCAAGTGCAGCATTAAGAAAACCATAGTCTATATTATAAGTTGTACTGATTAATTCCAGCTCTTCTTTTGACGGCGATACGACATTTATCCAGGCGCCCGGCTGAAACTCGTTGATTTTTTCAATTTTGGCATTAATTGTTTTATAAAAGTTATACAATTCATTCACCTCTTATTACAGGATATGTAGGTTTCATTCCAAATAAAGACACATTATCATTATACATAACTTTACATATATACGAATTGCTCATATCACGGGCAACATAACTATATAATCCGGTTGTAGGAAAATAAGATATAAGCATTATAATCAGATAACTTATCAGAACCCCCTGAATAAAACCGAATATACCGCCAAGAATTTTATTTATAGCTCCGATAATAATTATCTTGTTTATTGCCATACCAAGTTTTTTTATAAAAAATGCAAGTATACTTAAAACAATAAATAATCCGATTATACTTATAACATTAATTGTAAGAATTGTAAGAGCATCTGCAATAGATACAACGGAAGTCTGTAATGCTGACTCAGAGGTTGACACAATGGCATTTTGCATAAATTCCGGCATATCCTTAAGAATTTTCGGTATAGTCAAGCTTATAAAATCACTGTTATTCAGACTGTTCAGTATCCAGCTGTTTATATTGTCATATAAGGAGGTTTTTGCAAGCAATGCAGAAACTGACGGATATAAAATCCAGGTTAATCCCCATACTATTAAAAAGGAAAACAAATCAAAAATTGATTTTATCAATCCTGTTTTCCAGCCTCTCATAAAAAATATGATGACAATAGCTGAAATCAGCAGACCGACTATTGATATACTCATATATTAAACCTCCTTTATTATTTAACAAATCTTATTTCGGAATTTCCGATTAATACAAACCGGTTTTTCAAAAAGAATGCTTTTTGCATATCTTTATTAAATTCTATAATTCTTACTGTATGACCGCTTTTGGTTATGAGGACCGCTCTTTTCAATTCACATAATAGAATATTACTGTTGTCATAATCAATACTTATAATATCATTCTCATTTTCATAATGTCCAATTACACGGCCATTATTACCAACAATCTCAACAACTGTACCATTTCCGCTTTTACTGCCGAAAGATAACGCCATAACACCGTTTGGCATCTGCTTATAGCAGGATAACATTTTACCGTCAAAGCTATAGGAATTAACAAGATTACCTTCGTTTGTAAAGTAATATAAACCGCAATCACTCAATACAACCAGGTTGTTTTTATTATAGTAATTAACATTGGTGAACAAAATATTTTCAAAGGTCATTTCGCTGTAAGGACTGCTTTTATGTATATCAAAAAACTGAATTTTCGAATTAAAGTTTCCGGTTGATAAATCGGCTGATATAATCGCCATTTTTTCTTCCTTAGAGGAATAAGCAGCATCTAAAATATTGTTTACACCGGAATGCCATATATATTTCTCCTTACCGTCATTACCGTAAAGTATAACCTGATTTTTGGCAACGGAATGCTCTGCGATAACGAGAAAATCACCTGAATTAAACGGTTTTGCAAATATTATTTTAGATTTTACATCAAGCTGCAGCATTTCCTTGCCTTTACCAAACATAACAAGATCCACACCATTTTTATCATAAGCTATTACATAATCATCACAGGATTTAAAATTAAGATCCGTAAATCCTGAAACTTTAGCTGACAGCTCTGAATAGATTTCAGGATTTACAGGTTTTCCGTTAATGTCGTAGGCGATTATATTATTCCCGTTTGCAACAAAAACCTGATTTTTGAAATTAAGTATACCAAAATTGCCGTCGCTATTAAGACTTACAGTAGGATTATCAGCATGTATAGGTTCATTTACTTTATAGTAAAGCCCTTTGACAAACTGATTATTTACCATAAGATAACCTATAGCCACAATCAATACTATAATGATAATTCCAATATACTTTTTATTATTTTTTTTAGTTTTTCTTTTATCAGTTTTCATACACAACCTCTTTCAAATAGAGCCCGCATGCCGGTACAGTCATTCCGGCATTTTCTCTTTTTCTGCCTTCGATTATTTTAGAAATATCTTCCGATTGAATTTTACCGTTTCCAACACCAATAAGAGTCCCTACAATTATTCTTACCATATTATATAAAAAACCGTTTCCACACACATCAATAAATATCATATCATCCTTTGCTGTAATATCAATACTATATACAGTCCGAACAGTATCACGGACAACACTTCCCTGTGCCATAAAACATTGAAAATCATGAGTTCCTTCAATATATTTTTTTGCAACATTCATACTTTCAATATCCAGTTTGTGTTTATAGTGATATGAGAATCTGTTAAGAAACGGATTCTTAAATCGACTGTTATAGATTATATAGCGATAAGTTTTTTGCTTAGCACAAAAACGCGAATGAAAATTTTCTTCAACCTCTTCGCAGCTTAAAATAGTTATATCATCCGGCGTTACAGTATTTAGTGCAATTGGAAATTTATCACACGGAATAGAAGAATTAGTCTTAAAATTAAATATATAGTTTTGTGCGTGAACACCGGCATCGGTTCTTCCGCAGCCTATTATATCAACATCTTCGCCCGTAAGGACGTTAACAGCATTTTTCAAAACTCCCTCAATGGTTATCTCATCTTTCTGAATCTGAAAACCGTGGTAATCAGTCCCGTCGTAAGACATCGAAAATCTTAAATTTCTCATTCAACACACCTTAAAAGCCTTTAAATTCATAATTTGTATATCCGATAGCTATCGATAAAGACATAAACAAAGCAAAAATAATTACTGCGTACACATCATATACTCCCGGTCGGGATTCTCTGAGTCTGGTACGCGAGACACCGCCGTTATAACATCTGGCTTCCATTGCCATAGCCAGCTCATCAGCTCTTCTGAATGCACTGACAAACAACGGAACAAGAATCGGAATTATTGCTTTTCCTCTTTTTATAAGCCCACCTGTTTCAAAATCAGAGCCTCTGGCCTTTTGTGCTTTTATTATTTTATCAGTTTCTTCAATTAATGTAGGAATAAAGCGTAATGCTATACTCATCATCATTGCAAGCTCATAAGCGGGAACGCCTATTTTGACAAATGGTTTTAAAAGTTTTTCTATTCCGTCAGTCAACATAATCGGAGAAGTTGTATAAGTAAGAAGAGAACTTCCGATTACAAGGAAAATTATTCTTAATGCCATAAACACTGATGCAAAAATACCTTCATAGGTAACATCCCATATAATAAAAGTGAAGGCTTTTTCTCCATCTGTCATAAACATATTGAGAATAACTGTAAACACAATAAAAAACAAAATTGGTTTAATACCTTTAATTAAAAACAAAAACGGAATTTTTGAAGCTTTAACCGTAATCAAAATATAAATAAAAATTATTGTAAATCCGATATATCCCTGAACAAAAAATATTGCTACCATAAATAAAAGTGTAAGTATAATTTTTATTTCAGCATCCAACTTATGAATGAAGGAATCTACCGGGTAGAATTGTCCTAACGTTATATCACTGATCATTGTTAACCTCCTTTTCAAGGAGCTTCTTTATTATCTCAACTGCACTTTCAACAGTATAAATATTCTTAGGAACAGCATAACCTGCTTCTGACAGTTTTGAAAAAACCTTTGTAACAGCCGGAATACCAAGTCCTATCCCACTTAAATAATTGCTGTTTGAAAAAATTTCGTCAACAGTACCATCCATAACAACCGTCCCTTGATTCATGACAACAATTCTTTCCACATTATTGGCAATATCCTCCATACTGTGTGAAACCAAAATAACAGTCATACCTGTTTTTTTGTGAAGATTTTTTATACTGTTAAGAATACTGCGTCTGCCTTTCGGATCAAGTCCCGCAGTAGGTTCATCAAGAATAAGAATTTCAGGCTTCATAGCAAGCACACCCGCTATTGCTACTCTTCTTTTTTGTCCACCCGATAAATCGAAAGGAGATTTATCAAGCAATTCCTCTTTTACTCCGCTAAGAGAAATCGCCTCTTTCACTCTTTTATCAATTTCATCGTCAGAAAGACCCATATTTTTAGGACCAAACGCTATATCAGCATAAACAGTTTCTTCAAAAAGCTGGGCTTCAGGATATTGAAAAACAAGCCCTACCTTAAAACGCAATTCCTTTAGCATGCCTTTGTCAGCAAAGATATTTTTTCCATCTATAAGTATTTCGCCTTCAGTTCCTTTAAGCAAACCGTTTAAATGCTGTATTAATGTGGACTTACCTGATCCACTGTGTCCTATTAACCCAATAAATTCACCTGAATGTATAGTAAGGTTAATATTTTTTATCGCAACAGTAGAAAATGCAGTGCCGGGCATATAAATATGAGATAAGTTTTTAATCTCAAGATTCACTTTTTTTCCTCCAGTATATTTTTTATTTCATCAACACATTCATCAATTGTAAGCTTTTCAAATGATACCTTTATACCATTGCGGTATAGCTCGTATAACAGTTCCGTAGTTTGAGGAACGTCTAATCCTATAGATTTAATCAAAGCAACATTTTCAAAAATCCGCTTCGGACAATCATCTAAAAGCACTATACCTTTATCAAGCACAATAACCCTGTCGGCACGAACTGCTTCTTCCATATAATGAGTTATAAGAACAATTGTAAGATTCTCCTCTTTGTTTAACCTGTACAATGTATCCATCACTTCTTTTCGCCCAACAGGATCGAGCATTGCAGTAGGTTCATCAAGAACAATACATTGCGGTCTTAATGCAATAACTCCGGCTATTGCCACACGTTGTTTTTGTCCTCCTGACAGTTTATGCGGCGCAGCCTTACGAAATTCATAAAGTCCAACTGTTTTAAGCGCTTCATCGACTCTGCTTCTTATAACAGCCGGTTCAACGCCCAAATTTTCAAGGGCAAAAGCAACATCATCCTCAACTATGGTTGCGACTAACTGATTGTCAGGATTCTGAAATACCATCCCGACATTTTTTCTTATTTCGAATAACTTTTCTTCAACCTTAGTATCAATGCCGTTAACATAACAAACACCGCCGGTTGGCAGTAAAATAGCATTAAAATGCTTTGCAAGCGTTGATTTTCCTGAGCCATTATGCCCAAGCAGACACACAAACTCACCTTTATTTATATTCAGATTCAGATTTTCAAACACCTTACTGTATTCATTATCAGTATACGAATATGTCAGATTATCGGTTTTTATAATATTATTCAATTTAAAGCCTCCGTTTTATAAAGCTTCCCATCGTCCCGTAGAACCGCACGGCAGAATAAAAGAACTGTTTTCAACCGGGATTCCAAGCTCCTGCGCTTCAACCTTACCCTTGTATTTTTTGTTAACTGTCATAGAAAGAATATTATACAGCACTGTAGGCGCAAAGCCTGTAGTATATGAGTTAACAATGAAAAACAGCGGATTATCGCTCAACACATTTGTAAGAAGCTCAACAAGACCGTATATTTTATCTTCAAGCTTCCATATTTCTCCGTTCGGACCTCTTCCGTAAGACGGGGGATCCATTATCACGGCATCATACTTATTACCGCGTCTGATTTCTCTTTCAACGAACTTAACCGCATCGTCAACTATATATCTGATGTTACGGTTTTCAAAGCCGTTGGCATATACATTGTCCTTACACCAGTTCATAATCCCCTTTGATGCATCAACATGACACACGGAAGCGCCCTTTGACAAAGCAGCGATTGTAGCACCGCCTGTATACCCAAAAAGATTTAAAACCTTTATATCCCTACCGGAATTTTCTATTTTTTCCATTATAAAATCCCAGTTTGCTGCCTGTTCCGGAAATAATCCGGTGTGTTTAAAGCCTGTTGGTTTAACTATAAATTTCAGATTGCGATAAGAAATTTTCCAGCTTTCGGGTAGATTTCTTGTTTTAATATCCCATTGTCCTCCACCTTTATTGCTTCTTATATATCTTCCATCTACATTGTGCCACGCTTTTTCGTTATGTTTATAATTCCATATAACCTGCGGGTCGGGTCTTATAAAAAAATATTCTCCCCATCTTTCCAGCTTTTCCCCATTACATGTATCTATAATTTTATAATCATTCCAATTTTCCGCCAACCACATCTTCTACACCTCAAAACAAATTCAGTCTATTTATATTTTTTCATTTTATTATAACATAAAAAAGCCTTAAAATAAAGGCTTTTTTAAATTATTTTTCATATTTTTTTAATCAATTGAAAATCAACTTCCATAAGTTGCGGATTGGAATCAATTACTCTGACCATAACACCGTCACCAATTTTATATTTTTTACCCGTTCTTTCCCCTATAGCAATATAGTTAGTATCATCGTAAATATAGTAATCATCTCTCATATATTCGTATCTTACAAGACCTTCAACCGTATTATCAAGCTCTACAAAAATACCAAAATTTGTAACAGATGATATAACTCCCTCAAATTCTTCGCCGATTTTTTCCATCATATATTCAGCTTTTTTTATGTCAACAGTATCTCTTTCAGCGCTCTCCGCAATACGTTCACGTTCAGATGTGTGTTCTGAGGCCTTTGAGATAAAAGCATCAAAAAAATCGATACGAGCTTCATCAATTTTCCCGGTTATTGAATCCTTCAACACCCTGTGTACAATCAGATCAGGATATCTTCGTATTGGCGAAGTAAAATGGCAGTAAAATTTACTTGCTAAGCCAAAATGCCCTTTATTTTCAGGAGAATATTTTGCTTTCATAAGCGAACGGAGCATAACAGTTTGTATAATACGTTCATTTTTATCACCTTTTATTTTTTCAAGTAAATCAAGATAAGATTTAGGATGTATTTCTTCATGACTTACTTTAAAAACATATCCCATATTTTTAATAAATATCTTGAATTTATCAATTTTATCAGGATCGGGTTGTTCGTGGATTCTGTATATCAGCGGATAATTCTGCCAGTATATGTGCTCTGCAACTGTTTCATTAGCCAAAAGCATAAATTCTTCTATGATATTATTGGCTATCGTCATAGAATAACGTTTTATGTCCACAGGAAAATTATTTTCATCATAAATAATCTTACATTCCGGAAAGTCAAAATCAAGACTACCTCGTTTTTGCCGTTTGCATCTTAATAACAACGCAAGCTCCTTCATATTGTGCAAAAGCATTTTCAGTTCATCAGGACACCCTTCATTATCCTCCAGAACTTTTGTAACAAAATCGTATGTGAGGCGGTATTTTGATTTAATATACGAAGAGACAAAGTCATAATCTACAATCTCACCCTTATTATTAATTTTCATAAAAACAGATAAAGTAAGTCTTAAAACATCCGGATGAAGACTGCAAATACCGTTTGACAATTCTTTAGGAAGCATAGGAACAACCCTGTCTGCAAGATAAACACTTGTTCCGCGTTTATATGCTTCTTTATCCAGGCTTGTACCTTCCTTCACATAATGACTTACATCAGCAATATGAACTCCAAGTGTGTAAGTGTTATCAGAATTTTTTTCAACAGATATGGCATCATCAAGATCCTTTGCATCTGCCCCATCAATCGTTATTATCATTTTTTCAGTAAGATTTACCCTGTCTTGCAATTCTTTTTCGGAAATTCCACTTGAGATACATTCAACTTCTTTCATAACCTTTGGTGGAAAAATGTACGGAAGTTCATATTTTTTAATAACAGATAAAACATCGTTTCCATCCTCAAAAAAATCACCAAGCACTTCAGTAATAATTCCCTCCGGATTTTTCCCGTTTTTGCCGTAATCAAGAATTGTACATACCACCTTGTCACCATCATTTGCAGTTGAACGGTTTTTCCCCGGTATATAAATATCCTTATCAAATTTTTTATCATCCGCAATTACAAATCCAAAGTTTTTATTTTTAATATAAGTTCCTACAACTGTTATATTTTTTCTTTCAACAATTTCAACAACTGCAGCAAGAGTCCTTTTATCCCCCTCGGCATCACTAAGTATCTTAAATCTTACCACATCACCGTTCAAAGCATTTTTCTTATCAGAGGGAGACACAAAAAAATCCTTATCAAACTCCGGACAGGATATGAATCCAAATCCTTTATCATGGCCTGTAAAAACACCTTGAAACAAGTCATTCTGCCTGTTATACTTGTATCTTTTTTTCTTGGTAAGAATAATCTTTTTTTCACTTAACAATTCATGTAAAAGTTTATCAAACTCCTCCATATCGTCTGAATTTACGCCCAGCATTAATGCTATTTCATTAAAGGTAAAAGGAGTTAATTGATTATCTTTTATAAAATTATATATTTTTTCTTTTCTATTCATTATTTCTCCTTAAATAAAAAAGCTTCGTCCCAAAGACGAAGCTTAAATTTTTAGAATTTAGTTAAGAAAACCAATACCAAAGATAAAACCAGGAATAATCCCGCTGAAATCTTTGTTATCAGCTTAAAAATACCATCTAAAGACTTGCTTTTGCCTTTTCCGAAAAAGGTATCAGCACCGCCACTGATGCTTCCCGACAATCCGTAGGAATTACCGTCCTGAAGTAATACAGTAACAATAAGTGCAAGTGACACAATAATTTGTACAACATATAGAATAGTTTTTAAAGTAGCCATTTTTTTCCCTCCATTATTTTTCAACTTAAATTATTGTATCATATACCAAGAAAAAAAACAAGAGTTTTTTTGAAAATATTTCAATCTTTCATCTGACTATACATAGCGTAGTACAAATAACTGAAAATGCCCCATGCTTTTTAAGCATACGGGAACACTCATCCAAAGTGGCTCCGGTTGTGAGAACATCATCAATCAGTAAAATTCTTTTATCTTTTAAAATGTCATGATATTTTGACCTAATTCCAAATGCGCCTCTGACATTTTTATATCTGTCTTTACCTTTGACAAGGCTTTGTTTATTATACTGCCGAAGCTTCTTTATAACATTCTTAAGATACGGAACTCCCGATAAAGCTGATAATTCCCGGGCAATTAATTCACATTGATTATAGCCTCTTTTATAAAATGTTTTTCGGTTTACAGGAGGATAAACAATGTAATCAATATTACCAAGTATATCCTGCACTTCATCAAATATAAATTTCGAAAAAGGCTTATAATAATACATTTTCCCTGTAAACTTATATCTTTTTAGTGCTGATTCCATCTCATCCTTATATAAAAACACAGGATGGTTTTCATCAAAATTTCTCTTATGAGTACGACAAGGCAGACAAATTGTTTCTCTTGCGGAAATTTCTCTGCCACATACAACACACCTGCAATCTTCAACAAAAGGAAGCTTATAATAGCATTTATTGCAGTAATATTCTTTATTATTAATCGGTTCTCCGCAAAACATACATTTATGCGGGTAGAAAATATTAAGCAACCATTCAACCATATCAGTTCCCCGTAAAAATCTTATTATTTTTAAGCTTATCACATAAGGAAGTGAAGCGTTTATTTTCTGATTCATTATCTACCATTATTCTAACCACTTCGTCACTCCCTATAACAACAACCATATGTTTGGCTCTTGTAAGTGCAGTATAGAACAGATTACGATACATTAAGGTTTTTGGCGCATAAGTTGCAGGAATAATGACAGCATCAAATTCGCTTCCCTGACTTTTGTGTACGGTTATAGCGTATGCCAGATCAAGATCATCCAATACCGCAAACTCATATTCAGCAATCTTTCCGTCCGAAAATTCAACAACTATATATTTATCTTTGTTATATATATTTCTTATTATTCCCGTATCACCGTTAAATACTCCAAGCCCCTTTTCCCCTGTAGGCATACTCCATTCAATGTCATAATTATTTCTCATCTGTATGACTTTATCACCTTCACGAAAAGTATATTTTCCCCAATGCTTTTCGTTTTTTCGCGCACTATGAGGATTAACAGCATTCTGAATAACTGAATTTATATTGACAGTACCAAGTGTTGTCTTTTTCATAGGAGAAAGTATCTGGACAGATAAATCTTTTTTATCTTTAAAATAGTTCGGCAAATGTTCAGTATAAAGCTTAACTATTTCATTAAGAATATCATCCGTATTATTTTTTCTTATCATAAAATAATCAGATGTTTTTCCGGCAAGTCTGGGATACTCTCCGCGTAAAATACCGTGAGCATTATTTACTATCATACTCTCTTTTTCCTGTCTGTATATTTCATCAAGATATACACAGGAGAATTTTTCAGAATTGATGATATCCTTAAGAACATTCCCTGCCCCAACTGATGGAAGCTGATTGACATCGCCAACCAGAACTAACTTAGTTGTTCCTTTTACCGCTTTTAACAGTGAATTAAAAAGCAAAACATCCACCATGCTCATTTCATCCACTATAATCATATCAGTATGAATAGGATTTTTTTCGTTCTTTACAAACTTTTCCGATTGTTTACCGTTACCAAATGTTACCTCTAACAATCTATGAATGGTTTTTGCCTCTTTACCGCAAACCTCAGCCATTCTTTTTGCAGCTCTTCCCGTTGGAGCCGTAAGGGTAACCTTTTTTCCTAATTTTTCCATAACGGTGAGAATTGCGTTTATAACAGTAGTTTTACCGGTACCCGGTCCGCCGGTTATAACGGTAATTTTATTCGAAAGAACCTCTTCTATTGCTTTTTTTTGCTTTTCAGCAAGAACAATATTGTTAATACTGAATATATCATCAAATACTCTTTTATAAAACAGGTTTTTCCCTTTATCTATATTCATAAATAAAAGTTTGCCGGCTATATCATTTTCAGCAGTATAATAGATGGGCAAATAGTATATTTCTTCATCCTTGAATTCTTTAATAATCTCATATTCAGACACAAGAGTAATAAGAGCATTATGTATTTCAGTTTCCGAAACATCAAGTCCGTTGACACCGTAAGACAAAATCATCTCTTCATTGAGGAAAGTATGTCCGTTAAGTGCACCACGGTGAAAAATATATTTAAGTCCGGATTTTATCCTTTTAACATCATTTTTACTAAATCCCATATTTCCGGCAATTGTATCAGCGGTTACAAATGAAATACCGTCTATTTTTTCGCACAGTATATAAGGATTATTTTCAATCTGCGATATAGGATTATTCCCAAGCGCCTTGTATATTTTCATTGCAAGATTAATTGAAATATTGTATTTTTGCAAAAACATAACAATATCAGTAACACTTTTCTTCTCGTGATAAGCCTGTCCTATAGCCAGTGCTTTTTCATAGGTAATTCCTTTTATATCTGACAAAAGTCCGGGATTTTCTTCAATAATATCAAGTGTCTTTTCACCGAATTTATCTACAATTTTTTTCGCAGTAGCAGAGCGTACACCTCTGATAATACCTGAAGCAAGAAACGCATATATAGAACTCTTGGTCTTAGGAACATTTCGTTCATAAGCCTCAACCTTAAACTGTTCACCATATTCAGGATGCACGGTAATATTCCCATATAGCTTAAGACTTTCCCCTTCATATGTATATGGCATTATACCGACAACTGTTATAGTTTTTTCCAGTGTGATAAATTCGGCTACAGTATATCCGTTTTCTTCATTTGCATAAATAATTTGATCAACAATGCCATCTAATTCAGACATTTTTTCCTTTCCCAACTCACTTCACCCTAAAACATAATTTTCTTATCGCATGCATCTAACGTAGCCTGTTTATGCGATACAATTATACAAGTTTTTCTTTGGATTGTTTTCAATCCTTCTAAAAATTCTTTTTCAGTTTTTTCATCAAGAGCCGAGGTAGCTTCATCAAGTAGAATTACCGGTGCTTCCGATATAAGAGCACGAGCAATTGCAACACGTTGAACCTGTCCTTCAGATAAACCAATACCGTGCTCGCCTATCACTGTATCAAGTCCATCGGGAAGTTGGTTTATAAACTCATCAATTCTTGCCAGTTTGCAGGCTTTTATAACATCTTCATCACTAAGCTCATTATTGAAAAACCTGATATTATCCCCAATTGTTCCCGATAAAATCATGTTTCCCTGTGGAACATATGAAAACAATCCTCTGGTTTTTTCATCCACAGGTATTTTATTTCCGTCTTTTAACAAAAGATAAATCTGCCCGTTTTCCGGTTTTATAACACCAAGTAACAGCTTAAGAATTGTGCTTTTACCAATCCCGGACCTGCCGCTTACCGAAATAAAATCTCCGATATTGATCTCATATGAAAAATTATTTACAACTGTATTATTTTCGTCATAGGAGAAAGAGACATTTTCAAAAATAATTTTCTCGGCTTCAGAATATATTCCGGATAAGCTTTCCTTATCCATGCCTTCAACATCTTCCTTGAGATTTTCAATTTCAAGAATACGTTCAGCTGATGCAATCGCCTGATAATACTGTGGAATAATACCGGAAAGATTTTTAAAAGGTGTCTGAACCTGTGACACCAGTTGCATCATTGCAGTAAGCGTTCCGACGGTAATCATTCCTTTTGAGAGCTTGTAAGCTCCCCAGCACAATGCAAGATAATAACCGAAAGTAAATGCAATAAAAACAAAAATGTTAGCTATAATACTGATTGTATTTCTTTTCAGTTTGTAATTATAATTAATCAGTTGTAATTTTTCAGCTTCTTCAGAAACAGGTTTTTCCGTTTTAAAGGCTTTTATAACAAGAATATTAGCAATAGCCTCCTGTATAAAGGATTTTATATTCCCGTCACTTTCCTGACATTTTTTGTGAAGTGACTTCATTTTAGCACTATAGATTCTTGTAGTAATCAAAAAAATCGGACCGCAGATAAGATAAATTAAAGCAAATGTTGCATCCAGCCAGAACAGCATTAAAAAGGCTCCGATAAGCCTCGTAAGTAATGCAACCACAGCCGGAACAATATTTGTAAAAGCGCCTGTGATAATATGAACATCGGCAGTCATGCGGTTTAACAAATCGCCGGAATGATACTTATATATTGAAGAAATATCTTTTTTCAGTATTTTACTGAAAATACCGTTTTTTATCCCGATTTCCATTTTCCCGCTTATGGTAATACTTAACCGGCTGAAAATAACCTGTAAGGTCAATTCCAACAGAACAAACAATACAAGTAACCCAATCTTGCCCCAAAAAGCTCCTGAAAAAGAACCGGTTGCAATATCCACAACCTGTTTTCCAACATATGTAAGCATAACCATACACAAAGACGCCAATGCACTTACAATTGTTGATATTAATAAAAATGGAATAACCGGCCTGGAGTTGCCGATAATCCATTTCAGGGAAGTTTTATTTTTCATTTTTTATAACACCCCAAATCTTCAAAGCAATTCTCAACGCCGGTTTTCTTATTTTTACATTCAAACACCAAAAAAAGGAATATAAGCAATAAATAATATTGTTTATATCAAAATCCTTATCCTTGCGTTTTACTGATACGACTTTACCGATAATCTGATCCTTATATATCGGATATTCGATAACAGTCTGATTATCACCGCATAAATAATAAATACCCTTTTTTACCTTAACAATGCGATGCAATATCAAATCACCGTTATTACGCACATAAAGAATTATATCATATTTCTTATAATTATCGGATCCTTTAACGGTAACGGAATCTCTAAGATGGGTTAACAAAGGAAACATACTGTTACCTGTGACAGTAAGCTGTACCTTTTTATTATTCCTGATCATTTCCGTTATAAAAGGAATTAATTCACGGGTTGGTTTGAAAATTCTATTATTCACAAATAGCTCCAATCGACTTTAATTTTTCAATAAATTCATCAATATCCTGACTGACTGTTTCCCTATCAACATCATATTCTTTCATAAATGCTTCGATAAGTTTATCCTTATCCGTATCTTCAAGAAGTATATTCCACATAAAATGTCCCGTTTCGTTAAGAGTAATCATACCATTCAAATCAACAGTTTCGCTACCTGTAGGTACAACGATATAGCTACCACCGATTTCACTTAGAACAAAGCAATCCTTAATTTTCATAAATAAGCCTCCTATATTAAATTTAATTTAGAAGCAACGACTTTGGGTGCTTCCTCTGAAATTGTGCATTTCAATCTGTATGCAGGAACAGTTTCAAGTAATTTTGATATATTTGCCATGGCAGCAGATGTCAAAGCTTTTCCGGGAGGAATTAATGTTTGCTTCATTAACTTAAGTACACTTTCAGGAGCGTACATTCTGTCAATCTCATTTTCTTTTCCGCGTTCCAGAAAAACGATGCCTTTGAGAGGAACTTTTTTGTTTATGTTTATCTCAGTTTTACCGCTCCAGGGGCTTCCGCACAAATACCAGACATCATCAAAAAGCCTTATCACCGGCATATCATCGTTAATAATTTCAACACCCTCAAAAACCTTTTTCCACAATCGTGTATGTGTGGATTTACCTGTTCCCGAGTCAGCAGAAAAAATAACGCCGGATTCCTTATACGAAAGCGAAGAAGAATGTATCATAAGCCCGCCGTGATATATCATAATATACTTCATAACAAGGCCAAGCATATTAAATTGACGTATATTAAGCGACGCTCCGCCAAGATCCTCTACATCATATATAAGACAGGTAATATTTGTCCAGCTCTTATCTGCTTTTATAAGTGCAGAGCACTTATCATCTTTAAGGATATCGTAACAATAAAACAAGTCCTCCTTACTTGCGAAATACCTGAATGAATTCTTTTGGATTATTTCACCGTCCGGAATGGTTATATCGTCGCACTCCTCACATAATATTGAAATGTTACAATCAACATCATCCTTCACAATATAATTATGAAGTCTGTACTTAAAGTAATCGTAGATTTGTCCTTTTATTTCTATGTTTATACCGGCAATATTAATTTTCATTTTCAGCAGTCTCCGTTTTAGCATCCTGAGTTTGTTTTTTCACTGCGCCACTTTCAAGCGACTGTTTGAATTTCTTTTCCGCAGCATCCACGCAAAAAATACCGACAATAACAAAAACCTGACAAACCATAGCAGAAACAAGAAGCATTATATTGTACTCACTTGGTTGTGCTTTTATGGCAATAGGAACACTCAGACCAATATATATAATAACAAGAAATATACAAAAGCCAATCAATACATTAAGTTGATAAAGCTTATCAGCATATGCTTTTGATCTTAACGCAAACCTCTTTTGGTTTATCATATTTGACATCATGATAAGTACAAGCAGCGTTGTCGTGGACTGGATCAGGAAGAAATATGCCATCGGCGTATCTAATAATAATATAATAATTCCAAGAATAACATAAGGAATAAGGCAACGGGCAAAATTACGTACTGCTTTGTCATACTCATATCCTATAGCAAAATACAAACACCAAAAAATCAGGAAAATTCGGGAAATAAGACACGGAAGCAACGCCTGTGTAACATAATAGTATTCTATTCTTAAAAAACCTGTGCCAATTGAAAGTAAAATAAAATTTGAAAATATTGTCATAAGACACGCAATAACGCCAAAGGTTTTATTAGTTTTTTTCAAAAAATCCATATTCTACGCTCCATTAAAAAAACAAATTAACATTTTCTATAGTAATTTCAATAAAATATTTTGCTCCGGGTTTAATAATTTCATCAACAGGTGTAATCAACGAATCAGAAAAAGCTTCTTTTGTCGAAATTTCTTTTGATACCGATTTAACGTTACATTCTAATCTCAGAACGAAATGCTTACCGTTGTTCCATGTCAGATTAGGATACATAACAAGCTCGGCCTCAACACCGTAATTTTTATTAATAAACTCTGCCAAACTTTCAAGCTTTGCGATAAAGACATCGTTATACTCTCTTGAAAAATTATAGGATTCTTTCGGTTTGCTCCCGGGATAAGGACGTTCGTAAACATAATTATCTATACCGTCAATAATACACGCATAATCATCTTTATTAGCAGGATAGGAGTTGATATTACTTCTCAGCTTAACATCCTTTACAATATATTTTCCATTTTCATTTTTTGCTGTAGAATAAGCACTTTCCATACCAATGAGATGATCAAACTGGATAAGAAATGCTGCAATATCCTTATGAGTAGCATTATTCAAAGCGCCAATAGTTCCATCGGAATTCATTCTGATCCCTTTTTCATACGCAAAAGTCAGCATAACATTTTTTCGGCTGTCAATATCAGCTGATATATCGGAATATGTATTGTTTATATTTCCGTAGCTTATCAGACTGTTGGTCTTCTGAAGTGCTGCAAATGAAAATGCTGACAGGGTATTTTCAACGTTGGCATTTGCATCCGCGAACTCTTTGGAAGCACTTCCCTTTTTTATGCATCGGTCAGCAATAACGGTAACATCCTTTGCATAAGGATGCTCAAAAGACGCTTTTACATTATAAGAGCTATACATAAAATTAAATTCATCTTCAGCCAGTCTCAAAGCCGCTTTAGACATTTCGCCATTGGTTACAGTTGCATCAGGTGAATAAAGTCGTCCATCATCAAAAAGCTTGAAACTTTCAAAGTACATTTTCATTGTGGATTCAGGAACTACATCTTTAAAAGCAGATGGAGCTTTAGTAAAATCTATTTCACGGCTTCTGACAATCAATGTAGCAGCTTCAGCCCTTGATAATGTATCATTCAGTCTTAAATTGATCCCATCATCACCAACCATAACCTTGTAGCCGTATGCCCATGCTACGGCATCAGGATTTTTCTTATACTGATCAAGAATCAATTTTGGGGCAGTTATTCCCTTTTTGGATCCGTTGCGTTTCCATATAAGCTCAATAGTTTCGCCTCTGGTTATATTCTTTCCGGGATAAAAATTATTCCCCGAGGTTTCAAAACCAGATGTCATAATATATTCATATCCCCAATGGGAGGCGGGAACATCAGCGTAATCAGTGTTTCTTCTCTCAGGACCAACACCAAGCATTTTAACAAATTCTGCACGGGTAACCGTATTGGCAGGTCTGAACGATCCGTCTTCGTACCCCTTTACAGTCCCATCTGTTACAAGTTGCGAGACGTAAGAATATGCCCAGTGACTATCAGTTAAATCCGTAAAGTTGATATTTGCAAAAACAGATACCGAAAATAAACATAGAACCAAAATCATACAAAATATTTTTTTCATTTCGTACACCTCTCTATTTTTAATGTATTGCACATATTTATTTATTCTATTATATCAAAATAATAATATAATTTCAATAGAATTATTTAAAAATAGTTGAATGGTTTTGTATAATATGATAAAATTACAAACAAAGGGGTGAAATGAATGAAAATAAGCATCATTGTTAACATTTATAATTGTGAATCGTATATACATAGATGTGTAGATTCAATTTTAGCTCAAAGCTATGACAATTACGAAATATTGCTTATTGATAATGGTTCAACAGATAAATGCAGTACAATATGCGAAGAATACACAATGAAGGATTTGCGCGTTATTGCTATACACATGGATAATTATTCAGGAACAGCATCCGCTTTTAAAACAGGCACACTTAAAGCTGAAGGAAGCTTTATAATATATATAAGCGGTGAAACATATCTTGACAGGAATTATCTGACAAAAGTAGTAAAAGCAATCAATACATACAACTCTGATTTCATCCTTTGTGACTGTATAAAGCATAACGGCACACGAAACGAAAGAGTTCATTCATCCGCATTGGAAAACGGCGTTTACAAAAAAGAAAGAGTTGAAAAAGAAATTCTCCCAAAAATGTTCTACGGAATGAATGTACCCTTTTCCCAGATAATAACAACCGACTTCAAGGCTAAAATTTATAAAACGGAAACCGCAAAACAAGCTATAGATTTTTTCGAGGAAAAGAACATTTACGAGTGGGAATATTTACTTACGCCGTACGTTATACGAACATGCAAAAAAATGTTGTATATGAAAAATGAGTTTTTATACTATTGTAAAACGGAACAACCGGGCATAAATGATTATTTTAACGAAGCTGTAAACTACTGTAACAATATAAGCTTCATTATATCAGATAATAAAATTGTTTCGGATAACATTCATTTATTCCGTTTCAATATTATCATTGGATATATAAAATTTCTTATTGATAATATTAAAGTAACCGATAAGAAAAGTCTTTTAGAAAAATTACAGGAACTTGCCGAATCTGATTTCTTCACAAAAACCGATATCAATCGGGATATGTATCAGACCAATCAACAAAAAATAATCATTTTTCTGCTTAAAATCAGAATGTATCCTATACTGTATGTAATACTTAAATATTTAAACAACAAATAAACCGGATTTGATAATTCAAATCCGGTTTATATTTTTATTCTTCAACTTCATCAGAAAGTGCAGAATCAAAGCTTACTAAAGTTTCTTTAATCTTAACTCTCAGATTCGCAACCTTTTTGGCATAATCTGAAAGTTCATCTTCGAGCTTTCTTTTTTCTTCTTCGAAATTTGCATAAAATTCCGAACGTTCATTTTCCATCTTTTCGTATGCAGCATCAATTTTTTCTTTTGTTGCCTGCATCAGTTCCTCTGCTTCCTCATTAGCCTTCTTAATTGTATTATTAGCAGATTCCTCGGCTTTTAAAAAAACGTCGGAAATTTTCTTTTTATCCTCCGCAAAAGCATCAATTTCTGCCTGAAGAGCCTGTTTCTCAAGCTTTAAAACCTCAATATCCTTTTTCAAAGCAGATATTTCTGTATCCTTTTTAAACAACTTATCTTCGATATTTTTCGACACAGAGTCCATATACGCAACTACGTCTTTTTTATTAAGACCGAAAATACCGCGTTTAAATTTCATCTGACTGGACATTTATACATCCTCCGGTTATTATTTTACATAGGTTATCCAGTTGAATTTATCTTCAACTGTACCATTTTGAATACCTGTAACAGTGTCATAGATTTTCTGGCTGACCGGACCGATTTCCCCACCGTTGATTATCATAACATCATCACAGTATCTTAATTTTCCTACCGGAGAAATAACCGCAGCTGTACCGGTACCAAACACCTCTTCAAGACTACCGTTCTTCTGAGCTTCCAACAGTTCATCAACGGAAATCTTTCTTTCTTCAACCTCGTATCCCCATTTTTTGCACAAATGAATAACTGAATTACGTGTAATACCGGGAAGAATACTTCCGTTAAGCATAGGAGTTACGATTTTTCCGTTAATCTTAAAGAAAATATTCATAGCACCTACTTCTTCAATGTATTTTCTCTCAACACCGTCAAGCCATAAAACCTGAGAATATCCGTCATCATGAGCCTTAACCTGACCAATAAGCGATGCGGCGTAATTACCTCCGGTTTTAGCAAAACCCATACCACCTCTGACAGCACGTACATATTCATCTTCAATCCAGATACCTACAGGAGCAAGTCCACTGGCATAGTATGCACCACTTGGTGATAAGATTATTATAAATTTATATGTTTTAGAAGGTGCAACGCCTAAAAATTCATCAGTCGCAATTATAAAAGGTCTTATATATAAAGAGGTTCCCGGTTGTGTAGGAATCCACTCCTCATCAATTTTAACAATTGCCTTAACTGCTTCAACAAAATATTCAACAGGCAATTCAGGAATGCAAAGTCTTTTATTTGATTCATTTGTTCTTTTCGCATTCATTTCAGGACGGAACAATCTGGTCTGACCATCCTTACCCTTATAAGCTTTTAATCCCTCGAACATTTCCTGACCGTAATGAAAAACCATAGCGGAAGGTGCCAACGATATATTCTGATACGGAATTATTCTGGCATCATGCCATCCCTTACCGGCTTCATAATCCATAACAAACATATGGTCAGTAAAAATTTTTCCGAAGCCAAGATTGCTCTGATCCGGTTTAGCCTTAGGTGTTGTAGTTTTTTCAATTCTGATTTCCATTTTTATCTCTCCTCAAAATAATCATATTGCTTATATTATGCTACAAAATAAGACAAAAATCAATATTAAATTACAAATTTAAGTTTTTTTATAAGGTAACCGGAAATTATAACTGAAATTATATCTCCGGGTATAAATATCAGTATGTAAAACTGAACAAAATACCATAATGACAGATTTTGTTTAAGGTAGAAACAGGATATTACATATCCGTAACCACAACCGAGAAAATATACCACAAGCAGATTTATAATGCCCAAAATAATATTTTTGTACATTATTCCAGGCTTATAGTCTGAAATAACTTTTTTTAAAAAAGCACATACAGGTTGAATTACAACAAAACCAATAATATAACCAAAGCCCGGACTTATAACGCAGCTCAATCCGCCTCCCTGAGAAAAAACAGGGACTCCCAAAAACCCGAGCAGGACATAAATCAAAATACTGAAAAATCCTGTTTTAATATCCGAAATAACAGTAATGAAGTTAACCGCAAAAAAAACAAGTGAATAAGGTACAGCAAACGCAGGTATCCTAATAAAAGCACAAACAACCAAAAAGGCAACCATCATCCCTGATTTTGCAATTTGTTTTTGATTAAGCATCACTGACACCTATACTAATCTCACCGGATCTGAGTATCCTTTTTTCATTGTTTAAAAGTTCAACTACAAGATTTCCCGAGGAATTTATTTCAACAGCTCTTCCAAACATCTCTTTTCCGTTTTCGTTAAATCTTATCATTTTATTAAGGACCATAGAATGTTCTCTGTAATAAGATAAATAATCATCAAGCTCAAAATTCTCTGACAAATTATATATCCCTTTAAGTATTTCTGCTATAAGAAAATTCCTGTCAAGAGATGGTATAGCTATCGCACCTGCTTTATTTTGAAGTTCCCGGGGAAAATTCTCAGTTGACTTAACATTTATACCGATGCCAATGATAATATGCTTAACTTTCATACTGTTTTTATCAAGTATGTTTTCACATAAAATACCGCATATTTTCTTTTTGTTCAAGTATATATCATTAACCCATTTAATTTCACAATTACACCCGGATACTTTTTCTATAGCTTTATGTGTAATTGCAGCAACAGCTACTGTTAACAATTCAATATCTTCGAATTTTTTGTCCGCTTTTATTACTGCAGACATATATATACCATTTCCCTCGGGTGAATAAAAATCACGTCCGCAGCGTCCTCTGCCGGCAGTTTGCTTATCTGCGATAATCACATGATTATTTAATTCCTTACCGACGCTTTGTTTTGCGTATAAATTAGTAGATTCCAGTTCATCAAAAATTTTAAAGGTAAACGGAATTTTACCAAGATACTCAGTTATTTTTTCTTCGGTTACTCTAATCATAATTATCGGTTCATTTCGCTTTGCTCGCCACTGTTTTTATGAGACTTGATAACTTCTTCAAGCTCACCGATACTGCATGAGCACATATCTCCATTCAAGGTATTTTTTATAGCAGACATTGCATTTCCGATTTCCAGCGCACTTGTAATATCCGAATGAGTGATAATACCGTAAAGTGCTCCGGCAACATATGCATCACCGCTACCTACACGGTCAACAATTTCGATATTTTCGTAAGCAGGTTCAGTATAAAACTTACCGTCATAATAAATCTGCGAAGAGAAGTTGTGCTTAGTCGGACTTATTACTTCTCTTTTTGTTGTAGCTACTATCTTACAACCGTATTCATCCACATAGCTTTTTTGTATTTCTTCTAAAGTTCCCTTTTTTCGGAACATTCGTCTTGAGCTTTCCTCTGACACAAATAAAATATCGACAAACGGTAAAATCTTTTGTATGGTTTCTCTCGCTGTATCTTCATCCCACAAGGTAGCACGGTAGTTTACATCAAATGATATAACTGCACCGGCCTCTTTAAATCTTTTTATGCAATCAATTGCGGTTGTACGAAGTGTTTCACCTAATGCAAGAGAAATGCTGCTGATGTGGAATATAGAAGTTTTATCAAAAATATCATCAGGAATTTCTTCATCGCACAAGGTTGTAATAGAAGCATTGGCCCTGTCATAAACAACTGAAGATTTTCTCGGATAAACACCACTTTCATAAAAATAGATTCCCAATCTTTTGGAAGGAGAATGATCATATACTATATAATCATCACTTACATTACCATATCGAATTTTATTTCTTACAAAGTGTCCGAGTTTATTTTCAGGAAGTTTTGTTATAATCGCTGAACGCACTCCCAGCATCGCCGCGCCGGATACAACGTTAAGCTCACTTCCTCCTGCATTTTTGACAAAGCTTTCACTTGTAGATATTTTCTCCTTACTGTCGGGAGACAGTCGTAGCATAACCTCGCCAAAGCCAATTAAGTCAAATTCTTTACCTCTGTTAATAAAATCCATAACAACACCTCTGATTATTTATTATTCTTCCAGTATAGCCTGCGCTATTCTTAACCCGTCTACGGCGGCACTTGTTATACCACCGGCATAACCGGCACCCTCACCGCAAGGATACAATCCTCTGATACTTACGGAATTAAAGTCAACACCTCTTAATATTCTTAAAGGAGCACTTGTCCGTGTTTCAAATCCGGTCAGTATGCCATCACCGCTTGAAAAACCTTTAATTTTTTTATCAAAGTCTGCCAGTCCTGATTTAAGCATATCCTTTATTTTTGTGGGTAACACTTCATTAAAATCACAAAATTCAGTACCTAACGGATAGCTTGGTTTAAATGACTTAAATGCCGTTGTTTTTTTCTCATTTAAAAAATCACAGCTTAGCTGAGCAGGTGCAGAATAATTTTCCCCACCCATTGTAAAAGCTAATTTTTCAAGCTTTCGCTGAAATTCAACACCTGACAAAATATCTACGTCAAGGTCTTGCGGTAGAACCGATGCAACCACGGCACTGTTTGAATTGACATCTGAACGGTCAGACTTACTCATACCGTTGGTTACAACACTGTCTCTTTCGGAATTGGAGGCAATAACCTGCCCACCGGGGCACATACAGAATGTATAACACCCACGGTCCCCCTGACGGTATGAAAACTGATAATCTGCGGAACCAAGCTGTACATTTCCCGCATATTTACCAAATCTTGCCGAGTCTATAAAATCTCTGCTGTGTTCTATTCTGAATCCGACTGAAAACGGTTTCTTTTCCATAGCAATACCAAGCTTATAAATTAGCTCATACATTGTTCTGCTGCTATGTCCGATTGCGAGAACAACCTTATCAGTATAAATCTTTTCACCGTCGGCGAGCGTAACTCCTCTGATTTCGTTTTTTTCAATCAGAAGATCAGTAACCTCAGCCTGAAAATGAACCTCTCCGCCATTTTCCTCAATAAATTTTCGTATTTTTTTTACAATATCAATTAATTTATCAGTTCCAAGATGAGGGCGGGCTTCATATAAAATATTTTCCTCCGCTCCAAATTTATGAAAGGTTTCCAAGACAAAAGAACATCTTTTATCATTAATTCTCGTTGTAAGCTTACCGTCTGAAAAGGTACCTGCTCCGCCTTCGCCGAACTGAACATTTGACTTTTCATTAAATACACCTGTATTAAAGAATAAATCAACATCCTGCTTTCTTTCATCCACGCTTTTACCCATTTCAAGCACAATGGGTTTTGCACCATATAAAGTAAGCAGATATGCACAAAATATTCCTGCCGGACCAAACCCTACAACAACAGGCCGTTCCTTTAAAGCTTTTGCAGGATGTACAGCATATTCATATTCCTCAAGTATCTTAACATCATGCCGCTTGCTTAATTTAGCCGGCTGGTGTAATGATATACAAACAGAATAGACGAATTTTAGCTCTCCGCCTCTTGCATCTATTGATTTTTTCTTTATATACAGTTTGCTAATATTATCTTCTTTAACGCCGCTTTTTTTGACAGCAGCACGAAATGCATCATCAACAGTATGGTTAACAGGAAGAAAAATATCGTTAACACAAATTGTCAATCCCTGTTCCTCCTTTTACTCAAGAACATTCATTACACGGACGGTTACCGTATCATTCTGCACTTTATACTTATCAGTTGACGGTATTTTTATTTTCTGAGTGTATCCAACCTCTTCTTTTTCAAGAGTATACTCTCTGATTGTCAAATCAAGCATATCCTTTATCGAATCTTTGGCACCAATTAAAGTTACCGTCGAAGGTTCAACCTTAAGTTCAAGCTTTTCGTTTTTGTTATAGAGCTTCAGCTCAACATCCTTTTTATAAAGAATCTCAACATTTGCTTTAACCTTCTTATCGACTATTTCGATTCCGGTTTCCTTTAAAGATACAGGTCTGCCGTTTTCATACACAAGCTTAACAGGAAAATCCTCGCTGAAGCTTTCAGTTTTTCCCGATAAATCAATATCAACCACGGCTTTAACATTTTCCATTGTTTCAGATTCAGGAGCTTTTACACGAATATAAGGCATATCTAATGTTATACTGTTTCTGTCAGTATAATATCCGTCAGGAAGCTTCTTATCGTCAAACTCTACCTGAACAGCAAGACTATCCTTCATCTCTATTTCCTCAAACTTAATAGCAACCTGTTTTGCATTTCTGACACTGATATCAATATCATTAAGATTGTCGCCTTTTTTAACAATACGAACAGGATAGGTTTCTGAATCCGGGGCACCGGATAAATCAACACGAGCTTCATAAGAACCTTTTTTCAGGTTCATAAGCTTTAACAATGATGTACGTACATGTATATCCACAGTAGGTTTTTCGCCCTCCACAATATATAAACCTCTATTTTGGAGAATATCTGCTTCAATTGTATTTCCGTCAGAATCAAGAACTTCAATATTATAGAAATAAAAATCATTTACAGGAGATTGAACAACCTGAATATAAAGCCAGACTATTATAGCTATGCTGACTGATATTATTTTTAAAATAAGATTGTCTTTTAGTTTATTTTTCATTTTTATTAAACCTCCAGACTTTTTTACTTTTCTTTTCTTTCCTGTTTTCACTGAAAAGAGCTTGCTTTAAAATACCATATAATTTATCTTCATTGAGATTTCTTGTCAATACACCATCAGCTGCTACAGAAATCTTGCCGGTCTCCTCAGATACAATCACGGAAATGGCGTCGGTTGACTCGGTAATTCCTATACCGGCTCTGTGTCGTGTACCAAGCTCACTTGGAAGGGTTTCATTCTGAGAAAGGGGTAAAAAACAAGCTGCCGCTTTAATTTTATCCTCACCAATAACAACTGCACCATCATGAAGGGGTGTATTGGGAATAAATATATTAACTAAAAGCTCGGTTGATACAGCGGAATTAAGATTTATACCGGTTCTTATAACATCACCGATTTTTACCTTTCTTTCGAAAACTATTAAAGCACCATGACCCATCTTAGACAACTCAAGACAAGCACTGACAATATTTTTTATAAGAACACTGACCGCTTCATTATCACGGTTATCTTCAACGTTAAGGAATTTAAAACCACGGCTTCCCATATCGGATAATCCTTTTCTGATTTCAGGCTGGAATAAAATTACAACAGCAATCAAGCCAACCTGCAAGGTGTTTTTCAGTATAAAGCTAACAGCTGAAAAACCGAAAATTTCACTCAACTGAGCAATAATCAACACAAGAGCAATCCCCTTAAGCAGTTGATAAGCACGCGTATTACGGAAAAACGTAATCACCTTGTAAAACAAAAAGCTGACTATGGTTACATCAATTACAACCGATAAAATTATGATTAACCACGAAAACAAATCCTTCATGAGACACCTACTTCCCCTTATATAATAAATATTAAGTTTATTATATATCTTTTTATCCGATTTGTCATTAGTTTTTTTAAATTTTTTTTATTTTTTCTATGATAAAAAAACGTCTCCATGTAAAGAAAAACGCTTTACATGGAGACGTTTTTAAAATTCCAGCATTTTATGTACTTCTTTTTGCAGCTTTTCTATAATCTTTTTTTCCAGCCTTGATATGTAAGACTGACTTATTCCAAGCATATCCGCTACTTCTTTTTGCGTTTTTTCCTGCCCTTTTATCAATCCAAATCTTAAGTTCATTATATCCTGTTCTCTTTTACTCAGCTTAGAAAGAGCTTCATTAAGTATTTCCCTATCCACTTTTTCCTCAAAGCTTTTATATATAACATCTGTATCCGTACCTAAAATATCCGATAGAAGCAATTCATTGCCATCCCAATCCACATTCAGCGGTTCATCAATTGATATTTCAGTTTTACGGTTAGCATTTTTTCTCATGTACATCAGTATCTCATTTTCTATACATTTTGATGCGTAGGTTGCAAGCTTGATATTTTTATCCGGCTTAAATGTATTTATTGCTTTTATTAACCCAATTGTACCGATAGATATAAGATCTTCAACGAATATCCCTGTATTTTCAAATTTCCTGGCTATATACACAACCAGTCTCAGATTATGTTCAATAATTATTTTTTTAGCTTCTTCACTGCCCATTTGCAAGCTATTAAGATACTCTTCCTCTTCTTCCTGAGTCAGCGGAGGTGGAAGTATATCCGTTCCGCCTATATATTCAAGATAGTTATCCTTACTGTAAAGTTTTATGATAAATTCTTTAATTTTTTCAAATATTTTCATTTTCATAGTAATACTCCTATATCTGTGGATTTAATACAGCTTCAAATTCATTATCAGCAGACATTTTTTTAAAAACAACAGCCACTATAACATTTTTTATCACCCTTTCTTTGTTATCCTTTAAAATAACGTAATCCGGTCTGAAACCTTTCAATATACTCTCATCCCCTGCCGTTTTATAAGGAATCAGACATATTTTATTTTTATATTTTCTGTCCATCGTAGTCAACAACCCATTTTCGGATTCCATAAATAGTTTCAACGGTTCAGGTAAAATTCCTTTTATTTTTTCAAAAAAAACCAAAACAACAGGATATCCTGTCACAGGATCAAGTAATAAATTCCCGGTGTCCATCAAAGCATATAAATCAACATTTTTTCCTTCAAATCCTATATTAATCTTTTTTATCATATTCTTTTTGATAAGCAATCTTTTAAACAATCTGAAAAAGAGTAAAATTGATACGACACATAATATGCAAAAAAGCAAAGATAAAAGCAGCGAATTTTCTGTGTATGCAACAGCTCCTATCCATACTATTCTGTTAAAAATATTATTTATAAAAAAACTTATTCCGCCTAATATAAAAATTACCATAAAGAAAATCAAAGCTGATTTAATATCAAAAAAAGAAAAAGCTATATACAACATCAAAAATGATATAAATACACCGTAAACTCCAAAAAATATTTTCTCAAAAGCAAATACTCCGATTATTGCACCGATTATTGACGCAACTGCTATTCTCAACAGCGAAGTATAATTTCCCGTAATTTTTGCAGTTACATATATAACCATATAATCAATAAAAAAATTAATAAGAAACAATACATCCCAGTATATTATCACAATATTTCACCACCATCATGATTATACAATATTGAAAACAAAAAAAATGCCGAAACATGAATTGAAAAATCAAAAATGTTTCGACATTTTTAAAACTATTTTATCATATTATCAAAGTATTTTATATTTGATATAAACAGCATTACTATAACGGTAACAATCAACTCTCCCAGCATATAAGAACCATTATACAGCAATGAATATACCAGCACACTCTGTCCTTCGGGAGCGTAAACTCCCCATATTATTATACCCGACAGCAAATGACATATAAATCTCATCAAAACAACGGTTACCGTTCCGAAGATAATTCGTATTCTTTTATTTCTTATCCCTGAAGTTATATATCCCGCAAATCCCAAAACAGTAAAAGCCAATATGTAATCCAGCAGTATAACCAAAAAATACCAGAAAAAGCTTTCAACCGGTGGGGCTGCGATACCCTGTAAAAGCATTTGTAAAAGTGAGTAAACAAAAGAAGTGATAACACCCCATTTAAATTCAAGCATAAACGAAACAAGAATTACCGGAACCATGCTTCCCATAGTAACAGATCCGCCGTTTCCAAATTCCAATATTTTAAAGAAAGACAAAGTTGCAGCGAGAGCTATCATAACCGCCGATCTTGTAATATTTGATAATTTGCTGTTCATAAATAATAATTCCTTTCTTCATTGATCGGACAAAGGAACACCTGAATTTTAATAAAAAACCACAGGACAATATGACCTGTGGTTAGCACGCGCGTGTAATATTCCCTACGTTGGCATTATCCAAATCAGGTTATGGGTCGAAGCTATCCTTCCTCTCAGCCTGAGCATAGCTCATAGGCTCCCCTTGTCTTGATTTAATTCTATCATTAAATCGCCTTGAAGTCAAGTTTATTTTATTTCATAACCGCCTTTTATCATTACTATAACATCAGTTGCAGCCTTAAAACCTCTTCCGTCATCCCTCGGAACAATCAACAAATGGTTAGCCGGAATTATATCACCTTCTGACAAGTCACCTGCTGCTGTTACGTCTGATAGTCCACCCAGTTTTGACGCAATAACTTCAGCAGTTCCACCTCTTAAAATAATTTCACAGCCCGAAGAAGCAATCAGCTGTTTCTTTTCAGGAATATTAACTACAACAAAGGAATCATTACTTTTCCCGGAATCTATGTAGTCTTTAATTTCCTTCATAAATACATTTTTAAGATAACTCTCCGTTATTAACGGATCATCAGTCCCGATAACAACAACGAAGCTTGCAAAAATAACAGTCAAAGCAACTAACAATAAAATTATTTTTTTCATTTTTTCCTCCTTATTCAAGACCGAAGCTGATGCTTAATGCATCCCCGACCTTATACATATAATCATCGTTCAAATGACCAATACGTTCTCTTAACCTTTTTTTATCTATGGTTCTTATTTGTTCAGCTAAAATAACCGAATCTTTAGGCAGACCAAAGGTTTCAGCATCCAGCTCTATGTGGGTAGGAAGTTTTGCCTTATTCAGCTTACTTGTAATAGCTGCTGCAATTACTGTTGGACTGAATTTATTTCCCACATCATTCTGAATAATAACCACCGGCCTGACTCCTCCCTGTTCAGAACCAATGACAGGGCTTAAATCAGCATAGTAAATATCGCCTCGTTTGATTTGCAAATCATTCACACTCCGTTAAATACTGCTCTGTTATTTCAAGTGCAGCTTCATCTGCCTCCAAACACATCTTTGCAAACCCTAAATTAATTTTACTAATACTTTTATAACCCGATTCCAAATTATAGATTCCATTGGATATTCTGACCTTTCTTTGTAAAGCCCTTATAATAGTGCTTTCAATGTCAATTCCTGATGCAACAACTTCGTTATATATTTGTTCGGGTATTTCTATTGTTAATGTTTTTGATTTCATGACCAAATCCTCCCATAGTGTATTTGGGAGTATAAACTCCATGAAATCATTATAGCCTTTTTGACCGGATTGGTCAAATCGCAAAATTTACCATTTACACGTAAACTCTATCTACACGCCCGGAAATATCGCATAAAATCTCATAGCTTATAGTACCTGTTACATCTGCCATATCGGTTGCTGTAATAGTCAGATCACCATCTTTGCCTATAAGGGTAACAACATTGCCCTTTTGTGCATCCGGAACATCAGATAAATCAACCATCAACTGGTCCATACAAACCCTGCCGATAACAGGAGCTTTCCTGCCGTTTATAAGACAATAGAACTTATTGGATAATAGCCTGGAATACCCATCCGCGTAACCGACACTTACAACCCCGACAGGAGTTCCGGCCGGCACTTTACAGGTTCTGCCATAACTGACCGTAATATCCTCCTCAACAGTTCTTACATAAGATAACCTTGCCTTCCAGCCCAATGGCGGCAATAGTCCCGGCAGTTTTTCTTCCAGGTGATTGTCGGGATAACATCCGTAAAGAATTATTCCGCATCTTACCATATCAAGATATTTATCTTTTTCGGTAATTACCGCCGCACTGTTGCAGGTATGTTTGTTAGGTATATTAATATTTTTTTCCTGCAGCAAGTTAATAACCTGATTAAATCTTTCGTATTGTTGATTACAGTACGAAAGATCTCTATTATCCGAATCAGCGTAATGAGTAAAAATACCGTCAATTTCGATATTAGGCATTTTGGATATTTTTTCAATAATCGCAACTGTTCTTTCAGGATTCAGAGTTGAAAACCCTAAACGAGTCATACCTGTATCCAGCTTAATGTGAATTTTGATTTTCTGTTTATCCCCACACATGCTGTTAAGTTTAACTGCCATTTCTTCATCGTAAACTGTCGGAATAAGATTATATTCAATCATTTCTTCCACTTCAGTCTCATCCACATATGAAAGGATTAATACAGGTAATTTAATTCCGTCTTTCCGAAGAGCAATTCCTTCTTTGACACAGGCTACCGCAAGAAAATCAATTTTTTCATCCTGACATACTCTTGCGAACTGACTGGCTCCGTGACCGTAAGCATCCGCCTTAACAACTGCCATTATTTTAATCGTTTCACCCACATGCTTTCTGATTATATCGAGATTTTTTCTAAATATTTCAAGATCAACCTCAACCCAGGTTCGTGCCTTATTTCCACACATTTTATTACTTCCCTTATTATAATTTACATTTTCTTGTTATTTTATAACATCATTTATTAAAGATTTTTCCAAATGCATCAGGAAGATATTTTACAATATCACCGGCTGTAACGCAATACTCGGTATTTTCAGCTGCCGCTAAATCACCCGCCAGACCGTGAATATAAACTCCGGCAGTCGCAGCATCAAAATTATTCATTCCCTGAGCAAGTAAACCTGATATAATGCCTGAAAGCACATCACCCGAGCCAGCTGTTGCCATTCCGGAATTTCCCGTGGAATTGATACGAAGCTCTCCGGAGGGGGACCCTACCAGACTTGCAGCACCCTTTAAAACCAAAACTGAATTAAAATCTTTTGCATACTTGGTAGTTAGAAACATTCTGTTACTCTCAATTTCTTCTGTACTCATATCGATGAGTTTGGAAAATTCTCCCGGATGAGGAGTCAGCACTGCAGAACATTTTTTATTTTTCAATAATTCATTATGAAGGGATAAGTATCCTATGCTTCCCGCATCAAAAACCGCATTCCCTTTAAATTTTTGAATTATCAGTTTTATTATATGCTTTTTCTTTAAATTCTGAGCGTATCCCATACCAACTGCAATAGCATCGAGCTTATCTATATAATCAACAAGCAGGCCTTCTCTTACAATTATGGCTTCGGTAAGCTTAACAGAAACAATATCAAATATTTCATCCGGTACAAAAACATAAACCAATCCGGCACCACTTCTTAAAGCAGCTTTGGCAGCAAGACAGACAGAACCCGCCATACCTTCGCTGCCGCCGACTATTCCCACTCTTCCGAAACTGCCTTTATGACTGTTTCTTTTTCTTTCGGGAATAAGAACTTCCGCATACTTTTCATCAATCAGATGATTTTGAAATTGTAAGCAGGAAATACATTCCATCGGAATACCTATATCTATGATTTTTTTAATTCCCGCATATTCAATTCCCGGATAAACATTAAGACCGACTTTATCAAGCTGCAGCGTATATGTGTAATCCGCTTTAACAACACTGCCCGGAGCCTTTCCGGTATCAACATTTATGCCACTGGGAACATCAACTGAAACCTTAATATTCTTATGTGAGTTTATTGTATCAATAGCTTCCTTTATCATACCTCTCGGAGCTCCTGATAAGGAAATTCCAAGTAAAGCGTCAATAATTATTGCAGCTTCGGGAACAGGATCAGCAATACTTTTTATTTCAATACCACATTCTCTGGCGGAATTAAAAGCATCAAGAGCAATTCCCGATAGTTGCGACTCTTCACATGCAAGATACACAGCAACATTTTTACCATCTTTTTTCAGATATTCGGCAAGCTTAAATCCATCCCCGCCATTATTCCCTTTTCCGCAAAAAACAGCATAATCCGATGCTGAAAAATCAGCTTTCAGCGCAGAAAAAATTCCTCTGCCTGCGTTATCCATAAGAACACTTACAGGTATACCAAATTGAGTTTCCGCAAGATTATCAAGCTGTTTTATATGCGAAGATAATGCAAGATACATAAAATCACCTACTTATATGTTCACTACTCTCGGATTAAAGATTTTAAAGGAGTTCAGCATTCTATCGGTCGGATTAAAAATAAGAAGCATGCTTTCCCCCTGCTTATTATCAAAAACGGCATAATAAGGCATATCATCACAGGACCCTGAGCTGGCATCAAGAATAACCTTAAAATTTCTGTTTTTCAGCTCTGCAATCTTTTCTTTATTTGCACACCCAAATTCCTCAAATTTTTTTACTGATACAGTAAGAAGCCTTTTTCTTGTTTTTTTAGCTATTATTCTGTCTACATCCAGCTCATCATTTGTAACAATATATTCATACTCAACACACAGCTTTTGCGAAAGCCACCATGCACCGTAGAAAAACAAAGCCCAGATAAGACAAATAAGCTGCATCACAACGGGATTTCTTACTGCAACGAAAAAAGATAAAAACGATAAAATGCCTGCAAGCAAGAATAAACCTGCAATCATTAAAACTTTACTCAAAGTATATTTTTGCTTAACAAGAAATTCAAGATAAGTATCCATTATTTACCCTCCAGTTTCATTGTAAGAGATATTCTTCCCTTTGCAACATCTACATCAAGCACCTTTACTTTTACAATATCTCCGACTGCCAGAACTTCAGAAGGATGCTTGATATATCTGTCACAAATCTGAGATATGTGAACTAACCCATCGTGATGTACTCCTAAATCAACGAATGCACCAAAATCAATAACATTCCTTACTGTTCCGGTTAAAAGCATATCAGGTTTCAAATCCTTTATATCAAGCAAATCTGATCTTAATTCGGGCTTAGGAGCTGCATCACGTATATCTCTTCCCGGTTTTTTCAATTCATTCACAATATCCGTTAAGGTAGGAATACCAATTCCCAATTCCTCGGCTATTTTAGTCTTTGAATACTCTTCAATTCTTTTATCAATATCAGCTAAATTACCGATATCTTCATCACTGTATCCAAGTAAAGCCAATAATTTTAGGGCAGCATTATAGCTTTCCGGATGTACAGATGTATTGTCAAGAATATTCTTTCCTCCGGTTATACGAAGAAAACCTGCACACTGTAAAAATGCTTTTTCTCCAAGCTTCGGAACCTTCAAAAGATCTTTTCTGGATTTGAATTCTCCATTATCTTCTCTGTATTTCAGAATATTTTTAGCAACGGTTCCGTTAATTCCGGAAACAAATGACAGTAAGGACGGTGATGCTGTATTAACATCAACGCCAACAGAGTTAACACAGTTTTCCACAACACCCTTAAGTGCTTCTGAAAGTCTTTTTTGATTCATATCATGCTGATACTGACCTACACCGATTGCCTTCGGATCAATTTTAACCAATTCAGCTAAGGGGTCCTGAATTCTTCTGGCGATTGATACTGCACTTCTTAATGCAACATCAAAATCAGGGAATTCTTCAGCACCAAGCTTGGATGCCGAATAAACCGATGCACCGGCTTCCGAAACAACTATATAATATATTTCCTTGTCTATGTCCTTGATAAGGTCAGCAACAAAAATTTCAGATTCCTTTGATGCTGTGCCATTTCCTATGGAAATAAGATCAACATCATATTTTCTTATTAAGGAAGTTAGCTTATTTTTAGCCTCATCCACTTTATTTTGCGGTGGTGTAGGATAAACAACGCATGTGTCCAGAACCTTACCTGTTTTATCTATAACTGCAATTTTACATCCGGTACGGTATGCAGGATCCAGTCCTAAAACAGTTTTTCCCTTAAAAGGTGCCTGCAGTAAAAGATTTTTCAAATTAACCGCAAATACCTTAATTGCATCCTCCTGTGCTTTTTCGGTCAGATAATTTCTCATTTCTCTTTCTACAGATGGGAATATCAATCGCTTATAAGCATCCTCGCAAGCTTCCTTAATGCTTATATAACCTATGCTGTTAGTATTAACGATAACCTCATCATAGATTACAGCAAGTGCATTTTCCTCCGGAACAGTTATTTTAACACTTAACATCCCCTCGTTCTCGCCTCTGTCCATAGCAAGAATACGGTGGTTAGCAACTCTTAACACAGGCTCTTTGTAATCATAATACATTTCATATACGGATTTTTCGTCTTTTGAATTTTTACTTTCAATTACACCCTGCTTGAGAATCAGACTTCTTAGCCTTTTACGGATTTCCGCATTATCCGAAACATTTTCCGCAATAATGTGTAAAGCACCCTCCAATGCCTCTTCAGGCGTGTTGACATCTTTTTCCGCATCTACATATTCACCGCAGATATCCAGAATATTTCCTTCAAAAATATTTTGCAGATAAATTATATTTGCCAGCGGTTCCAAGCCTTTTTCCTTGGCAACTGTTGCTTTAGTACGTTTTTTGGGTTTGTAGGGACGGTATATATCTTCGACCTCGGTAAGAGTTTTAGCATTATTTATAGCCTCAACCAGCTCATCTGTGAGTTTTTCCTGCTCATCTATAAGACGAATAACCTCTTCTTTTCTTTGAGTAAGATTTCTTAAGTATGTGAGTCTGTCATTAAGCTCTCTTAAAAGCTGATCATCAAGAGAACCTGTTTTTTCCTTTCTATATCGTGCAATAAAAGGAATTGTACATCCTTCATCGATAAGTGCAATGGTATTTTCAACCTGCCATACATTAATTTTAAACTCATCAGCCAACACATTTGTAATATTCATTTTTATATTTCCCTTTCCTTTAATAGTTCAATTTCTTTATCATTAAGCTCTCTGTACTCACCAAGCTCAAGTGCTTCATCAAGCGGCAAATTACCGATTATAACCCTTTTTAAGTAAATAACCTTGTTGCCGACAGCCTCAAACATCCTTTTTACCTGATGAAATTTTCCTTCATATAAATCCATATAACACTTATCATCGTCAATAGGTATTACCTTCGCTTCCTTGGTAACATAGCCGTCATCAAGCGTAACTCCGGCTTCAAGTTGTTTTAAAGATGCGTCCAAAAGCGGTAATTCAAGGTGCACCAGATAACGTTTTCTTACGTGGCATTTAGGACCTGTTATATAATGGTTCAAGTCACCATCATCAGTCAGAAACACAAATCCTTCGGTATCAATATCAAGCCTTCCGGCAGGAGCAACTCTTTTTTTTATAAGAGGATTATCAATCAAATCAAGAACTGTTTTATTGTAATTATCCTCAGTTGCCGTTACATACCCCCGTGGCTTATTAAGCATAACATAAATAAATTTTTGAAATTTTACCGGCTCGCCAAAAAAGCTGACCGAATCCGTAATTTCATCAACCTTAAATGACGGATCCTTTACAGTAACGGAATTGACTGTAACAGCACCTTTTTTTATCAGTTTAACAAGCTCACTCCGCGAACCCTTTCCCATATTGGACAGCAATTTATCTAATCTTATCATTTTCAAAATCCTTATATTTTTTCTTAATATAAATATAACATTATTTTACATTTGTGTCAAATAAAAAAGAGTGTAAAAACACTCTTTTTTGAAGCAAAATTAAAGTATTTTATCAATAAGACCATAATCCAGTGCTTCCTCGGGAAACATCCAGTTATCTCTGTCGGTATCCCGGGTAATTTCATCAATAGTTTTAGCGCAGTTTTCAGCTAAAATATTATTTAGCCTGGCTTTGATTCTCATAATATTTCGTGCTGTAATTTCCATATCGGTAGCCTGTCCTCCAAGTCCGCCTAAAGGCTGGTGAATCATTATCTGACTGTTGGCAAGAGACATTCTTTTACCTTTAGTTCCGGAAGAAAGCAGGAACGCGCCCATACTGGCAGCAAGACCGACACAAATTGTAGAAACGTCACATTTTAGCCTTCTCATGGTATCATATATACCAAATCCGGCACTAACAGACCCTCCCTGAGAATTTATGTATAAATAAATGTCCTTATCCGGATCAACAGACTCAAGGTATAGCATTTGTGCAATAATGCTGCATGCAAGATCGTCGGTTATATCGCTGAAAAGAAGAATTATTCTGTCTTTCAACAGTCTTGATGCTAAATCATATCCTCTTTCCATTCCGTTTTCTTTTTCAAAAAAATTAGGCATTAATATCATTTTTTATCATCCTTCCTATTCTTCGTCTTTTTTAATTATTTTATAACCAAGCTTAGTAATAAGCTTTAAGGTTTCCATTGCAGTATTTCTATCATATTCCTTTTCTTCTTCAGGAAGCTCATCGTATTTAACAAGACAAGGATGCTCCTTTGTGGAATCGTCTCGCTCGATGCCATATTTCCACCCTTGTTTTATACGTGTCTGAGCCCATACTTCGTGAGTATTTCTGGCAAGCAGCTCACTTAATTCGATAATATCTTTACTCAGCACTATATCATTTGTATCAATTGGTTTTGGGATATACACGTTTTCCCCTCCTTTTTTATTATACATATTTTAACCATGCTCCCTTTATGTATCTTATCAGGTAAACAGTTGCTCTGAATGACCAGTCACAAAACATTGCCAGCCAGACACCTTTCACGCCCATATTCAGATACAAACCGAATACATAGCTTAATCCAACACGAAAAACCCACATGGAACATACTGAAACCAACATAGTAAATTTAACATCACTTGCTGCTCTGAATGAATTAGGCAAAGTAAAACCTGATGGCCATACTGTAGACACAGCTAAACAATGAAGGAGCATTAACTCACAGGCAAGTCCGGAGGATTCAGGTGAAAGTCCATATAAGGCAATAACAGGCTCTGCAAAAATCCACATAAATACGGATATCAGTATAATAGCCGAATAAGTAATACCAAGAAGCTTAATTGCGTATTTTTTTGCCTGCTCTTTTTCTCCTGCTCCAACACATCTTCCGATAACAGTAATCATTGTAAGACCAAGTGCGTTCCCGGGAACATACTGTAATGGAGCCATAGCATTTCCCACCGCATTTGCCGCAATCTGGGCAGTGCCAAAGGTGGAAATAAGACTTTGTGTCATAACCTTTCCGAATTGAAACATACTGTTTTCCATTCCATTCGGTATTCCGATGCTGCAGATTTTCTTTATCAGAAGAAAATCCGGCTTATACATGTATATTTTTTCAATATGTATAAGATTATTTTTGTTATGAACTAATGTAAGCATCATAACTGCACCGACAATTCGGGCACATAAAGTTGCAATAGCGGCACCGGCAGCTCCAAGTTTAAAAATAAATATAAGTATAGCATTTCCAAAAACATTAATCACATTCATAATAATGGACGCAATCATAGAAATTTTTGAATTTCCCATAGCACGAAATGTTGCCGCACATCCATTATAAATAGCAAAAAAAGGATAAGAAAGAGCTGTAAATGTTAAATAAACTTTTGCATTGGACATTACTTCGTCATCTATTTTACCGAAAACAAGACGAAGCAAAGGACTTTTAAAGCTAAGTACCAATACAGCAAGTGTCGTTGAAATAATAAGAACAATCCATATAAGCTGCTTTGCTGATTGTGAAGCCTTTTCAAGATCCTTTTTTCCTATAAGCTGAGAGATAACAACTGCACCGCCACCTGCCAATGCTGTAAATAAATATACCCAGAAAAGATTAAGGGTATCAACTAATGAAACACCTGATACCGCAGCTTCTCCGGCACTGGCTACCATCATAGAATCAATAATACCGATTGATATGGCAAGCAACTGCTCAATCATAAGAGGCACAATAATCTTTGTAAGATCTTTCCCGGTAAAAAGCATTTTTTCTCCTTTTTTAAAAAATATAATATCTTCGTATATGTATCATAAAAGAAACGACAAATCATAAAACTTGCCGTTTCTTTGGTGGAGATGAGGAGAGTCGAACTCCTGTCCGAAAGTTCATTCATACAGGCTTCTACGAGTGTATCTTATGGTTAATTACCTTACCGCAAAGTCCATAAGAAAACTTTTACAGCTCGGTTGCTTAATTATTCATGGTATACTCAAAGCATTGTATACTCACGTTCACCACTAATCGACGCCTTATCCCCTGCCGTGGTCCTCAAGGGTAAGACGACTGCCTTAATTAGGCAGCAACTAATTCGTTATTAGCTTTTATATTTAAAAATTTTAAGCTTTTTAAGTTATGCTCAAAACTACTCGCTACCCGTACTTCAAAGCCCCCGTCGAAACCGATACATCCCCATTTAATTATTAAAGCTTTTAAGCACTCGCTCCATATTCCTTTTTGCACTTTTTTCAGCCGCGGCGTCACGCTTGTCATAAAGCTTTTTACCTTTAGCCAATGCAATTTTCATTTTAATCCATTTATCCTTTAAATATATTTCAAGAGGAACAACTGTAAGCCCCTCCTCGGTAAGCTTTCCCATAAGCTTGAATATTTCTTTTTTGTGAAGTAGCAGTTTTCTTATTCTTAAAGGGTCACGGTTAAATATATTCCCGTTTTCATAGGGGCTTATATGCATACCTATGATAAATGCCTCACCGTTTTTCACATCAACATACGAGTCCTTGAGGTTTACCGCTCCTTTACGTACTGATTTTACTTCAGTACCAACAAGCTCAATACCTGCTTCAAATTCTTCTAAAATAAAATATTCATGCCAGGCTTTTTTATTCTTTGCAACGCTTTTTATTGCCATCATATACTCCGTTAAATCAATTCATCAATAAAATCTTCCATTTGTTCATAGGAAACAGCACCGTTGATTCGTCCGAGTATCTCTCCGTCTTTAACAACATATACAGTCGGAATAGTCATAATCTTAAACTGAGCGGCAAGCTCAGGCTGTTCATCAACATTTACTTTTCCTACATTAAGCCGTCCCAGATATGCTTCCGAAATCTCATCAATCACAGGTCCAAGCATACGGCACGGACCACACCAAGGCGCCCAAAAATCAACAAGAGTCGGTTTATCACCATTAAAATAATCATTAAAATTTTCTTTGGTAAGCGTTATAACATTTTTATTACTCATAAAATCAACTCCTACTTACTTTCTTTTGATTTATTATATCATATATTTTTTAAAAATCAAATAAGTTTTTGTTTTTTTATATAAATTTAACATTTCTGTCACAATGGAATAAATTATTAAAGAGGTGAAATATATGGAAAAATTCAACACACATTTTTTCCCGGGCGGAAATACTACCGATGGTTTTTACAGCTATTATAATCAGCTGACAAATAAAAATCAACTGGACAGAATATATACAATCAAAGGCGGTCCCGGAGTTGGCAAATCCACATTTATGAAAGATATTGCCGAGCATTTTGATAATAAGGGGTTTATGATAGAATATTATCATTGCTCTTCAGACCCTGATTCGCTTGATGCTGTAATCATAAAAGAAAAAAAACTCATGTTTGTAGACGGTACCGCTCCGCACATCATTGATCCCGTATATCCCGGTGTGCTGTATGAAATGATAAACCTGGCAGATTTTTATGACAACAGTAAATTAATGCCTTATAAAAATCAAATTATTGATCTAACCGACAACATTTCAGACATTTTCAAGCAATCGTATAATTACTTAAAATCACTCAAAAATATTAAAAATAATTTGGAAGCTCAATATAAAAAAGCTGTAAAAAGCAATGATTTAAATACTTTTTCTAAAATCCTTACAAAAAGAATTGCAAAAGGCAAACAGGGTTATGGATATGGTGAGCAAAAACAGTTTATATCTGCAATAACCCCGTCCGGTTTAAGAAACTATATAGATATCAACACAAATTTCAGCAATATATTTGTTCTGAATTCACAAGTCGGCGACTTAACGTATAAAATAACCGAAAGTGTTAAAAATGCTTTAAAACAAAATAACTTCAGTTTTAAAAGTTTATACTGTCCAACAGCTCCCGATACACATATTGAGCACATTTTTATCCCTGAGCTTGACTGTGCATTAATAACCTCTAACAAATATCACCAGTGCTTTAAGGGTGAAATTATAGAAACAAATCATTTATATGATTGCGGTAAGCTTAATAAAGATGAAATCGAATATGAGACAAAGCTTTATGAATCTTTGCTTGAGAAAACCGTAAGCATCTTACAAAATGCAAAGAAGGCTCATGACCGACTTGAAAAATATTATATTTCAGCAATGGATTTTTACGCCCTTGACAGCTTTAAAAAAGAATTTATATCTTCAATTTCCATATAAAAAACAAGGTGTTTTTATAAGTGGATACACTTTAAGCTCTTCGGAATCTAAATTTTCACGATGTAACGAAAGACATTTAACCTGTGTGTTTTCATAGGTTGTATAATATAAATCACCGGTATTAAGATTCATACATGACGAGTATATAGTTTTTGATAATCCACCGTTTTTTGTTTCAACACATCCCTCCAGCTGATATACCGAATTGAGCAGATGAAAAAACTGCACTACATCATAACTGTTATTGCAGTATTTTTTCATATTCTTATTATTAAAAACCGCACGCACGAAACGCGAACGCGAGGAATAATCTCCGGGCAGCCCAAGCCCGCCTAAACCGTTACTTTCATATATATCATTTTCAGAATAAACAGGATTACGAACAGATAATCCTATATATTTATTCATTTCTTCACTCATAACCGAAAACACAGGATTATTAGTAAGAGTATTAAGCTCATTATAGTAAATTTCATTTCCATTTTCGGTGACTTCAAAAACTATCATTTCTTTTTTATCTGCAAATGTAAAATGAAGAGGCGTTAAAGGATATTTTGAAGAAAAAGGTATATTAAGTAAATTTACATCTTCAAGTACCGGAATAATTTCCCGAACTGTTTTATATTTTGCCAAAATCCATAACGGCAGCTCATAAGGAGCCAGATTAAGACTGTCGCTTTTATAATCATTATATACAGCATTGTGAGGAAAATTCAGTCCGGCAAAGGCAAGACCATGCTCATTCATACAATCAAACATGAGAGGGTAATTTTCTTGTTTTATACCCACTCCAATAATTGCATAATGTTCAGGCAATTGTTTTTGCTCTTTGAACTTAAAAATAAAATTCCGCGGAATAATAATTACATTTTCATCAAATGAATATTCATAATCAAGATTTCTGCCAAAATAACTGTCAGAAGAAAAACAGGAAACAGCTGTGCACAACTTTATCAACTCCTGTATGTTATTATAGCTTTTTTAAATAAAAAAAATACTCTGAAAATCAGAGTATTTTAATTTTTACAGAACTTTTTTCAAAAATGCCTGCATTCTTTCAGTTTTCGGGTTATCAAATATAACATCCGGATCTCCCTCTTCAATAACCTGCCCCTCATCAAAGAACACAACTCTTGATGCAACCTCTTTAGCAAATCCCATTTCGTGAGTAACAACAATCATAGTCATTCCTTCATTTGCCAGATTTTTCATAACATCAAGAACTTCTCCAACCATTTCAGGGTCAAGTGCACTTGTAGGTTCATCAAAAAGCATTACATCCGGATTCATACAAAGCGCTCTTACAATAGCAACTCTTTGTTTCTGACCTCCTGACAGTTGCGAGGGATAAGCATTTGCCCTGTCAGCCAGACCAACCTTATTAAGAAGCTCCATAGCTCTTTTCTCAGCTTCTTCTTTTGATAATTTCAAAAGTCTTATCGGAGCTGCCGTCATATTTTTAAGAACTGTCATATTGGCAAAAAGATTAAAATGCTGAAAAACCATTCCCATCTTCTGTCGGTGAACATTTATATTTATTTTTGGATTAGTTATATCCGTTCCATCAAAAAAGATGTTACCCGATGTAGGATCCTCCAAAAGGTTTAAAGAACGCAGAAAGGTGGATTTTCCCGAACCTGAAGGCCCGATTACAACCACAACCTCACCTTTTTTTATTTCCATATTGATATTGTCTATAGCTTTTATTTTACCGCCATAGTAGTGTTTGCAAAGGTCAACTGTTTTTATTAGTACATTATCGTTCATTTTTTCTCAGTCTCCTTTCCAGTGTTCCAACAACATAAGTTAAAAACATAACTATAACTAAATAAACCAAAGCTACAAGCAGTATAGGATTAATTTGATCGTATGTTGTGTTTTTTATCTGATTTCCCGCTTTTGTAATATCAATAACAGCAACATATCCTGCAACCGAGGTTTCCTTTAAAAGTGCAATCATTTCATTACCAATTGCAGGAAGAATATTTTTTATTGCCTGAGGCAGAATTACCAGCCACATTGTCTGAAGCTTTGAAAAGCCAAGTGAACGACCGGCCTCCATCTGACCAACATCAATTGCCATTATACCGGAACGGATAGTTTCAGCAACATAAGCACCCGAATTGATACCAAAGGTAAGAGTCGCAACCCATAGCCCATCTTTTGCTGTTGTAAAAATAATAAAGAAGGAAATCAAAAGCTGAACGACAACAGGAATACCTCTGATAACGGTTATGTATATATTACAAAGCTTATCAAACACAATCAAAACCTTATCAGATAATGTTTTTCCTTTAACACCTGCTGCAAAAACTTTTACGACAGCCACCGCGGTACCGATTACAACACCGATTAAAAGTGCTCCGATTGTCATAATAAGAGTTGCTTTTAAACCATCAACCAATGTTATCCATCTGTCTGATACTATAAATGTATTATAGAGAGTTTCAAACCAATTTTCAAACCATTTGATTATAGAATTCATAACAATAACCTTTCTTATATTTTTTTGCATAAAAAAGCGGCGTACAGTTTACGCCGCTTTAATTAAAAACAATTATTCAGCATCGTACGGCAACTCATATTTTTCAAATATTTTAGCAAGAGTACCGTCTGCCTTTAAAGCCTCTAAAGCACCGTCAATTTCAGCTGTAAGTTCATCATTTCCCTTCTGAAGAGCGATAGCATAAGCTTCCTGAGTTAAAGCTTCATCAAGAACCTTTGTTGCACCGTTTTGTTCAGCAGATAATGCTCTTGCAACTGCATCATCGATTACAACTGCATCAACTTTACCGCTTGTTAAAGCTGTGATAGCTTCTGCACCGGTTTTGAATGACTGGATAGAATACTCGTTATCTAAAAGATACTGTTCACCTGTAGTACCTTCCTGACAGGAAATGGTCTTACCTTCAAGATCTTTAGATGCAACAATAGCACTGTCAGCCTTAACAATAATAGCCTGTGATGCTGTATAATAATCAACTGAGAAGTTCATGTTCTGTCTTCTTTCGTCGTTAGCAGTAATACCTGCAACTGCCATATCGTATTTACCGGTAGCAGCGCCGGTTAAAGCAGCGTCGAAATCAATATTGGTAATTTCCAATTTCTTGCCTAATTTTTCAGCGATTGCTAAAGCAATGTCAACATCAGCACCAACAATTTCATTGTTTTCAAGATATTCAAATGGTGGAAATTCAGCATTTGTTGCCATTGTAAGAACATCGTCCGCTTCGTTACCTCCGCAAGCAGTTAAAACTGCAAGCACCATAACAAGCGCTAACATTAATGATAATAGTTTTTTCATGTTAATCCCTCCAAAGATTAATAAATATTAATTTTTTTGTATATTATATCACTTGTGTTTATTTATTTCAAGTCTTTTTTGAAAATTTATGCATTTTTAAAAAATTACAAAGTATAAAAGAACAATTACACCTAAAATAATTCTATACCAGCCAAAAACTGTAAAATCGTTTTTCTTGATATATCCTACAAGAAATTTAATAGCCAAAACCGAAACAATGAATGCGGTAAGCATTCCGGTTATAAGTATAATAATTTCAAACTGACTGAGAATAAATCCCTCCAACACATACTTAACTATCTTCAATAAACTTGCTCCGGCCATAACAGGAATTGCAAGAAAAAAAGTAAATTCGGCAGCAACCTCTCTCGAAGTACCGATCAGTATTGCTCCAAGAATAGTGGCTCCTGAGCGCGACGTCCCGGGAATCAGAGAAAGCACCTGAAACAATCCGATTGAAAATGCAGTCCTGTAACTTAGCGAGTCTATATCATTTACTGTCGTTTTTTTATTCTTTTTCTCAATTATTATAAACAGTATACCGTACAAAATCAGCATAAATGCAACAACGTAAGAATTATAAAATACAGCATCAAGCTCATCTTCGAACAAAAGTCCGATTACAGCAGCCGGAATACATGAAATAATTATTTTCAACCACAAGATAAGACTTTTTTTATCCAATATAAGCTTTTTATTTTCCACACTGAACGGGATCAGCTTTTTTATATAGAGTACAACAACTGCAAAAATTGCCCCCAATTGAATAACAACAAAAAACATTTCCTTGAAGGCATCGGTCACGTTCAGTTTTATAAATTCATCAACAAGAATCATATGTCCCGTGCTGGAAATCGGAAGCCACTCTGTAATTCCTTCAACGATACCAATAAGCAAAACCTTAAGCAACTCTATAATATTCATTATTACTACTCCTTCACCATCATAATAAGCAACAGCCCGTTTTTCACTTCAATATATGCCTTATCTTCAATCAACTGATTACTCACCCCAAGCGGAAAAGAATGATCAAGCTCGGCATCTGCAAGTGAATACTTGAATCCCCGCAGAGTTATTCCTGTTGCCTTTTCTCCACATGGAAATATGGAAATATATTTATAACCTTCCTTACGGATTTCACAATGTCCACCAACTGCAAATATACAACTTTTCTCATCAATCAATTTAAGTTGCACATTCTTTTCATAAGCATATTTAATTAATGAAAAATTTGCATAGGTGTGATCTATCCTGCCTCCGAGACATCCGATTGCAACGCATTTATTCAAGCCATGCTCCGCAGCGTAATTTATTGCAAGTCCTAAATCAGTATCATCTTTTTCTGCGGGATACACAATTTTATTACTGTATTTTTCATCATTAACCGAGGAATCAAAATCACCGATATATACAGCCGGTGTAAGTCCTAATCTTTCAATATGTCTTATTCCCCCATCAGCGCAAATAATAAAGCTGTCGGAAAAATCAATTTTTTCAAGATATTCATAGTTATCTATATGTGCTGCTCCGAAAATATATGTAATCACTTTCTGAGTCCCTCAATAGCTTCTTTACGGTTTTCTTTACCAAATACCGACGTTCCCGCAACAATAACATTGGCACCTGCATCAATAACCTGCTTAACATTATCGGCTGTAATTCCGCCGTCAATTTCAAGGTCAATATCTCTTTGCCCTATATACTCTTTTATTTTCTTTAATTTATCTGCGCTTGCAGGAATATATTTCTGCCCTCCGAACCCCGGATATACAGACATTACAAGGATCATATCAACCATATCAAGATATGGAATAACAGCTTCAGCTGGAGTATCAGGCGAAAGAACAATTCCGCATTTTTTCTGACAGGACTTGATTTCTTTTATTGTATCGGAAACATCATCATCAGCTTCAACATGGAAAGTTATTATATCCGCTCCTGCATCAGCAAAGGCTTTGATATATTTAAGCGGATTTTTAATCATAAGATGAACGTCAAATGTAAGTCCGGTATGCTTCCTCAAAGCTTTTATAACAGGAATACCAAATGAAATATTCGGCACAAACTGACCATCCATAACATCAAGATGTACAAAATCGGCATTCCCTATATCTTTGATTTCCTTCTCAAGATTAGCAAAATCGGCAGCTAATAAAGATGGTGCAATTTTAATCATTTTTTCCTCTCCCAATCATTTATCAATTTAAGTTTATCGTATAATTCTTTGTAATTTTCATGCCTTGAAGCCGCAATTTTTCCATCTTTAACAGCATTGATAACGGCACATCCGATTTCAGAGGTATGACTGCAATCTTTGAAACGGCAATCACTTGTATATGCGGCAAAATCAACAAAGCAGCCAGCCAGCTCCTCTTTTCTGATAATATCAATATCAAGGCCGGAAAACCCCGGTGTATCGGCAAAAAAACGACCTTTAGTTACTTCAAACAATTCAACATGTCTTGTAGTGTGCTTACCTCTTGCAAGCTTATCGCTTACAACACCTGTTTCAAGCTTTTTTTCAACAGCATAGCTTAACAAGCTTGATTTTCCGACTCCTGAAAATCCTGAAACAGCAGTGATACCGTCAGATAAAAGACTTTTAATTGCTTCAAGTCCTATTCCCTGTATCACACTTGTTCTGATTACCTTATATCCGATGCATTCATATTCGTCAATAACAGAAGCATCATGAGATAAATCTATTTTATTAAAGCACAAAACCGGTTCTATATTATTATATTCACAAATTGCAAGCATCTTGTCTATAAAGACAGTATCCGGTCCCGGATCGGCAACCGCAGATATAATTATCATTCTGTCAACATTAGCAACAGGAGGTCTTATTAAAAAATTCTTCCGCGGACAAATTTCCTCTATAAAGCCTTCTTTTTTTTCATGGCTGACAATCCGTATATTAACATAATCCCCCACATAGGGAAGAATATTATTTTTACGAAAAGCACCTTTTGCCTTGCAAGTATATATGTCATCGGAGGATTTTACATAGTAAAATCCTCCGATGCCCTTTACAATAATCCCCCGGATCAAAGCTACACATCCTTAAATTTTAATTTTTTGCGTTTTTACGAGCATATCATCATAGTAAACAACAATGCTGTGATTTCCGTTACCTTCTAATGTAATATTAAGGTTTTTTGATTTTGTTGATACTTTTTTATTATAGACTGTTTCTCCATCCTGAACAACCTTAACCTCTACCTCTTCCTTGCCTTCAGGCAATGTCAGTGCAAGATTATATTTTTTAACGGTAACTGAAGTATCCTCATCAGACTGTTTATTTGTAGACGGTTTATTTTCCGAGGTAGTATCTCCATCAGAGGAGGAAGGCTTATCTTCATCCTGATTTTGTTTTTTACCGTTGCTCAGTGTCAGTGTAATCTTAGATTTTTTAATCAATTCACTTCCTGCAGGAGCACTTTGTTCAATTACCGTCCCCTCAGGCTCGTTACTGGGTTTTCTGATTATACCCCCAAGAACAAATTCATAATCTGTTAAACGGGATTTTGCCTGAGCTTCTGTTAATCCAACCAGCTCCGGAACCTCTACAAGCTCATTATCTGCCCCTTTACTTACCACAAAGGTTATCTTATCTCCGTCTTCAACCTCTTCCCCCGGAAGCGGATCCTGAGAAATAACATATCCGACAGGAATTTCCTCATTGAATTCTTCTTTTTCGGCATAAGTTAAACCAAGCTCATTAATTTCAAGTTCAACCTGTCTGGCTTCCTTGTTGATATAACTGGAAAGAATTATTTCTCTTTCTCCACGGGAAACAGTAAGCTTTATTTCATAGGGAAGCTTGACCTTTTTATCTTTTGGTACATTCTGATGAATAATTATATCAGCAGGAGTATCCTCATCAAATTCCTTAACTATAGTAATTTTAAGCTCGGTATTTTTATATTCTTCGGTAACCTCGTTAATATTTTTACCCGTAAATTCCGGAATAACAAATTCGCCGTCTCCCGATGTTCCCCCTCCCGGGAACAACACTCCAACCGCAATTCCAAGTACCGTGCCAATCATAATTAATGATACTATGACAGCAGCAATAATGGCAACTTTATCCTTGGGATTGTTTACCTGGAATAAATCAGTTAAAAATCCTTTTTTTCTTTTTTCTTTTTTTCTTTCCTTGGAATCATCAATGTCAACTTTAACGACATCCTCCGGTGTTTTCTGCTCCGGTTCTTCTGTAAAATCTGATTCAGTTATGATTTCTTCCTTTTCGGTTGTGTCTGAAGCACTTTTTTCCATTTCCTCCCGAACAGTCTTAGTGTCTATTGTAATAGTATGATTCTTCGCATCACTGCCGGTTTCAGGCTCTGCGGTAAAATAATCAGGCTCGTTTGATATTGCGTATAAAGCTTTGTACAATTCGTTTGCTGACTGATATCTTTGCGCTGCATCCTTATGCATTGCTTTATTAACGATCTGAACCAAAACAAGAGGAACTGCTATATTGATATCCTTAATAGCCTTAGGGGTTTGATTTATATGCATCAGGGCTACCGAAACAGGATTTTCATTATCAAAGGGAACTACTCCGGTCAACAGTTCATATATAGTAACTCCAAGTGAATAAATATCACTCTTTTCATCGCCGATTTTCCCCTTAGCAACCTCGGGAGAAATGTAATGAACTGACCCCATTATCCCCTCGTTTATTCTTTGGGTTTCAGCATTTTTGTTCATAGAAGCAATTCCAAAATCCGCAACCTTACAATTACCGTCCTTAGACAGAATTATATTATGCGGCTTTATGTCTCTGTGAATTATACCGTTACGGTGAGCATGTGCGATAGCAGAGCTTATCTGCATTGCGTACTTAAGTGCCTGCCTCCAATCCATTTTAGGATTTTCACGTATATAATCCTTAAGATTTTGTCCCTGTACCAACTCCATTACAATGTAATAATCATCATTATCCCTTCCCACATCATATACTGATACAATATTAGGATGAGTAAGGCTGGCTGCAGCCTGTGATTCACGATTGAATTTACTTACTATACTTTCGTCTTTTTTGAATTCATCCTTAAGAACCTTGACTGCTACAACACGGTTCAGCATCTTGCATTTAGCTTTATACACAATAGCCATTCCGCCACTGCCGATTTCTTCAATTATTTCGTATCTGTCACCTAAAATTTTACCAATCACTTAAATCACGCCCCCTTCCCTTCGGAATAACAAACAACTGTTATATTATCGTATCCGCCGTTATCGTTGGCACTTATTACAAGAGTATCTGCCGCTTCCTGCAATGAAGCATGCTGCTTCAGAATATAAAGAATTTCTTCATCATGCAGCATATTGGAGCATCCGTCACTACATAGAAACACAATATCATTCTTTTCTATTTCACATACAAAAACATCCGCTTTAACAGTAGGCTGTGTACCTATAGCACGTGTAATCTGATTCTTATTCGGATGATAATATGCCTCTTCGGCCGTAATCTCTCCCGATAGCAACAGCTCTTCCACATAGGAATGATCAATAGTTATCTTTTTTATACCGTCACCAACAATGTAACCGCGGCTGTCTCCCACATTGGCAAAATATACCTTATCATCTACCACCACGGCAATCACCAAAGTGGTTCCCATCCCCTTGACCTTGTGGTTTTTGCTGGAATAAATGAATATTTTTTCATTCACTCCGGAAATACATTCCTTAAGCTTTTCAACTGTATCTTCCGCAAATCCAACTGCAAGATTGTACCTTACAATTTCATCAATTGCCATCTGACTTGCAACATCACCTGCTTCGTGTCCTCCCATACCGTCTGCAACTACCAGAAGCTTATATTCCTTGGTGTCAACAAACAAATAACGGTCTTCATTTACCGAACGGACAAGTCCTATATCTGTTTTATATCCGCAATCCATTATTTCATCTCCTTTTTCCTGAGCTGCCCGCATGCAGCATCAATATCCGAACCCAATTCTCTTCTGACGGTTGCATTAACATTCATATCAATCAGCCAGTTTTTAAATCGGTTAACATTTTCCGGCTTTTTAAACCCGGTCTCGGTGACCTCGTTCACAGGAATGAGATTCACGTGAGCAAGCATTCCCTTTAAAAGTCCGGCAAGTTTTTTCGCATCTTCGAAAGAATCGTTAAAACCTTTTATCAGAGTGTATTCAAAAGAAATACGCCTGCCGGTATAATCAACATATTTTTTTAACGAATCCATAAGCATAGTGATATTGTATTTCTTATTAACCGGCATAATCTGGTTTCTTTTTTCATCAGTGGGGGCATGAAGTGAAACTGAAAGTGTTATAGGCATTTTTTCCTTCATAAGCATTTCGATTTTAGGTACAAGCCCACAGGTTGATAACGATATATGTCTATATGATAAATTAAGTCCGAGTGGATTTGTAACATTTTTCAAAAAATGGATAACCTCATCATAATTATCAAGCGGCTCTCCCATTCCCATAAGAACAACATGAGATATTCTTTGCCCCATATCCTTGCTTGCGAAAATAATCTGATCAAGTATTTCACCTGCAGTAAGATTTCTTTCTTTACCGCCAATGGTAGAAGCACAGAATTTACATCCCATATTACACCCTACCTGCGTAGAAAGACAGGCAGATATGCCGTGCTTATATGTCATAACAACGGTTTCGATATATGTACCGTCTGTATTTTTAAAAAGATACTTAACTGTTTTGTCTTTAGATACTTGTTTTCTCGAAATTTCAGGTACGCTGATAAAGAAATCATCAGCAAGAGTTTTTCTTAAATCTTTACTTATATCTGTCATTTCAGAAAAATCGGTAACCCCGGCAGATAACCACTTAAAGCACTGCTTTGCCTTAAATGCCGGTTGACTTATTCCTTTAAAATATTCAGTTAATTCTTCCAGGGTAAGGTCTTTTATGTTTTTAAGCAAAATAACAACTCCAATCCAAGTATAATTATAAGATATAATATATAAAAAATCAAGTTTTTTTAAATTCTTGTAGAAATAATTGTAATTATATAGTATAATGAAGCTGATACTAATAAAAATGATTCACTTGAGAAAGGATGATATATATGGGTATTTTTTCATTCAGGGGGTACGGCCCGGGACGAGGCGTTCGTAAGGATGAACGCAAGCTTAAACGTCCGTTTTTATTATTTTATTACTTATTTTTCAATTTTAATAAATTTATCAAAACCAGTATGCTTTTTACCGTAGTTTGTCTTCCTGTGATAACAATTGGTCCCGCTATATGCGGAATGACCTATATTAACTACTGTATTGCCGAGGATAAACCATCTTTTTTTCTCTCTGATTTTTTTGAACATTTCAGAAAAAACTTTTTCAAGGGATTATTCGCGTTTATAATTACACTTATTCCCCTGTTTTCATATACTGTTGCACTTTTTAATGCAGAAGCAATTCCTCATTTCAAGAATTTTCTGATGCCATTGTTATTAGTTAATCTGATAATGCTTATGATGAGCTTCTACATATATCCCTTAATAGTTTTTTATGATATTCCTTTTTTTGCAGTATTCAAAAATGCTTTATTATTTGCTCTTATAAAATTACCGCTTAATCTTTTGGTTGCAGCAGTAATATTAGGGCTTATAACGGTAACATTTTACTATATTCCGGTAATCGGTATGATTGTTACACCTTTGTTCCTGATATCATTTTTAAACTATTTTTCAACCTTTTCCGTATGGCCAACCATAAAAAAATATATGGAGGTATAGAATTTTGGCTAAAAATACATTCTTTTTTTGTTCAGAGTGCGGATATAAAGCTTCAAAATGGTTAGGTAAATGTCCGGATTGCGGCGAATGGAACACCTTCAGTGAGGAAAAAATAATCTCCGGAGGAAAAAACAAAAAAATTTCAGTAGTATCTAACGTAAAACCGATAAAAATAGACGGCGTTACGGTAAGCGAAAAAAACCGTATAACCACAGGTATAAAGGAATTTGACAGAGTTCTTGGCGGTGGAGTTGTTTGCGGTTCAGTTAATCTGGTGGGCGGTGATCCGGGAATAGGAAAATCCACCCTTCTTCTTCAGATGTGCAGAAAAATCACTGATGACATAAATGTGTTATACTGTTCCTCGGAAGAATCAGTTGAACAAATCAAATTAAGGGCAAACAGATTAGCCCACGGAAATCCTAATATATACATATCTTCAAAAACAGAAGTTGATATGATTATAGAGGATATTATTGAACTAAAACCGCAAATTGTGGTTATTGACTCTATTCAGACCACCTATTCGGATGAGCTGGAATCCGCTCCCGGCACAGTATCGCAAATAAGAGAATGCACATTAAAAATCACAAGATATGCAAAAGAAAATAATATTACTGTTTTTATAGTAGGACATGTAACCAAGGACGGTACGCTTGCCGGGCCTAAGGTACTTGAACACATGGTAGATTGCGTTTTACAGTTTGAGGGGGAAAAATATTCCAACTTCAGAATTATAAGATCAATAAAAAACCGTTTCGGATCAACAAATGAAATCGGTGTATTTGAAATGACCGATAAAGGCTTAATAGAAGTAGACAATCCTTCAAGTATGTTTCTTGAAGGCAGACCAAAAAACGCAGCCGGTACGGTAGTTATTTGCTCAATGGAGGGTTCAAGACCCATTCTTGCTGAAATACAGGCTCTTGTTACTTCTTCAAACTTCGGCACACCAAGAAGAATGGCAACCGGAATAGATTATAACCGTTCAAATCTTGTTCTTGCTGTACTGGAAAAAAAATCCGGGCTTAATTTAGGTTCACAGGATACCTATATAAACATTACAGGCGGTCTCAAATCTTATGAACCTGCAATTGACCTCGGGATAGCAGTTTCAGTTGCATCAAGTTTTAAAAACAAACCCGTTCCTGAGGATATGATTGTACTGGGAGAACTCGGCTTAACCGGCGAGGTAAGAAATATTTCATTCCTTGAAAAAAGACTGATTGAAGCATATAAGCTGGGATTTAAAAAAGCTGTTGTCCCCCATAACAAAAACAATATATCAATAGAGGGAATGGAAATCATTAAGGTTAAAAATATCATTGAAGCTTTTGGTGCTATCTTTTAAAAGGAGTTTTACATGTACGACGAAACAAAACTAATAAATTCAGCCAAGCAGGGTGATCGGGGTGCATTTGATCAGCTCGTATTAAAATATTCAAACGATATTTTCAGATATGCCTACAGAATATTAAGACATGAACAGGATGCTCAAAACGCATCTCAGGATACTTTTTTAAAAGCATGGCAAGGTTTAAAAAGCTTTAAAGGGATATCTAAATTCTCAACATGGCTTTACTCTATTTCCTATAATGTTTGTATGAATTATCTCAAAAAAAGAAAAAAAGAAGCGTCGGTTTCCACTGAAGATGTCCCCTTGCCGTTTGACGAAACAACGGCAAGCAAAAACAGTCACAACACCACACCGGAGGAATCTTATTTGCAAAAAGAAAGACTTAAGGTTTTAAACGAGGCTATAGATAAACTCCCACCTCATCACAAGCAAATGATGATACTCAGATTTATAGAGGGATTTTCTTATGAAGAAATTGCAAAAATAACTGCTTTACCCTTAGGTACCGTAAAATCAAAAATTTCGAGAGCAAGAGATAAATTAATAGAACTTCTTAAGAAAAATATGGAACTTTTTAATTGATTTTAAGTCATATAAGTAGAAATCCGTTGCAGAAGGAGTTTAAAATGAAAAACAAACATTTAAAGCTTATATATAAAAAAATTGACAACACCATAACGGCAAAAGAACTTAAAGTATTTGATAAAAAACTGGCAGAGGATGCTGATTTTTTAAGAGAATATAACTCAATTTTAAATATTCACCGTGAACTGAAATCATTACCCGAAAAGGAATTGCCGCCATCATTCCTTCAAGATTTAAATATAAGAATTGATGAATGCAATAAACAAAAGACAAAGAAAACCCTTTTCCACCCGATAATTAACACTGCGGTAATTGCAGCAGCTTGCGTTGCCATTTTCTTTTTTAATAACATATCGGTTAATTCACCAGCAAATAATGTAGTTAATTCACCGATAGGTAACACTGCTGACTCACCTTTAACCGATACAGTTAATTCACCTGTAAATAATATGGCTAAACAAAGAAGCGTTCCCGAAGCAATTGAATACAAAGCAAGTAATGAAGACCTCATTACTATGGATGAACAAGAAACTATTGTTATAACATGCAAAAAGGGTGTTTTTGATTTTTTAAATTTAAAACCGGATGCAGACAATACGGTAACTCTTTCTGCTGATGAATATAATAATATAAAAAATAAGATATCCGATTATATTATATCAAAAGAAAATAAAGAGATTACCGATTTTAAAACATTCATATTAAAAGAACAAAACTAAAAAATCTCAATCCGACCGGATTGAGATTTTTAATATTAATTATTAGTTACTTTTTCTTCACCTAATACAACATCTGCACTGTATATATTTCCGGAACGGTCATATTCAAGCTTGATTGTTGCTCCGGCTTTTTTCTTATCTCTGACTTTATTAAGCTCTTCAATTGTTTTAACACGAACTCCGTCAGCCTTAGTTACTATATCACCGCGCGAAATACCTGCCTTATGAGCTCCGCTATCCTGCTGAACCTGTTCCACAAAGATTCCTTCAGGATATCCGTAATACTGCGCGATATCAGCGGAGATATCTCTGCCGACAATACCTATGACAGGACGTCCCTTTACATATCCGTGATTCATCAAATCATCAAATACAGGTTTTGCTTCATCAATCGGAATTGCAAATCCAAGACCCTCAACACCGGTAGAAGCTATTTTCAAGGTGTTTATACCTATTACCTGCCCTCTTGTGTTAACCAGAGCGCCACCGGAGTTACCTGAATTAATTGCGGCATCTGTCTGAATCAATGTCAGAGTTTTGCCGTCTGTTTCAACAGTCCTGTTAAGTGCGCTCACATAACCAACGGTAACACTGCCTGCAAACTCCATTCCAAGAGGGTTACCTATAGCAACACATAATTCACCAACCTCAAGCTCACTTGAATGACCTAATTCAGCATAAGGATATATTCCCTGTTCAAGCTTAAGTACAGCAAGGTCGGTTCTTGAGTCCGAACCGACAACAGTAGCCTTTTTGGTTTCTCCGCTACTTAAATGAACAGTTATTTTCGAAGCTCCTTCAATAACGTGATTGTTGGTAACAATATAGCCGTCATTGGAAACAATTATACCCGAACCGCTTCCCTGACTCTCTGTAACACCGAAAAAAGATTGTCTTGGAACTGTAGAAACAATCCCGACAACAGCCGGGCCGACTTTTTTTGCAATATCAACCACGGATAAAGTTCCGGGAATAACATTAACACCCGTATCAGAGTTAACATTATCACTGCTGGTAGGAGTATAATTACTGGGTGCAGTAAATGAAAAGTTTCTCATTTTCTGATTAACATAATCAGGAAGAACGATTGCAAACACACCACAGGTAATAAGCGAGCCTAATATAGCTGCTACAAGCATAAGCGCTGTCATTTTAAAGAAACCTTTTTTTGTTTTCTTTTCTTTTTTTGGAGTTAAGTAGCTTTCGTTATAGGTAAAATGAGTTTCTTCAGCATGGGATTCTGAACTCTTTTGAAAATCGTCATCATGCCATCCGTTATTATATATTTCAGACATAAATGCACGCCTCCTTTTTTTATTCTTAACTGTATTATAGCATTGTTTTGTGAACAAAGTTTGAATAACTGATAAATATTGTATTTATTTTTTAAGTGTAAACACAAACTCAGCATATTTTCCTTCTTCGCTGTTAATCCATATTTTTTCACCATGCTTATTTATTATACGTTTTACAATATGAAGTCCGAGACCGACTCCGTTTTTATTCTGACTTCTTGATTTATCAAGCTTATAGAATCTTTCAAAAATAGTCTTCTGATCAGCCTGACTGATTCCCTCGCCTTCATTTTTCACCGAAACATAAACCTTGTTTCCCTTTTGCTTTGTAGAAATATCAATTATACCATTTTCAAAAGAAAACTTTATGGCATTATCGAGAAGATTTGTAACAACTCTCTTTATACTGTCCTTCTCTGCAAACACAAGCTCCCCTTCCTTTTCGAAGGAAGCATTTACGGTAAGCTTTTTTTGATCAAACTGATTTTCAAAGCTTATTATGGATATTCTTATAAGCTCATTTATATCGAAAGTTGAAGGCTCAAGCTTAACCTCTTCGGATTCCAGTCGGGAAATATCTAGAAGATCATTAACAAGCTTTGACAGTCTTTTTGACTCCTCCAGAACAACTGTAAGGTATTCCTTTCTTTTTTCTTCAGGAACAGTACCGTCTAACATCCCCTGAATAAATCCCGTTATAGTTGTCATTGGTGTTCTCAGTTCGTGAGAAACATCTGAAACAAAGGCTTTTCTTAAATATTCAGATTTTTCCAGAGAATCAGCCATGTTGTTAAATTGTTCTGCAAGCTGTCCTATTTCATCATCCTTATTATAAACCTTTACTCTGGTTTGTAAATTTCCGTTACTTAACTCCTTAGAAGCCTTTCTCATAGCTTTAACAGGATCGGTAATTCTTTTTGTAAGTATAAAAATAAGAATAAGAGACAATAAAAAAACAAAAATACCTGATATAAGATAAATCTTAATAACATCGGAGCGTAATTTAGTTATTTCCGGAAGCATTGTAATTAGGTATATTCCTCCGATAACTATCTTACCTGTTTTAAGAGGAACACCGACTATAAGACTCGAATCCTTTTCACCACCGATGGTAGCCACCTGAGAGCAGTTATCCCCCTCGCTGACTGTCGCAAGCATATTTGGGGGAATCATAATAGATTTTCCCTTTAATATAACGCCGGCTGATACGATAATTTTCCCTCCGGCATCGGTAAGTATAATATCACTGTCAAGATTTTGTGCAGAAAGCCCGCTGAACATTTCATAATACGAAACGAATTTGTCAGGCTCCCGTTTTATTATACCTTCCGAAACAGCACTTATTCGCTCTCCCGCTCTTATTAACATATTTTCCTTCTGGGATATAACATAATTTCCGAGAAAATAAAATATTACCACACCAAGTATTACGGTAACAATAAGTAATACAGTTACAAAATAAGTAAATATCTTTTTAAATACCATTCTATAACACCTCGAATTTATAACCGACTCTATGCACGGTTTTTAAATTCCATTTATCACTTACATTCTCAATTTTCTCCCTGATTCTTTTTATGTGAACATCTACTGTTCTTGAATCGCCGTAATAGTCATATCCCCACACATTTGACAATAACTGATCACGTGTAAACACCTTATTCGGATTTGAAGCAAGATAATAGAGAACCTCAAGCTCTTTAGGAGGTATTTCAACTACAACTCCATTAATTTTCAATTCATAATTGGATAAATTGATGCTGATTTTATCATAAACAACAACATCCTCTTTATCCGGTTCACCTTCTCTGTCAAACCTTCTTAAAACAGCTTTCATTCGGGCTATAAGCTCTTTAACATCAAAGGGCTTTACCATATAATCATCCGCACCCAGTTCCAACCCCAGAACCTTATCAAAAACATCACCCTTCGCAGTAAGAAAAATTATAGGAACAGAGCTGTTTTTTCTTATTTCCTTACATACTCCGTAACCGTCCATTTCAGGCATAAGAATATCCAGAATAACAAGGGCGGGATTTTCTCTGTTAAAGCTGTTAACTGCCTGTCTTCCATTTTCGGCAATTATAACCTCAAAGCCTTCTTTCTCAAGATACAAACGGACAAGCTCACATATATTCTTATCATCGTCGCAGAATAATATTTTTACTTTAGTGCTCATTTTTATAACCTCTTTTTAAAGATTAGCTTCTTTTTTCAGTATTTCGGCTTTATCAGTTTTCTCCCAGGGGAATTCAACATCCTCTCTGCCAAAATGACCGTAAGCCGCAGTTGCATTATAAATAGGTCTTCGTAAATCAAAGTGCTCTATGATAGCACTTGGTCTTAAATCAAAATGCTTTTCAACAAGCTTTTCAATAACTGCTTCATCAATAACATTTGTACCAAAAGTATCAACTAAAACCGAGACAGGCTTTGCTACACCTATAGCATACGCAATCTGTATTTCACATTTTTTTGCAAGACCTGCTTTTACAATGTTTTTAGCAACATATCTTGCCGCATAAGCAGCTGAACGGTCAACCTTTGTGGGATCTTTACCTGAAAAAGCACCGCCCCCGTGACGTGCGTACCCTCCGTATGTATCAACAATTATTTTTCTTCCGGTAACACCTGCATCTCCCATAGGTCCGCCAACTGTAAAACGACCTGTAGGATTAATAAGAATCTTAGTGTTCTCATCCAGCATTTCAGCAGGTAAAACCTCTTTAATTACAAGATCAATCATATCTTTTCTCAAAACTTCATTAGAAACAGTTTCGCTATGCTGTGTTGATAAAACGACTGTTTCAATTCTTGACGGCTTGTCATCAACATATTCAACTGTTACCTGAGTTTTTCCATCAGGTCTTAAATAATCTACCAGCTTATTTTTTCTTACATCAGTAAGTCTTTTGGACAGCTTGTGAGCAAGATATATAGGCATTGGCATTAAAGTGTCGGTTTCATCGCATGCAAAACCGAACATCATTCCCTGGTCTCCTGCGCCATGCTCCTTTTCGGTGTTTTCATTTTTGCTTTCGTAGGAATTATCAACACCCATAGCAATATCCGGTGACTGTTCGTGAATCGCGGTTATGACACCGCAGGTTTCACAGTCAAAGCCATATTTAGCTCTGTCATAACCAATGTTCCTCACAGTGTTTCTGACTAATGTCTGATAATCAATAGTTGCAGTTGTAGTAATCTCTCCCATTACAAGCACAAGACCGGTAGTAATTGCCGTTTCACACGCTACTCTTGCATTTTTATCAACACTTAATATAGCATCTAAAACCGCATCTGAAATCTGATCACATATTTTATCCGGATGCCCCTCAGTAACAGATTCGGATGTAAAAAATTTTCTCATTAGTATTCACCTTTCCCTTTATAAAAAAACTTTTGTTAAATTAGTTATAATTTCCAAAGCACCGGTTGTAATAAATGTAGCTACTATAGTTCCAATAAGAATAATCGGCAAAGCCCGGCTTATTCGCATTTTCAGAATTGTTGCCGCAAGTGCACCTGATATAGCACCTGTTCCCGGAACCGGTAAGGCTACAAATATAAATAACCCCCAACCTTCAAGCTTATTCATTTTTGTTGCTTTTTCATTTGCAATTTCATCAAGCTTTTGACCTATCCCTTTAAAATACTTTGTTGACAGACACCAATTGACAATTGGTCTGAACAACAAAATAATAAACGGTATCGGAACCATATTTCCCAACACACTTATTATAAATAATTCCCAGAAGGGCATTCCCATATCCACGAAGAAAAGTATCGCATATCTCGCCTCGATAAAAGGAATCATGGAGGCTAAAAAAACTTTAATCCACATGGGGATAGGGATGGAATATAAGAATTCTTTTATAAAATTCATCCCAATTCTCCTTAAAAATTGTTTTTGATAATATCGTCAATTACATTGATTCGTTTTTCAAACTGTGATGAATCAACATAAAAAACAGAAGCACCTTCTAAAACAACAGCTATTTTTCTCTCGTCAACTATATAGAATTTAACTATTTCTTTTTCTCCGTCAAGATAAGTAAATTCGTAGCTTAAAACCGGATTTCCCGTAGGATTTTCATTTAATATTCCTCCGGTTGTCATGCTTATAATTTCTGTATACATAGCTTTAAAGCTTTTCTCGTCAACCAGCTTTCCGTTTACTTTTATATCATGAGTTTCAACATCGATTTTCTTTATGTCAAATTCAATGTCAATATCATTATGAATATATCTGAATTTAGAAAGCTGATCTATAAGCCTTAAGGAAACGAATTGTTGTAAGAAAGCTCCCGGTTCAAAGCTTAAAAATTCAAACCCCGCCCCTTCAACAAGATATACATTCGGATTTCCGTCTACGGAAATATAAATATCTGAATCCTTATTTTTTCCTATATACAAACTATTTTTGCTACCATCATGCTTGGTTATTATTATGTTGGCAGAAGGATTTCTGAGTCCGTACAGTTCAGGATTTTGCGGATTATCATCAACATATTCTTTTATTTCAAGCTGATTCATTAATCCGATTATTTTTTCAATTTCAGGACCTTCTGCATCCCATTCATATGGGGTTACCATATTAAATGAAGCAAAAGTATTTCTGTTAAGATCAGTCTGACTGTTTCTTACAAAAGCAACTCTATTTCCGTCTTTTGTAAATTCAAATGCTTTAACATCTGCAACATCAACCGTGAATAATACGGTGTTTCTGTAATAGTCAAGTTTCCTTAAAAAAACTTCAGAGGCGCTTTCCGATATAATATAAACAATATCAGAATTACCAAGCTTCATATAACGACCGCTTGAAGTAGGTGTTGCATCACCTATATGCACATTGATTTTTTCAGCATTATTTAAACTGATAACAGCTGTACCCTTGGGCATATCCAAGCCAAATGCTTTGTAATCTCCTCCTTCCGAAGCAATTTCAAAAGCATACGCAGAAGAAACCTCGCTTAGCATATTTTTAAGCTTTTCGGTATCCAGATCCACATTTTTATTTTTAACGGAAACGGTTTCACCGTTAATTACAGTATATTCACCGTAGGTATTATTTATTTCTACCGAAGCAATATCATCTGACATAACCGAATAAATTTCAGTAACCTCATAATCATTCTCCGGATTATCCGTTTCATCGGTATTTATGTCTGAAATTACAATAACAGCAATTACCAGTAACACAATCAGGATACCAAGCAAAATATAATTCTTATATTTTTTCATTACAGCTTTCTCCTCCTGGACCAGACTACAATACCGCTCACAAGAATTCCGATTGCTAAAAGAAATATTACAATTGCAACAAAAGCAAGATCAGTACCTGTCATCAACAATTTAACATCCTGTGTCATTTTATCAGCAATCTCAACATAGTTTTTAGAAGGAAGAATTCCCATCATCACACTCTGACATATTTCTTCATTGTACATATAATCAGAATTTTCGAATAAAAGCGAAGAACCTGATACATACATTTTAACCGTTGAATTATCATCAAGGACTCTTTCGGAAACCATAGAAATTATATGAGTTCCTATATTCCCGGTATCTCCATCCTGGTTAAGAGTTGTAGCTTTATCGGTGCTTTTTAACACCTGATGTAAGGTTATTCCTTTAGTATTGCTGTATAAGTTATCCAACTTAAAGGCATAGGTATAATACTGATTTTTTTTCACATTTTTTGTATAATCATTATCATCCTTAACCGCAATAAACATTTTTTGCTGAGTAACATTTTCCTGGTTTTTCTCTACAATAACTTCGTTTTTAACATCTACCCCCCACTCACGAATATATTCGCATAAATTAGGTAAATATTCATGTTCGGGTGAAAGATATATCTGTAGATTTCCGCCATTTAAAACATAGCTTTCAATAAGAGCAATTTCCCCCTGAGAAAAATCTGTGTCGGGACAAAAAATAACAAGCATATCACAGTTCTCAATTTTTTTTGTAGTGATATCAAGAACATCATATTCGTAATAATTTTTAGCTGCAGCCTGTGCAATACCGTATGCAGGCAATTCGCCGTGTCCTTCGGAAAAATAAACGGTTTTCTTAACACCTTTATATGCTGCCATTATTCCGTTGGTAATAAGCCCTTCTGCTTTTTCCATACTCCCGCTGTTTCCGTATATTGCCCCTACACTGATGGCTTCATATTTATCCCCGATTTCTATAATAAGAGTACCGTAAGGATCAACATTTTCATATTTTTGAGCGATAGCAGGATTTTTTTCAATATTTAACTTAGTAATTTCAATATCATCTTTAATTTGCTTATATCTGTTAAGCAGCTCTTCAATCATCGGCTCCCCTTCTGATCCGGGAAGCAGTAATTTCATTGAAACCGGCTTCTCAACAGTCTTTAAGGCTTCAACGGTAGCCTCAGAAATATCAAATTGCCTGTTTGCAGTTAAATCTATATTAAGCCCCGGAAACTTATCCGTAACTACCGACACAAAAGTATTAACAAGCAACACAAATATGATAAACATAACGGTAATCACGGTTGCACCGATACCACAGCGGATTTTTTTTGAATTAAGTAATTTTCTTATCATGATGTACTCCTCCTTATGACCAGCGCTTTTTATCAATCATTCTGATGGTAAGGAATATAAATATCCCCGCAAATGAAAGATAATAGAATATACTGTCCCAGGCAAGTAATCCCATTCCGAAATTATCAAATCGGTATGAAAGAGAAAAGAAACTGAAAATTTTCACCAACCATTCGGGATTGCCGAATATCCCCGGTATCATTTCGGAAAAGTAAAAGATAAGAAGCAGTCCAAATGATACCAATGCAGATATTATAAGATTGGTAGAAACTGATGATACAAACAATCCAACTGCAACAAAAGAAGCACCTATCAACAACTCGCCGATATACATTATTAAAAATGAAGCAATATCAAGATTTCCGTAAATAGCTGTTATCAATGCATAAACAGCAACCAGTGACATCATAATAACAAACACAAAAAATGCAGAGAAAAATTTCCCCATAACAAGTGAAGTTATTGAATTCGGTGAAGTAAACAGTAGCTGATCGGTCTTCTGAGTTTTCTCTTCGGAAAACAGCCGCATGGTGAGCATAGGCACCAAAAACAAGAACATTGTGTTCAGACTGTACATAACAGGCATCATAGATGCATACTGACTCATGATGTTGTACATAAGATAAAATATGAATGATACAACAAGAAATATAAACATCAGTATATACATCAGGGGAGAATTAAAATAAGCTTTTATTTCTCTTAAAAAAACTGCTTTCATTATTTTTTCCCTCCCTTTGAATTTTCAACACTCTTTGTAAGCTCAATAAATACATCTTCAAGACTCATTTTTGTAGAGGTAAGCATCAGTATAGGCATATTCTTTGAAGAAAGTGCATTAAATAGCGGTTTTCTCACATCAAATCCGCCTTCAACATCAATAATAAAGTCATAAGAATCGTTTTCTTTTATTCCCACTTCTTTTATTTTTCTGACTCCCTGAACACTCTCAAGCACATTTTTTATAGCCTGACGCTCCCCTGCTATTCTTACGGTAAGCTGTTGTTTGGTTGTATGAAGCTGTGACAGATTCTCAGGAGAATCCTCAGCTACAATCTTTCCTTTATTAATAATAACAACACGGTCACATATTGCGCTGATTTCCTGGAGAATATGTGAGCTTATAATAACCGTTTTACTTTTACCAAGCTCTTTTATAAGATTACGTATTTCAATGATTTGTTTGGGGTCAAGCCCAACCGTAGGCTCATCAAGTATCAGAATTTCAGGATTACCTATCAAAGCGCTTGCAAAACCGACTCTTTGACGGTATCCCTTGGACAAATGCTTAATAAGTCTTCCCCTTACATCAAATATACCGACTTTATTCATAACATCTGTAAGATGAGCTTCAAAATCAAGAGTAACCTTTTTAAGCTCGTAAACAAACTTCAGATACTCAAGAACAGTCATATCAAGATACACGGGAGGTATCTCGGGAAGATATCCTATTTTCTTTTTAACCTCCAAAGGATTGTCGAGAACTTCCAGCCCGGCAATTTTAACACTCCCCTCGGTGTATGAAAGATAACCGGTAATAATAGACATAGTAGTAGTTTTTCCCGCACCGTTAGGACCTAAAAATCCCAGAATTTCCCCTTTATTCACGGTAAAGCTTATATCGCTTAAAACTGTTCGTTTACCGTAGTTTTTATAAAGATGTGATATTTCAATCATTGTTTTATCCTTTCGTCAATTAAAAGATATTTATTCAGGCTTGACACATTTTATATATAATTCGTTAAGCTGTTTATCGTCAACAAGATTCGGAGCATCCGTCATAAGCTCTGATGCATTCTGAACCTTAGGGAATGCGATAACGTCTCTTATTGAATCCTTCTTTGCAAGAAGCATAACAAGTCTGTCAAGACCGTAAGCCATACCGCCGTGTGGAGGTGTGCCGTATTTAAAGGCTTCCATAAGATGACCGAACTGCGCCCATGCCTGTTCTTTTGTAAAGCCTAATTTCTCAAACATTTTCTGCTGAAGCTCAGTATCAAATATACGGATACTTCCACCTCCGACCTCACAGCCGTTAAGAACCATATCATAAGCTTTTGCTCTGACCTTTTCGGGATCGGAATCAAGAAGCTCAATATCGTCATCCTTAGGAGATGTGAAGGGATGATGCTTTGCGGCAAAACGACCTTCTTCTTCATCATACTCAAACAATGGGAAATCAACAACCCACAGGAAGTTAAATTCATCCTTGTTGATAATACCAAGCTTAGCTGCAACATGACATCTTAAAGCTCCCAGTGAATCGTAAACAACACTGTTTTTATCGGCAACTATAAGAAGAATATCACCGGCTTTGGCATCGGTTTTCTCAAGCATACCTTTGATCTCATCTTCTTTTAAGAACTTTAAAACTGATGAACGGACGCCTTCGGCATCTACTATCATATAAGCGAGACCTTTTGCCCCGTAGGTTTTTACAAATTCGGTAAGAGCATCAATTTCTTTTCTTGAAAGACTTTGTGTACCGTCTTCCTTTCCGTCAACCTTGATACATCTGACACTGCCTCCATTATTTATAGCAGACGCAAATACATTAAATTCGCTGTTTTTAAGAACCTCACTTAAATCACAAAGCTCCATTCCGAATCTTAAATCAGGCTTATCCGAACCGAAACGGTCCATAGCTTCACTGTAAGGAAGTCTTAAGAACGGAGTTTTAACCTCCATATCCATAACATCCTTAAAAAGATGCTTAATGAAGCCTTCATTAATGCTCATAACGTCGTCTTCATCAACAAATGACATTTCAAGGTCAATCTGAGTAAATTCAGGCTGTCTGTCAGCACGCAAATCTTCATCTCTGAAGCATTTTACAATTTGTATATATCTATCCATTGAAGACAGCATTAAAAGCTGTTTATACTGTTGCGGAGACTGCGGCAAAGCGTAGAATTTATTGGGATGAACACGGCTGGGTACAAGATAATCTCTTGCTCCCTCGGGTGTACTTTTGGTAAGCATTGGAGTTTCTATTTCCAAAAAGCCGTTAGCATCATAATAATCTCTTGCCGATTTTGCCACTCTGTGTCTTAAAATAAGATTTTCTTTCATATCAGCTCTTCTTAAGTCAAGATATCTGTATTTAAGTCTTAATGCTTCATTGGCATCAGAATTTTCTTCAATTGCAAACGGAGGTGTTTCGGATTTTGACAGTATTCTGAGCTCCGACACCTTAACCTCAATTTCCCCGGTCTTAAGATTCGGATTAACAGCGCCGCCTCTTTTTTGAACAACACCTTTTACGGCAATAACAAATTCCTTTCTTAGTGTTGCAGCCTTGGATTTAAGGGCTTCTTCACAATCTTCACCAAAATAAATCTGACAAATACCGGATACATCTCTTAAATCAATAAACAGCAAGCTGCCAAGATTCCTGTAATTTTGTACCCATCCCATCAAAGTAACTTCTTCGCCTATATTATTTGAATTAATTTCTGCAACTCTGCATGTTCTTTTTAAACCTTTAATATTCTCAGCCATTTTACATTCCTCCATACTGTTAGTTATATCATTGAAATTAGTCTTCCAGAATTTCTTCAACAAGTTTCAGCAGATTATCTCTGCCATAACCCGAAAGAGATGAAAACGCAAATACATTCTCTATTCCGAAAAAATCTTTAAATTCATCAACTCTGGGTTCCACCTTAGTTTTGGCAAGCTTGTCTGCCTTTGTCACAATAACAAAAGGAGTAAAGCCTCTTTCAATTATGAAATTAAACATCATAACATCATCTTCGGTAGGTTCATGACGTATATCACAAAGCAAAAATACAGCCTTAAGATTTCCCCTGTTATTAAGATAACCTTCTATCATCTTTCCCCACGAAAGCTGTTCCCCTTTAGATACATTGGCATAACCGTATCCGGGTAAGTCAACCAGCATAAACTCATTGTTTACCTTGAAAAAATTAATAAGCTTAGTTTTCCCCTGAGTTTTACTGACCTTCGCAATATTCTTTCTGTTGAGAAACTTATTTACAAAAGAAGATTTACCGACATTTGATCTTCCGGCAAATGCTATTTCCGGAAGATCCGACTGCGGATACCCCGCACTTTTAACTGCGGAGGTAACAAATTCAGAATTTTTTATAACCATATTTACCTCCTTATATCAATGCATGTTTTATAACTTCATCCATATTCTTAACAGGAATAAAATTAAAATCGTCTTTAATTTCTTCAGGAATATTTGTTATATCCTTCAGATTGTCATAAGGGATAATGATGTTGTATATTTTATGACGGTGTGCCGCAAGAGCCTTCTCTTTAAGTCCTCCTATCGGAAGAACTCTGCCTCTTATGGTAATTTCTCCTGTCATGGCAACATCCTGCCTTACCGCTTTTCCGCTGAGTGCAGAGACCAATGCAGTTGCCATTGTAATACCTGCGGATGGTCCGTCTTTGGGAGTTGCTCCTTCAGGAACGTGAATATGAATGTCTTTATCCTTATAAAAACTATTGTCAACGGATAATTTTGTTGCTTTTGAACGGATATAACAAATTGCGGCTCTGGCAGATTCCTTCATTATGTCCCCAAGCTGTCCTGTAAGCTCAACCTTACCACTTCCCTCAAGAACAGTTGCTTCTATGTTAAGCAGGGTTCCTCCATAGCTGGTATAAGCCAATCCGTTAACCACACCGGGTTCAGATAAATCATTTTCATTTTTCTCATCAAATTTTCTGACACCCAGGAACCTTTCGACCTCTTTGATGCCAACGGTTATTTTGTCTACCTTAGTAGTTCTGATTTCATAAACAGCCTTTCTTATAACCGAAGCAAGCTCTCTTTCAAGATTTCGCACACCGGCCTCCAGGGTATAATGCTCAATTATTTCTTTAATCGCACTGTCGGTTACCCTGATAACACTGCTTTTAACATTATGCTCCTTAAGCTGTTTCGGAAGCAGGTGTTTCTTTGCTATATTGAACTTTTCTAAATAGGTATAGCTTGAAAGCTCAATAATCTCAAGACGGTCATATAACGCAGGCGGTATTGACGAAGCAGTATTAGCGGTGGTAATAAACATTACCTTACTAAGATCAAAGGGTATTTCCAGGTAATGATCCCTGAAGCTGTGATTTTGCTCTTTATCAAGAACCTCCAGAAGCGCAGATGCCGGATCCCCTCTGAAATCCGAAGCCATTTTATCTATTTCATCAAGAAGAATTACGGCGTTGGATGAACCGGCATTTTTCACAGCATTTATAATTCTGCCGGGCATGGAACCGATATAGGTCTTTCTATGACCCCGAATATCAGCTTCATCTCTTACTCCACCCAAAGACAGTCTTGCAAACTTTCTTCCCATAGCGGATGCAACCGATGAAACAACAGAGGTTTTACCTACTCCCGGAGGACCGATAAGACACAAAATCATTCCGTTCTTGTCAGGAGCAAGCTCTCTTACGGCAAGATATTCAAGTATTCTTTCCTTGACCTTCTGAAGACCGTAATGCTCTTTATCAAGAATTTTTTTGCATTTTTCAGGATTTGTCATTTCAGGTGTTTCGTCATTCCATGGCAAATCAAATACGGTGTCAAGATACGTTCTTACAACAGTTGCCTCATGTGAATTATCAGGCATCAGTTGAAGACGCTTTATTTCCTTGGATATTTTACGGTAAACCTCATCGGATACCGCAATACTGTCAAGTTTTTTTAAATATTCATCAATTTCATTTTCGTTAAAGCTGTCTCCGTTCAATTCTTCGTGGATAACCTTAAGCTGTTCTCTGAGATAATACTCTCTCTGGTTCTTATCAATACTTTCCTTAACCTGCTCATTAATTGAATTTTTCAGTGCCAGTATCTCGTTTTCTTCTGTAAGAATTTTAAGCAGCATCTTAAGTCTTTTGGAAACAGACAAAGTTTCAAGAAGATCTTGTCTTTTTTCAACGGAAATATCAAGATTAGCTGCTACAAGATCCGTAAATCTTTCAAAATCCTCTCCCGAGGATGAAATAATGGAATGAACCTCGGAATTAATATGGCGTGTATAATTAAAATACTCATCAAAAAGCGACAAAATACTTCTTACTGTAGCTTCGGTAGCTTTAGTTTTCTTTTTTATCCCATCAAGACAAACGGGAACAATACTACCGGTGATATAAGGTGTGTACGAATCCACATATTCAAGCTGAGCTAAGCGAATGCCTTTTACAAGCACCCTCAGATTATTATCCGGAAGCTTCAGAATCTGCTTAATAATCGCAACAACACCAAGTGAGTATAAATCACTGTATTCCGGCTTTTCCACTTCCGCATCCTTTTGTGCAGTAATAAAAATAACCTGTTCATTTTTCATAGCTGTATTAACCGCGTTAACGGATATATCTCTCTGCACATCAAGAGAAATAGTCATTTCAGGAAATATATTAAGTCCTCTTAACGCAAGGACGGGTATTTTTATATTTTCAAAGTTCATTTTTGCCTCCAATTAGTCATAAAAAATCTCTTATACACCATTTTAATACAAAATTCAATTTTTTTCAATACCAATATTGAATTTTAACAAAATATTAATATATATAATATAATAATAGCGGAGTGGCTCTATACCATTCCTAATACTTTTTCAGGTGATATTATGTATAATTCAAGAATATATGACTACCTTATCGGTATAATTACTGCGATTGCAGGTATAGCAGGCGGGGTTCTTTTTTTCAACGGAACTTTGACTGCCTTGCCTGCAATCATCCCGTATTTCGCAGTTATATCTTCAATAATATTTGTAACTGTGTCGATACTGATTTTACTGCCAAAAAATAAAGAAAAGGCATTATCAAAATGCTTATGCCATTATGGAAAAGCAATTTTATTTCTGAGTATTATATCCGTTGTATCAGTATTGATAATCCTTTCAATCACATTGGCGGCAACAAGTATTTTCAGTATAATCCTTGTGGGAATTACCTTTGCAGCACTCGCAGGAGCTTTATCAGCAATTTTATTTCTATTTTCCTGTATCATTGATAAAAAATGCAACAAAAACAACGGCTGCTGCTGTAATGTTCCACAGCAAAATACAACTGATACCTGTACTTTTGAATTCGAATAATTGACACATTAACAACAAAGGTTTATAATAAACCCGGTGAGTTAAATGAAGGAAATAAAACTAAAGATTGAAAAAAAGTTAGAAGGCAAAGAAATAAAGTTTATTTTGAAAAATGTACTTTTATTATCCAACCGGGTGATTACAAAGCTGAAAATGTTTTCTGACGGAATTACCTTAAACGGAAACAAAGCATTTGTTACGGTACGTGTTAAAGAAAATGATTTACTCGTATTACGAATGTATGATGAACCCTCGAAAAATATTGAGCCAAGCGATTTACCTCTTGATATCATTTTTGAAAACGAAGATATCCTGATTGTTAATAAGCCAAGGAATATGCCTACTCATCCATCACTTAATCACTATACGGATACGTTGGCAAATGCGGTAATGAATCACTACCGTAACAAAGATTTTACCTTTCGGGTTATAACCAGACTGGATCGCAACACATCGGGACTTGTATTAATTGCAAAAAATAAAATTGCAGCGCAACAGTTATCTTTTCAGATGGAAAACAAGCAAATAAAAAAAGAATATTATGCAATATGCCACGGATGTCCCGAAGAAAAGCAGGGATTTATAAATGCACCTATTAAAAGAGCTTCTTATTCCGGAATTACAAGAGTTATCCATCCGGAGGGAAAAGAATCATTAACCGAGTATTCAGTTATAAAAAGTGACGGTAATCTATCGCTATTAAAACTTATTCCGCATACAGGCAGAACTCATCAACTGCGCGTTCATCTGGCTTATATCGGAACTCCGATATACGGTGACGAGCTGTACGGTTCAACTGCGCAGGACTGCAATGCCACCCTGCTTCATTGCAGAAAGCTTTCTTTTTCAAATCCCGTTAACAATGAGGAAATGACCTTGTGCGCTCCATTGCCTGAGGATATGATTTTATAAGAAAAAGCTCTGCTGAAATGCAGAGCTTAATTTTTTTTAAAAAAAGACTTGATTTTTTTAAAAATATATGCTATTATAGTTTTTGTGATGCGGGAGTGGCTCAGTGGTAGAGCGTCACCTTGCCAAGGTGAACGTCGCGAGTTCGAATCTCGTCTTCCGCTCCAAAGGACTGTTTTTACAGTCCTTTTTTTATTTTAAAAATTTAATGGGATTTACAAATTCGGACTCTTTTAATAATTCCAGATGAATGTGAGATGGCTCTGCAGCTTCAAAAACAGCAGTTTCTCCCACTCCGCTTATAGCCTGTCCCTCCGTTACTGTTTCACCCTTTTTCACCATTTTATCGGTTGACAGGTTTTTATAAATACTTCTATATCCATTTTTATGATTTATCACTATAACAATCCCGTCTAAAAAATCAGTATAAACATTTTCCACTACTCCGTCAGCAACAGATACAACTGCTTCACTCCTTTTCGCCGATATATCTATACCATTATGCGTTCTGTAGTCATCAAAGGTTTTTGAATATACAAGTTCATCACCTGAAAAATCATTAAGAAGCTTTCCTCCGACCGGCATTGAGATTTTAAAATCGTCAGTTACCGGTATAGCCATAACCTCTTTTTCCTCCACAGTTTCCGGTTGTTCTTCTTTTTCTTCTGAAATTACCGAATTAGTCACCGTATCGTTCTGTAAATCTTCCCCAACCTCTTCATTGTTATTTTTCACGGTTTCGGTGCCGATTCCCGTAACAACGGCAGGAGGTGGCATCAGTGCAGTTCTTCTTGCCTTTTGTTCTTTGTAATATCTTACCGTAAAAACAGCTCCTGCAATCCCCACGCAAACCACACAAACAGTAAATACGGTATAAAATTTTTTCAGGGCTTTAATAAATTTTTCCATAAAACATCCTCCTTATCTTTTCAAAATAAGGATTTCCGTTTTTTTCATATATTATTCATATTTTTTATTTCAACTCCCGTGTAATACTTCTTTAAAATCTGTTCATAAGTATATCCGTTTTCAGCAGCATGATTAGCACCGTACTGGCTCATACCGACACCGTGTCCGTTTCCCGTAACGGAGAAAATTATCTTGCCTTCATTAACAGTTATCTTAAAATTAGAGGAACGTAAGCCAAAGGTGTTACGTATTTGCGTTCCCTTATATATACCGCTTCCGATATGAATATTTTTTACACTTCCGGAATCATTATATGTAATATTCCCAATCCATTTTTCAGGATTATTTCCCAAATTAACCTGCCCATCCAGTTCAGTCATTTTATTTTTAAAATCATCGGTTGATATAACTACCTCCGAATTAAACCGCGGAGATTTTTCCTCTCCTTCGCTTACAACACTCCTTAAGTAAGGCAATGCATTCTGCCAGACGTCCTCGGAGTTTTCAGTTTTGCCGCTGCTCGTAGAATGAAAAACTGCAGAAATAGGCTCATCCATATATGTTATAATCTTCCCTTTTGTCTCCAAAACAGCTTTTTCAATTTTAAACCTGTAGCTTTTATCCCATTCACTCCCCCATTTTACTCTTGAATCCTCATCGGACATATAAGCTTTGCAATGAGTGGAATCAGTACATACCGACGCATTTTTATGTGTTTCATTTTCAACACCTGTTCTGTTAATTATGTAAGTACGCGCGGCTACAGCCTGCGCCTTAAGCGCCTCAAAATTAAATGACGGAGGCATCTCGGCAGGAACAACTCCCATCAGATATTCCTCAAGATTTACTGTTTTAACCTCACCTGTTTTATGAAATAAAACCGTCACCGTTGTTTCATTTTCTTTCGTTTTACTTTGTGCTTCATTTCGTTCAGTTATAACGCAATTTCGTCCGGATAGCAACAAACTCAAAGAAATTACCAACATAACAAAACAAAAAGGCAATAATAATATCATGCATTTTTTTGAAATATTACTTTTTCTTTTTTTCATTTTTTCACCTTTTATTTTTTATAAAATAATTGACATTATTGCCAATATGCTGTATATTATATTTATATTATGAAAGGACGAAAAAATGCATATGGATTTCAGCACAAAAGGTAACACGGATAAATATTTAGAGCAACTGTCAAATATCTCTACCATCCAGGATAAAATTCCCGGAGACAAATATATTCAGTATAATGTTAAAAGAGGTTTAAGAAACAGCAATGGTACCGGTGTACTTGTGGGACTTACTTCAATCGGTGAGGTTAGCGGCTATGTTATGCAGGACAACGAAAAAATCCCTACAGACGGAAAACTGTTTTACCGCGGAATAGATATAAATGACATTGTAAAGGATATTTCCGAAAATAAAAGATTTGGTTTTGAAGAAGTAATTTTCTTACTGCTTTTCGGTACACTCCCCGATAAAAATCAACTTAAAGATTTTAAAGAGCTGTTAGAAATATCCGCTCCTCTGCCGGACGGATTTACAGAGGACACTATCTTGAAAACTCCCTGTGAAAACATTATGATAAAGCTTTCAAGAAGTGTGTTGGCTTTATATTCCTATGACGAGGATGCGGAAAATAATTCAATAGTTAATATATTAAAGCAATCAATCGGCCTTATAGCTAAATTTCCGGTTCTTGCCGCATACGGTTATCAGGCAAAGGCTCATTATTTTGATAAAAAGAGCTTGTATATTCATACTGTTCAGCCCGGATACAGTACCGCCGAGGATTTTCTACATCTTATAAGACCCGACAACAAATTCACAGAGCTTGAGGCTGAAATTCTCGACCTTATGCTTATTTTACATGCCGAACACGGTGGCGGTAACAACTCTACCTTTACAACACATGTTGTATCCTCAACAGGAACGGATATATACTCGGCAATCGCAGCTGCAATCGGTTCCCTGAAGGGCTCAAAGCATGGCGGAGCAAATTTAAAGGTTACCGCTATGATTGATGATATTGTAGAAAATGTAAAAAATCTCAATGATGATGAAGAATTCAAAAATTACCTTGTAAAAATACTAAACAAAGAGGCTTTTGATAATTCAGGGTTAATTTACGGATTAGGACATGCGGTTTATACAATATCCGATCCACGAGCAGTTTTACTTAAGAAAAAAGCCTATGAGCTTGCCGTTGAAAAAAATGCTGTAGATAAATTCAGAATATTTGAATCAGTCGAACGCTTAGGCCCCGTAGCATTTTCCGAAGTCAAAGGTGCCGATAAAGAAATATGTGCAAATGTTGACTTATATTCAGGATTCGTATATCAGATGCTTAACATTCCCACTGAGCTTTGTACTCCCCTGTTTGCAGTTTCAAGAATCGTAGGTTGGTGTGCGCATATTATAGAAGAGCATATTACCGGCGGAAGAATTATGAGACCGGCATATAAAAATGTCAGCAAGCGCATCCCCTACACAAAATTAAGCGACAGATAAACAAACATTAATTACTGTACAGTTTCAGCTGTACAGTAATTGTTATATTTTAAAGAAAAAGGATTCAGACTATGTTACTTGAAGCAAGGAATTTACTTAAAACGTATTCAGGTGAAATTATCCTGAGTGAAATAAATTTAAAAATAGAAAACTCCGATCGTATAGGTCTGATAGGTATCAATGGCTGTGGAAAAACAACCTTACTAAACATTCTGGCAGGAGAGCTCTCCTATGATGAAGGTGAAATCAATTATCACAGCAAAAATATTGGCTATTTGAAGCAAAATCCCGTCTTTGACACCGATAAAACAATAATACAGGAAATGCAATCAGTTTTCAAAGAGCTTTTAGATATAGAAAATGAGCTAAAGGAGTTGTGTAAAGAGATTTCCTTTACAACTGATGAAAATGAACTTTTTTTATTAAACAACAAGTATTCGCGATTGCAGACATATTTCGAAGCAAAAGACGGATATAACATCGGAGTTAAAATAAATACGGTTCTTAACGGAATGGGATTTTCTGACAAGGATTATAACATGCAGGTAAATAAGCTCTCAGGCGGAGAAAAGACAAGACTTGCTTTGTGCAAGTTACTTTTAAAGGAGCCTGAACTGCTTATACTTGACGAACCCACCAACCATCTGGATTTTAAAACCTTAAAATGGCTTGAAGACTATCTTGCAAGCTACAAGGGTGCAATACTGATGGTATCCCACGACAGATATTTTCTTGACAAAACAGTAACCTCCGTATGTGAAATATACAAAGGTAAGCTAAAAAGATACCAGGGAAATTACACACAGTTTGCCGAAATAAAGAAAAATATGCTCACCTTTCTTACAAAGGAATATGAAAAACAGCAAAATGAAATTCAGTCTCTGCAGGAGTATATTGACAAAAACCGGGCAAGAGCCTCTACAGCCAAAAGTGCCAAAAGCCGCGAAAAGGCACTGGAAAGACTTGAAGTAATTGAAAATCCAAAGGAATATTTAAAAACAATTTCGCTGTCCTTCCCCTTCGATTTCGATCCGTCCTTTGAATTATTGGAGGTTGAAGATTTAAGGCTTACTGCAGGCGAAAATCTTCTGGTAGAAAAAGTAGATTTCAGCGTAAAAAGAGGCGATAAAATAGCCATTGTAGGTGCTAACGGAATTGGCAAAACCACTTTTTTAAAAGCCATTACAGGCAGAGGCACCCAAAACGGAAAAATCAAATGGGGCAGAAATTTAAAAACTGCATACTTTGAACAGGAAAACACTCTTCTTGATGATAACAATACAGTTTTAAGAGAGGTTATGGATACTGGTTTGGTTACAGTTGAGGCTGATGCAAGAAACGCGCTTGCAAGACTTCTCCTCACCGGCGAAGATGTATTTAAAAGGGTTGGTATGCTGAGCGGTGGCGAAAAAGCAAAGCTTAAATTTACACTTATGGTATTAAAAAGAGGAAATGTTCTTATTCTGGACGAGCCGACAAACCACCTTGATTTAAGCTCCAAGGAAATCCTCGATGAAGCATTGAAGGAATTTAAAGGAACAATTATTATGGTTTCCCATGACCGTTATCTTCTGAATAAAGTGCCGACAAAAATTGCCGAACTTACAAAGGACGGTTTCAATATATATGACGGAAATTATGATTACTATCTCGAAAAAAGAGTCGATAAACCAAAAGAAGTAACCCTTAAACAGGAACCCGAAGAAAAGAATGTATATTATCGCTCTAAAAAAGACCGTGCAAATGAAGTAAGAATAAAAAAAATGATTGCAAAAACCGAGGATGAGATTGCTGAAATTGAAGATGCTATTGAAATACTTACAAAAGAAATTTCCTCCGGTGAAATTGCATCGGATTATGAGCTATTAACCCAAAAATGCTCAGAGCTTGAAGAATTAAAAGCTAAACTGAACGAGAAATATACGCTTTGGGAAGAATTAAATATGTAAATTTTCTGTTAAAATGATTGACAATAATCCCATAAAATGAGATAATACACTGGAGTATGAAAAACGTGAGGTGATATATATGAATAAAGAAATAAAACCTACAAGTGTAGGCGGTCAGGCTGTTATTGAAGGCGTAATGATGCGCGGTACAAAAGACATAGCAACAGCCGTAAGGTGCCCTGACGGACACATTGAAATAGAGAAAAAGCCCATTAATCTATTAAGTGTTAAATGGAAAATCAATAAAATACCTGTTTTAAGAGGTGTATTTTCTTTTTTCGAATCATTATATACAGGGGTAAGCTGTCTTATGTTCTCAGCAAAATTCTTTGAGGATGAAGAGGAAAATCCCGAAGCTATGTCAAAATTCGAAAAATGGCTGATGGAAAAATACGGAGATAAGCTGTTAACAGCGGTTATGTATGTTTCCGTGTTATTTTCTCTTGTTATCGGTATAGGCTTATTTATGCTGCTTCCGAATTTTATTGCAGGTCTTTTAAAAATACCGTTTCCACATATAAGTACAGTTTTACTGAACATAGTGGAAAGCACTGTTAAAATGGCAATATTTCTTTTATATTTGTTCCTGGTTTCTCAGATGAAGGATATAAAAAGAGTATTTATGTATCACGGAGCTGAGCATAAGTCCATTTTTTGTTATGAACACGGAGATGAATTAACTGTTGAGAATGTAAAAAAATATACAAGATTTCACCCAAGATGCGGAACAAGCTTTTTAGTTCTTGTTATGATTGTAAGTATTCTTGTGTTCTCGTGTATTTCCTGGGATTCCTTATATTTACGAATTCTATACAGACTACTGCTTTTACCGGTTGTGGCAGGTCTTTCCTATGAACTGATAAAAATTGCAGGTAAATACGATAATGTCGTTACAAGAATTATTTCAAAGCCCGGTGTATGGCTGCAGCATCTTACGACACGCGAACCTGATGACAGTCAGATAGAAGTAGCACTTACTGCACTTAAGGCAGTTATTTCCGATAACAGAGAAGATGACAAATGGTAAAATCAATTAAAGAAGCTCTTAACTTCGGATTTTTAAAGCTTAAAGAAAATAATATTGACAGCGCTCTTATTGACACCTATGTACTGTTATGCCACATACTGAAATGCGACAAAGGATATCTTACCGTTCACAATAACGAACCCATATCAGAAGTTGCATTGTCAGAATTTGAGAATTTGATCGAAAAAAGGGCAAAAAAAATGCCGGTTAAATATCTGACCGGGATTTGTGAATTCTATTCATTGGAATTTATGGTAGACAAAAATGTATTAATCCCCCGTCCTGATACCGAAATCATAATAGATACTGCACTGAATGAGATTGACCGTAACAAAGATATTAAAATTCTTGATTTGTGTTCAGGGTCCGGTTGTATAGGCATAACACTTGCCACTCTTTATAAAAACAGTCAGGTCACTCTGGTTGAGGTTTCTGACGGAGCAATCAGCATTTCGCAAAAAAATATTATCAAGCATAATTTAGATGACCGAATAAAAATTGTAAAAAGGGATATTCTAAGTGAAAGTCTTCAGGGCACTTTTGATTTAATTGTATCAAATCCACCTTATATTAACGAGGATGATTATAAAAAGCTTGATGAGGATGTAAAAAACTACGAGCCTGAGCTTGCTCTTGTTTCCCACGGGGATGAATACAAGTTTTATAAAAGGATTATTGACAGTTTTTCCAAAAATCTTGCAGACAATGGAATTATACTTCTTGAAATTGGATATAATCAAAGTGAATACCTGTCAGAATATGCATTTAATTCTCATATTTTTTCAGATATATCCGTGGTAAAGGATTTATCGGGAATAAACAGAGTATTATGCTTAAAAAAATAAAAAAATAAAAAGGAGAGATTATTATGAAGTATGTATGTAATGTATGCGGTTATGTTTACGATGAAGCAATCGGCGAGCCCGACAGCGGAATTGCAGCAGGCACAAAATGGGAGGATGTTCCCGATGACTTCGTATGTCCTCTTTGCGGAGTAGGCAAGGACGACTTTTCAAAAGAAGAATAATTTACAAGCAGGGGTCTCCCCTGCTTTATTCTGACTGAAGATAAAAAGGAGAAAAATAAATGCAGATTACGGACAATATATACTACATAGGAGTAAATGACAAAAAAATAGATTTGTTTGAAGGTCAGTATAAGGTATCAAACGGAATGGCTTATAACTCCTACTTAATCAGCGATGAAAAAATTGCAGTAATGGACAGCGTTGAAAAATCGTTTGGCGCTGAATGGATTTCAAATATCGAAAAAATTTTAAACGGTAAAAAACCTGATTATCTGATCATTCAGCATATGGAGCCTGATCATTCCGCGAATATAGGAATGTTTATGGAAAAATTTCCCGAAGCAATCATTGTATCGGGAACAAAATCCTTCCCTATGATAAAGCAATTTTTCGGTACAGATTATGCTGACAGAATGATTGCCGTAAACGATGGGGATATCCTTAGTCTGGGTTCACATACACTTAATTTTATAAATGCACCTATGGTTCATTGGCCCGAGGTTATAATGACATACGAAGCTTCAACTAAAACATTATTCTCAGCTGACGGTTTCGGAAAATTCGGAACAATAGATGCAAATGAAGAATGGATAGATGAAGCAAGAAGATATTATATAGGCATTGTAGGGAAATTTGGTGTCCAGGTGCAAAATGTACTTAAGAAAGCGACAACTTTGGATATAGCAAGAATTTGCGCCCTACACGGTCCTGTTTTAACAGACAACCTTGGTTATTATATAGATTTATATGATAAATGGTCTTCATACACACCCGAAGAAGACGGACTTTTAATTGCATACAGCTCTGTATACGGAAATACCGAAGAAGCAGTTATGTTATTAAAGGAAGAGCTTGATGCTTTGAATTATAAAAATGTAGAGATAATGAATCTTGCAAGATGCGATATACACGAAGCTGTAGCTTTAGCTTTTAAATACAGCAAAATGGTACTTGCATCCACAACCTATAACGGTGGACTGTTCCCTTACATGAAAGAATTCATCAATCACCTTACTGAAAGAAATTATAAAAATCGAAAAGTAGGTATAATTGAAAACGGCAGCTGGGCTGCAACTGTTGATAAAAATATTAAAAAAGCATTAGAAACCTCAGTCGGAATAACCTATTTTGATACATTGGTTTCAATAAAATCCAAAGCCAATAATGACAATAAGGAACAAATAAAAAATCTTGCAAATGAAATTATAAAATAATTTTTATAATAAAAAAGCTTTCTCATTTTTCGAGAAAGCTTTTTTGTTTTAAGAATTCATTTCAAAATTTGTAATACTATCCTCGGCAGTCTCATAGCCGGTATCGTCCAACCAATCGCCCAATCCGGATGCAATAGGTTGAGTTTCAATTTTTGAAATATTTAACTCAGGTTTAATATATTTCATATAGCAACTCTCCTTTACTGTTCTAGAACAGGTTTTTTACCGTAAATTTCTTCATACATATCATTTGCAGAAGCCTCTATACCATAAACCCCGGACAGAACCGTTTGGGCAAATCTTAAGCCTAATACTCTTTGTGCATCATACCAGAAGTGAATACCGTCAAATACTCTTAAGCCTTCACTTGATACAACCTCACAGTTATCTATATACTGTGGCGCTGTCTGAAGAACCGCAACGCTCTGAGGCTTCACTCTCGGCACTTCACTTACGATAAACGGAACCTCATCACTTGAAACTCCGAAAGCATCTCTTAAGCCATCGGCAATTTCAGTAAGCCTTTCCATATAATCAGGCTCATCAGAAGCACAGTATTCTCCCTGAAGCCATAGGATACCTTTTAGCTCTCCGCCCTTTTCAAGAGCCGCTTTAGTTCTTTCAACCGCTTTTTCATACAGGTTATAGTCGGAGCTTCCCGAATAGCCTTCAGCCCATTGTTTAATTGTTGATCCACCTAAAGCATTTGATATAATACCGATTTTGATATCCTCAGGAAGCTTACTTGTCATACCTCTTGCAAAGCCGATGGTCGGCCCCATTTTACCTGTGCTTGCATGAACACCGGGGCTGGCAGTTGAATATCTGTTAAATCCTGCCATATATTCCCCCTGATTTGTTGTGGTTGCGGGATATGGCTGAGCAACCTCCCAAGCACCGTCAGCGTTATATAAATATGCTCCGTCAACTACAAGAATATCTTCATTTTTAATTCCGTCATAGCCTACCATATTAGACTGACCGATACATAGGTAAATATGGAATTTACTGTCGTCTTCGGTTGGAATACCCTCAATAACCTGAGGGGCATCGATGGTTTTTTGGATATTCTTTTCGGTTTCCTCCGAGGTTAGTCTTCTTACAACAATATTGTCAACAAAAGCACTTGTATTAGCTGTTGTCGGGGTTGCAACCAATACTCTTAAATAAACCGCTCCCTGCGGTGCAATAAACACATCGCAATCCATATTCCAGTCGGTTCCCGATAAGCCGATTGTAGCGGATGAAAGCTCTTTTTTCTCGGAGCTGTAGAACTTACAGTATACCTTAACCTGATTTCCTATTTCATTCTTTACATATGCGCTTACTTCATAACCCGTTCCTGCCATTGCATCAACCATTGGAGAATATGCATATGGTGTGTAGTTTTTCTCAGTATTTACCCTGACATCAGGGTCGTTTTTAGCATATAATGATTTATTTCCATCATAAGCTTCTGTATCAACAACTTCAAGGAAGGTACCGTTATTTGCATTATGAGAATATGTCCATCCTTCACCACCATTTTCAAAGGATTCGGAAATAATAATATCACTCACCGGCTTAAAGGTCATAACCTTATTACCAAATACGCTTATTGTTTCACCTGCTTTATTTTCATATTTTGCGTATGGCAGTGTATAATATGTTTTCCCTTCCTTTATTCCGCTTCCGTAGAAACGAATTCCGTATTGAGATGAAGCATTTATCTTTTCACCTTTTGCAAAAATCACCGAGTTCCCCTCTTCAAAGCCCTTGGTATCAAGCTCATTTTCGGATATCGCAACGCCGTATTCGGTACGGGTATATTCGCCGATGCTCTCTTCTGCTTTTGCAAAAACAACACCCATATAGCCTGTGTATTTTGTTCCGTCGTTAAGTGTTATAGTATCTCTTGTTGAGAATATATAATCATAGCCGGATAAAGCGGTTGAGAAATCAAGCGGCTTTTCACCCTCAAATTCTGAAACCGATAATATTTCATAAAGTGCAATTGAGCATCCTGCCCCAAGATTTGCACCCCAGGCTGTAGCTTCGGTTGAAGCGGCGTTTGTTCCGTTTCTTTTTATAACGGTAATCTTAATATACTTAGCTTTTGCACCTTTAAGCGAAAGAGTTACCGGATCGCCGTTTTTCTCTGCAAGCTCAGGTCTTATTGTTCCAAGATTTTCCCATTTTGACCCATCCTCGGACACCATAACATTAAAATCAACCCACTTGTTACTGTATCCGTAAGATATTTGCAAATTATCAATTTCAAACGAATCATTAAGCTCTATCAACCAATTCTGAGAAGCGTTCTCTGTTTTATCAAGGCTGTATTTTGTTACAGAGGATGAGCTGTAATATGAAAGCGTCGAATCATTTGATGTAAGCGCTCCGTCAAGAGCATCTTCAGTAACATCAACCGTCTGGATTTTATAGTCAGGATTTTCAGCTGTTCCCAGGTTTACATATTTTGTTGCAATTACCCTGCTGACCGTAGGTATTTTTATTTCGGTTACGGATAACACCTCATATAGTACTATTGAGCATCCTGCACCTAAATTTGCGCCCCATGCTGTTGCTTCAGTTGAGGCAGCATTTGTTCCGTTTCTCTTTATAACGGTAAGCTTAATAAATTTAGCCTTTTCACCGGACAGTGGAATTTTTACCGAGCCATTGTTTGTTTCGGCAACCTCAGGTCTTATTGTTCCAAGATCCTTCCACGAGGAGCCATCCCCGGATACCTTAACATTAAAATCAACCCATTTATTAGCATATGAATAAGCTATTTCAACGTTATCAAGGTTAAAGGCATTATTAAGCTCAATCAACCAGTTCTGAGAAGCATTTTCGTTTTTATCAAGACTGTATTTTGTTACAGAGGATGCACTGTAATATGAAAGAGTTGAATCATTTGTTACAGCCTCTCCGTCAAGAACGCTTTCTGTAACATCAAGAGTGTTAATTCTATAATCAGGATTTTCAGTTGTTCCTGAATTCACATATCTTGTTGCTACAACCTTGCTGACTACAGGAGTTAACTGCTCTTGCACCATTGTTACGGATAATACCTCGTATAATGCAATTGAGCATCCTGCTCCCAGATTTGCACCCCAGACTGTGGCTTCGGTTGAAGCAGCGCTTGTTCCGTTTCTCTTTATAACGGTAAGCTTAATGAACCTACCTCTTGCGCCGGATAGCGGAATTGTAACAGGGTCACCGTTATTTACTGCAACCTCGGGTCTTATTGTTCCAAGGTCTTCCCATTTTGATCCATCCTCGGATACCATAACATTAAAGTCAACCCATTTATTTGTGTAACCATACACAAGCTTAATATCACCAAGATTATATGCTTTATCAAGCTCAATTAACCAGTTCTGTGAAGCATTATCGGTTGCATTTAGTCCCTCGTACTTACTAACAGAGGATGAACTGTGATAGCCAATTATTGAATCATTTGATGCAATATTTCCGTCTGAAACTACATCAGTAACATCTAAAACCTGAATTTCATATAATCTATCTGTATCGGTTCCTGTGTTTACATATTTTGTAGTTGTTACTTTATTAACAACAGGTTCTCCGGAAGAATCACCCTCTTCAGCATCTGCTGTTTTTTCCAATTTAAATACTGCATATCCGTTTTGCGCATCTTTTTCAAAAAATTCTGCTATTCCTCCATCTATAGATACAGAGCAGCCGCTAAATGATGCTTTGTTAACTTCTTTAACATATACTGTAAGAAGTTCATTTGCTGAATTTGGTTTAGCTAAAACTTCAGAACCATTAACAATACTCATAAGAGTTATATTTGCCATAGAATCTGCATAAATTTCAGAACCTTCTATAGTATATTTAAATTTAATGTAAGTGCTAGTTCCACTAAACAGCGTCAAAGTTGTTGTTGGCTTAACTGTTTCGAAATCAAATTTACAATCTATTATATTAATAATAGCATTACATTCTGCTTCAGGTGTTTTATTGTAATGCTCAAGTGTAAATAAGTTTCTTGAAGTAGCACCATCTTTTAAACAGAATGTTATATTTTTATAAGTGTTGATAAAGTCCTTGTCTTTTACATCTCCTGAACCGTTAGCATCCCAGGCGATATAATGAACAAGACTGTTATCATTCATAACAATTGTTCCGTTTTCCCATAAAAACTCGGTTGGGAATACCGCCGCATCGCCTGAGTCGCCCCATCGTTTTGCAGTAGCAGTAAGAAGAGGTTTCTTATTCTGAGTGAGTGTATGACCATTTAAATCAATGGTAAGAGTTCCCTGAACCTGTGCGGAGTTACCGAACGCTTCAGTTGATGACAATGTGTAATCTTTTCTCAAAACAATATATGCTTTATAAGGATTTGTTCCGTAGCTCTTTGTTGTTGTATTGTATTTATTTGCCTTAAGATAAGTTTTTGCGTCAGCAGCAACTGAATGAGAACCGTCTCCATAAAGTTCAGCTCCCGCTCCTTTGAAATTACCCGCTTCGTCAAACCATACAAACGGATAATCGTCGACAGATGCATATTCTTCGGGTATTACACCATATCTTGTTGAAAGTTCACCTGCAACAAGTTCATAAGTGCTTACATTATCGCTTACTTCAGATAAAACATACGAAGATGCAACACCTGTATCAAGCATAAATGCCTGATTATTCGGAAGTGCAGATGCTGACATAAGAAGCGTCATATACTTATCATCATCACCTTTATTATATACAACCGTTTCTCTCTGATCCTGTATTTTTACCCATCTTTGAGAAGAAAGATTTAATTTTCCGCCTGTAACAATATATAAAATATCAAGGCCTTCTCCGCCTGCAGGAAATATAGTTTTAAACGCAGGTGTAAGCTTATCTTTAGTAAAATTCATATCACAGTTATTAAAATTGAAATCAACATCTAAAGTTGAGGCCGATGCAATAGCTGTTGCACTCATAATGCTATCCATATAAGCATTATCAAGCACACCGAATTTTACACTGTTAAAATTAAGTTCAAATGATTTACCTTTGCCTGAAGAAGTTGAAGACTCATAAGACACAAGCGGTGTCACCTTAAGGTTAATTCCACCGTTTGAAACATTAACAACTGTTTTTTCATATGTCGTTGATGTGTTTTTTAACCAAAAGAGTGAATTTTTTGTGTTTTTACTATTTATGGTATATCCGTTAAGGTCGATATTAAATATATGGCCATTTTCCCCGTTTGCACCCTCTAAAATACCGAAATTACTCCATAAATCTTCATCTGTAAGTGTGTAATTCTTCATTAGTTTTAAAGTATAACCGTATTTATATGCACTGAGTGCATCACTCCATGTGCCATACTCAGAAAGTTTGGTTCCTGCTTCATTAAATAAAGCAAACGCTTTATCGCTTTCGCTTTCTTTAAACGGGACTCCGCCGTCATTTATTAAAGCACAGGAGAAATTATCTACAACAATATCGGTAACTGTTTCATCTACTGTTATTTCTCCTACATATAACGGTTTTACAATATTACCTGTGCCACGAGCCTGCATGAAAAGATTTTTATTTTTAAAGCCTACTTTACCAAAGTCAGTATCGTAAACAGCGTAATCGAAGGAATATGTTGTCCATTCCCCCTCTTTAGTTGTGTAGTTATATACACTGTTTGTATAATCAACGGTCTTATAACTTGAACTTGTGTTTGCGTTAAGGCTTAGTTTAATCTGTCTTGATGCAGTATCATAAACTTTTACTTTAAATGTGAATTTTCTTCCGTAGTCTGCTTCTGATATTTTAAAGCCTAAAATATCTTTTAATGTAAAAGCAGTAATACTGCTGTTATCATATATAACATGCTGATTGAATTTATCTCCACTGTTTGTTCTTATTATTTTAGCGGCAGGTGTATTATCAGGTGCTGAATCTTTTGAAATTTCAGTCATTTCACCAACAGTAAGAGCACTTACACCATCTGAAAAATCAGATGTATATATATTGGTTACACCCACACTTTTATCCGCTTTTAATAAGAAGGCAACTTGTTTTCCTAAGTTTTCCAGCAAATAATCTGTTGCATCAATTTCATAATAACCTGCTCCTTTAAGGTTTACCTTACCTATAAGGTCGCCTGTGGTTGAACTGTCAGGATTTGATGAATTAAAGTTTGTAACTGCATATAATGCGGCAATATTTGCGGCATCATTTGTTACCCTGAAACGCACCATTAATTTATTCGCACTGCCTAAATCTTCAGGTGCTGTTAAATAAAAATATGTTCCGTCAGACGAAGCAACTGTTCCTTCTGCTTTATTGTTTATATCATATTTTGTATAAATGTTTGCAGTATAGTCTTCGCCCATTTCTATACCATTTGCTCCTTTTATGCCTGCAGGAACATTAATGGTGTACATTGTGTTACCGTTTAAACTGTCGGGAGTAAATATCCAGGTTGTATTACCGTATAATGATTTCCATGTACCCGTTACAGCAACTCCTGAAAGATTTTTAACAGTAACCTTTGTAATTTCACTTTCAGAAACATCACCGGTGAATTTTATTGTTATAGGTGTTGTTGCTCCTACTCCTGCTTCCATATCCTGAGGGTCGGTATAAAGCACCTTGACAGCATCGTCTTTTAACCAGTAATTCGCAAAGTCAAAAGTTGCATCGTAGGTGTCAATATTATAGTTTTTATCAGGTCCGTATGCCACAGTATGTCCTAATGGAACTTCAAACTGAAGCATTGGTATATTATGAGAATAACAAATATTTGCAAACTCATTTAAAACCCCGTAGTAATGCCATGCGTCATTTTCGTGGCACATAACAATCTGCGGAACATGACCTTCTGATACGTCGTCGGTACACACACCGTTTGATGCATATATAAGCTGAGCACCCGATATAATTTCTTCCCCGTTATATGTAAGCCATGGCTGTTTTTCACCACCATCAATTGTAACACCGTCTTTTGTATAAGTTACGGTGTCATTATTCTGAAAACGGGTTTCATTATGGTGTCCGTCGTGACCACGACGGGACGTAAGCGAATTTATTTTAGTATCAATTGCAGTTTCTAATTCTTCTGTAGAAGAATAGTTTTCAGGATTTTCAATAAGCGGAGCCTGAACAATTTTTTCTCCGATAAACGAGAATGCTCCACCCTTAGAATTACCTACGACACCGATATGGTCGGTATCAAGTTTAAATGTATCAGGCTGTGATAGCGCAAGATAACGGATATATCTCATTGCCGCTGTCATAACACGCCTGTCATCATACATATGTACTCCGTAGTTATTGGAGTCGTCTGTCACAGCGTTAGAATAGGTATCTGTACTGCCATTATAAACGCCATACGCTTCGCTTCTTGACATTGGCACAAACGCATAGTCAAGAGTTACTGCGGCATATCCACGGAAAGAAAAACCGTTAAGATGAGGTCTGTCTGCAAGCTGCACAGTTTCGTTTAAGTATTGAGAACTTAAGTTCATACAAAAAACAGGAACTTCTTTTTCAGGATTTACAGGATAGATTATATTCATATACTGGTTAAGATCTATAGGAGAACCATCAGGATTAACTAAATCGGTAATGGTTTCTGCCACGGTATATTTAACCTTGGTATATTCTCCGTTTGCATCAACGGTACCCGAAGCATTATACCATACAGGGCTTGTACCGTCTTTAGCATCTGCCACAGTTTTTCTTGTTCCGTCAGGGCGAACCCATTTAACTGATTTATCGCCCTTTATACCACGAAAATCAGTATTCCAGTTGTTTACAAGAAAATCGAACGTTCCGTCTGCCGCGTGTTTATCCATTTCCCAGTAAAGATTATTTAAACTGATATCGTATCCTGCAGGTACAACATGGTTATCATAATATGTACCCGAAGGAAATATAGAATCAGTAAAATATACTTTTTCTTTTACATTATTACGAATTGCCTGAATTGACCAGTCAAGAGCCTGCCCTGCTGCAAGAGGACTGTTTTTATAGTCAACAACGGTTACAACATATCCCCTCTTAAGCATTGAATCAATAATCTCGGTATCGGGTGCAGTACCAATTCTTTCAGTATTGGTATTTACCACATAAACGATAACAGGAGTTCCGTTATAGCCTGATTTTACCGTAAAATTATTCTTATCGAAATATGTGGAAATCGAAACAGGAATTCCGATATATCCGTCATCCGCTACTTCAATCGTGCTTCCCTGCTTGTAGGAAGCAAGAGAAGAATTGATAGCTGTCATAGCATCATTTCCGGCAGCTTCGGAAGGAATAGAAATCCATGCGGGGAAAATCATAATCAACGCTATTAAAAGTGATATGATTTTTTTAGTTGTTTTCATCTTTACCCTCTCCTTTTATAAAACATAAACTATGTGTAGTGCAGTAAGACTTGAACACAATATGCCTTAAATCTGTTAAATTACAATCTTTTTAATTTGTCGTCTTTGTAAGGCGACAAGCCTGACTGCAGACTCCGCATCAAAAATCTTGAAAATTTCCCAAGATTTAAGGTCTGCGAGTTTTAAAATCAGAAATTTTGGGTAAGATAAAGAAATTTCAAGAATTATACTTTCGTATGTTTGCAGGAATTTCTGCCATATTACGCGAAATTTCCATTTTAAAACCATATGGTGTTCGAGTCTTACTGCACTATGTTTATTATACAGTTCCATACAGATTGTTGTCAATTGGATTTTCACCATCCCGATAGGATAAATCTACACATTTTTATCTTTAATAGAGCTTTAGTTGAATAAAAGCATAATACCCACATATTCAAGTGCTTGAAATAGCCGTCGGAAAGCTATACAAAATAAGAAACAAACTTTAGGATTTAATTATAATCCGGCATAAAAAAACAGACTGTACTTCACAATCTGTTTTAAAAACTACTCAAGAAAATCATAAATAACATCTACAAGATGGATTTTACTCACCTTATACTCATTAAGCAGCCGTACAATCTTAAGAATTTTTGTATAATCGGATGTAATATCTGAAATACTATATTCGCCGGTCTTATCCCTTATACCGTAGGATATATAGCTTCCGATTTCACTATTTACTACCTCTTCCGAAAATACTTCATATATGGCATTGTTTAAGCTCATTTTTAAACCCATCCTTCATTATTATTCGCATTTTTTGCGAATTAACGGTCAAAAAAAATAAGCTTTATATCCCTGTTGCTTAAAGAAAGTGCCGTTCTTAATTTCAATATATCCGAAACAGTAAATTCAATTTCACCGTTTAATTTTCTGCGCCATGTCTCCTCGGTCATCCCAATACTGTTGCAAAGCTCAGCTTCTGAAATAGAGGCTCTTTCAACAGCTTCGATAAGTTGATTCATAAATTTCCCTCCGTTGAATTAAATTCGCATTTTATGCGACAACATAAATTTACCACATTTTGTAAGTTTTGTCAACTGATTTTTAAAGTTTTTTTAAAAAGTAATTGAAAGTATTTTATAAATGTGATAGAATATTAACAATATAAGTGCAAGGAGATGAATTTGTGACTGTAGGCGAAAGAATGCGTGAGCAAAGAATTAAGCTTAATATCAAACCTAAAGATATAGCAGATAAGATTGGTAAATCCGTATCAACATATTACAGATACGAAACAGGTGAAATTGAAAAGCTTACAATTTCCAAAATGTGTGAAATTGCAGGTATTCTTAATGTGTCTCCGATTTTCCTCCTCTTGGGTTTAAGCAATGATTCAGATGATACTGCTCCCCTTTCTCCGGATCTTAACAGTCAGGTAATCACTGTTTTTTCCGAGCAGCTCAAGAAAATACGAACTGCTTATGATATGTCATATTCAGAGTTCGCCGCAAAAATTAAGAAACAGTCAGGAATTAATGTTACTAAAAAAGACATAGAAAACTGGGAAAATGGCATTCAGTCTCCCGAGATATTATCAGTCGCGGCTATTTCAGATATTTTTAATGTTTCGCCAAATTATCTTTTAGGTCTTAATAACCTCTCTGAAATTCCCAGACCTGTCACATTCAGAGTCAGTGAAAACTCCGGAAACAAATGGTTAATTAAGAATGTATCATTACTGATTAAAAATAACAGCATGCCTTTAGAAGAGCTTGCAAGAATTACCGACATTCCCCTTAATTTAATAAAAGCATATGAAAACGGAACCGTCTATTCTGCCGACCCTGATGACGTGAGACGTATCGCAGGAGCATACAATCTTCCATATATGGATTTATTGTATGAAAAGGATACAACCAATCTGTTACAAAAAATGTTATTTTTAAATGCAGTTGATTTTAAAATGCTTGAAAGTTATATCGATACTCTCCTTTCTGATAAAAAGAAATAAAAATTATTATTTTCCTCTTGACATTTTCAGCAAAGTAAGATATAATAACAATGTTGTTACGAAATGCTGACGTGGCACAGATGGTAGCGCACATCCTTGGTAAGGATGAGGTCGGCGGTTCAAGTCCGCTCGTCAGCTCCATTTATAAGCACCATTAGCTCAGCTGGTAGAGCACCTGACTCTTAATCAGGGTGTCCAGGGTTCGAGTCCCTGATGGTGTACCAATAAAAACTCTTAGAGCCTCAAAGCTTTGAGAGTTTTTTATTTTTTATCAAAACGCTAAAAAATGCATTTTGACTAAATTTTGACTAACAAATTTTTTTTGTAATATCAAAATAGTTATTAATTTTTCCAAAATATCCGTCATTATTTTTATTATCTAAATGAGTGTATATTTTTAATGTCATCTCTATTGAAGAATGCCCCAACAAATATTGACACCTTTTTATATCTATACCTGCATAGTATAAATTTGTAGCATACGTATGTCTGAATGTATGCGGAGTAAATGCTATAGTCCTATCCATATATTCATTTAATGTTTTTTGTTCGCATAAAAACAAATCATTTGCTGTAGCCTTGGTTTTTTTTATAATACTTTCCCACATCTTTCTAAAAGAAGTTCTTGACATTAATTCTCCATTTTTCATTGTAAACAAATTAATGTTCTTATTTTTCCAAAAGTATTTAGTAATTTCTTGATACAATACATCAGGAATTGGTATCTCCCATTCATTTTTTAATATCTGAATGGAATTTTTATGGATAACCGCGACAATACGAAAAGTAATATTGTACTTGAACAAAAAATACTAACGAACTTAGGTTCAAGTATTTATTAGAATCATGTTGTATAATATTG
>SVKB01000003.1 GCA_015068665.1 Oscillospiraceae bacterium | reverse complement strand
TATTGCTTCGCAGTTATATTATGCTACGCATAGTTATATTGCCCTTCGGGCAGTTTTAAGGGCGGATATAATATCACGAAAACCGATAGGTTTTCATATCACTTTGCCGAAAGGCAAAATATCACTGTGAGACCTGTCTCACATTATCAAAGTCTTAAAGCGTGTCGATAGGTTTATCGACACGCTGAAATAAAAAAAGGAGGTTAGACCTCCTTTTTTTATTAATAATTTTCTGCGTGTATTTCAAAGTAAGCCTGAGGATGTGCACAGGTCGGGCAGATCTGAGGTGCTTCTTCTCCTACAACGATATGACCGCAATTTCTGCATTCCCATACCTTTACGCCGCTTTTCTTAAATACTTCCTGCATCTGAACATTTTTAAGAAGCGCTCTGTATCTTTCCTCATGATGCTTTTCAATTTCAGCAACAAGTCTGAATTTTGCCGCAAGTTCGGTAAATCCTTCCTCCTCTGCTGTTTTTGCAAAGCCGGCATACATATCGGTCCATTCATAATTCTCGCCGTTTGCGGCACTTATTAAGTTTTCGGCAGTATCACCGATACCTTCCAATTCCTTGAACCATAATTTTGCATGCTCTTTTTCGTTATCAGCTGTTTTTAAAAATAAAGCGGCAATCTGCTCGAAGCCTTCCTTCTTCGCCTTGGAAGCAAAATAAGTATACTTATTTCTTGCTTCGGATTCTCCTGAAAAAGCCGCTCTTAAGTTTTGCTCTGTCTTTGTTCCTGAATATTTGTTTGCCATAATTATTCCTCCGTAATTTAAAAATTATAAGAATATTTTACCAATTAAAGATTAAATTGTCAATAATCCTTTATATTTTTATTTCCATAATTTCTATTTATTATTCATTTTTTGCCGATAAAAAAAGCTTTTTAAAATTATGATACGCAAAAAAGACGTGAGAGATCTTTTCCACGTCTTAGAAATCATATAGAAAATCAGATTAAACAGACATCTTATTTAGCTTAAGTGCTAACTGAGATTTTTTTCTGCTTGCTGTATTCTTCTTTAAGATACCTTTTGCAACTGCCTGGTCAAGTCTCTTAACAGCTACACTTAAAGCTTCTGTTGCTTTAGCTTTATCATCACCGTTAACAGCAACCTCAAACTTCTTGATGATAGTCTTAAGGTTAGACTTCAGCATCTTGTTTCTAAGTGTTTTAGTTTCAATAACTTTAACTCTTTTTTTAGCTGATTTGATATTTGGCAAACTACTCACCTCCGATTACCCGATAAATTGCAAAGTTTATTATACTATTCAACCCCTTAATTGTCAAGTGATTTTTCATATTTTTTCATATTTTTTGCAATTTTAAGACAAAATAAATAAAAAGGAGCTGAGTTTATGAATTTGCGAACCGATTTAGCACTTGAAGAAAGAGAAAACCGAAATCCGAAGGGACCTTCACGGGGAGTGGTTATAAATAAAAAAAACATCGACAATACGGTTATTACACGGATTGAAATAAAAAACCAGAAGGCTGCCGAGGGCTTAAAAAAGCCTGTAGGAAGATATATCACCTTAGAAAGCGAGGATTTTAAGCTTTCAGACCCGGAAAGTATCAAAAAGGCATCCTACCTTCTTAAAAGCGAATTATTAAAGCTTATGAAGGATTTAAGCTTTTCCTCTGCTCTTATAGTGGGACTTGGCAACCGAAGCATCACCTCGGACTCACTTGGACCTAAGGTGGTTGCAAAAACCATGGTCACCAGACATATAAAGAATTATATGCCCGGGCATTTAGACAGCGATATTTTGCCTGTCAGCGCAATTTCACCGGGCGTACTCGGAATTACAGGCATTGAAACAAATGACATAATCGGAGCCGTTTCACAAAAATTAAAGCCCCAGCTTGTTATTCTTATAGATGCACTTGCCTCCTCCAGCCCGGGAAGACTTGCAACCACTATTCAGATAACCGACACGGGCATTTCTCCCGGCTCGGGAGTAGGAAACAACCGCGGAGAGATAAGCCGTTATACCCTTAATACACCCGTTATTGCAATCGGTGTTCCGACTGTGGTGGATCTTTTATCCATAGTAAGAGGCGGAAATCCCGATACTCCCGATTCCTCTTACGAAAAGGATTATTTTGTTACTCCCAAGGAAATTGACCGACTGATTGAAAATCTTTCTAAAATAATTGCAAACGGGATAAATTTAAGCCTTCATAAAAATATTGATCTTGAATATATAGAGTCATTTATAAGTTGACTTATTTGTATATATATAATATAATACTTAAAGTATTAATGAAAAAAGGATTTGATATTTTTGTCATATTTGGAATATTTTATTATCGGAATAGGATTATCAATGGATGCCTTTGCGGTTGCTGTCTGCAAGGGCTTATCCATAAAAAAATTAAGTATCAAGGCACCTGTTACGGTAGGACTTTATTTCGGCATATTTCAGGCACTGATGCCCCTTATCGGCTTTTATTTAGGCTCGGTATTCAAGACATACATAACCTCCTTTGACCACTGGATTGCTTTTATTTTACTTGCACTTATCGGTGCAAATATGATTAAGGAATCCTCGGAAAAGGACTGTGAGACCGATGCTTCCCTCAATTTTAAAAATATGATTTTACTGGCAATTGCTACAAGCATAGACGCGCTGGCTATCGGAATTACCTTTTCCCTGCTGCCCGATACGAAAATTTTCCCCGCAATAGCGATTATAGGCTCTACCACCTTTGCACTGTCCTTTGCCGGAGTTAAAATAGGCAATGTTTTCGGTATGAAATATAAATCGAAGGCAGAATTTACCGGAGGCTGTATTTTAATCATTATGGGAATTAAAATACTGGTGGAGCATTTATTTGGTTTATAAAAAGTGGCTGTAAAAAAAGCCCGGACCGCAAAAAGTTGAATATATCAATAATTATGCAAGATAACTCCTTGAGGATATATTAAAAAGGCAAAGATTTTAATAAAATATTTGAATTTGAAACTTTTTGCTATGAACAAACTTAGCCGCTCGACGTATCTGATACGCCTTCGGGTGACCCAAAATCAAAGATTTTGGCTAAGTTTGTCCATTCCAAACATTTTTTCCTATCCCCTTAAAAGTACAATAGGGCTGTAAATAAATTACGGGTAATTTATTTACAGCCCATTTTATTTTTTAATACATTCCCATTCCGCCGCCGGGCATCTGAGGTGCCGGAGCTTCAGGCTGTGGAATATCGGCAACAAGGCTTTCGGTGGTAAGCACCATAGCCGCAACCGATGCCGCATTCTGCAGAGCAGATCTTGTAACCTTTGTCGGGTCAACGATACCTGCTTCAATCATATTAACATATTCTTCCTTAAGAGCGTTAAAACCGATATTAACATCACTTGATAAAATCTTTTCGATAATAACAGCACCCTCAAGGCCTGCATTTTTCGCAATCTGCTTAACGGGAGCTTCAAGAGCCTTAAGAACGATTGCCGCACCTGTTTCTTCATCGCCCTCAGTTTCTTCAAGAATCTTTTTAACAGCGGGAATTGCATTTATAAGAGCAGTTCCGCCACCTGCTACGATACCCTCTTCAACAGCAGCCTTTGTAGCAGCAAGAGCATCCTCTATTCTTAATTTCATTTCCTTCATTTCAGTTTCGGTAGCCGCACCAACCTTGATAACAGCAACACCGCCTGCAAGCTTTGCAAGTCTTTCCTGAAGCTTTTCCTTATCAAACTCGGATGTGGTTTCTTCAATCTGACCTTTAATCTGAGCAATTCTTGCCTTGATGTTTTCAACACTACCGTTACCGTTAACGATGATTGTATTTTCCTTCTGAACCTTAATCTGACCTGCTTTGCCCAACTGGTCAAGAGTGGTTTCCTTGATATCATAGCCTAATTCTTCGGAGATTACCTGACCACCTGTAAGAATTGCGATATCCTGAAGCATTTCTTTTCTTCTGTCTCCAAATCCGGGTGCCTTAACACCAACAACGATGAAGGTGCCTCTTAATCTGTTTACAATAAGAGTTGAAAGAGCTTCCCCTTCAATATCCTCAGCTACGATTACAAGCTTTTTGCCCTGCTGAACAATCTGCTCTAAAAGAGGAAGGATATCCTGGATATTTGAGATTTTTTTATCGGTAATCAAAACATAAGCATCGTCGATAACAGCTTCCATCTTTTCGGTATCAGTTACCATATAAGGAGAAATATAGCCTCTGTCAAACTGCATACCCTCAACAACATCGGAATAGGTTTCTGCAGTTTTGGATTCTTCAACTGTGATAACACCGTCGGTGGAAACCTTTTCCATAGCTTCTGCAATAAGCACACCTATTTCCTCATCAGCTGCGGAGATTGCGGCAACCCTTGCAATATCCTCTTTACCGTTTACCTTCTGAGAATTTTTAACAATTTCCTTAACTGCCACGTCAACAGCCTTCTGAATACCCTTTTTAACAATCATCGGGTTTGCGCCTGCGGCAATATTCTTAAGACCTTCTCTTACCAAAGCCTGAGCAAGAACGGTAGCGGTTGTGGTACCGTCACCTGCAACGTCATTGGTTTTGGTTGCAACTTCTTTAACAAGCTGAGCGCCCATATTTTCAAAAGGATCCTCGAGCTCAACCTCTTTAGCAATGGTAACACCGTCATTGGTAATAAGCGGTGCACCGAACTTCTTTTCCAATACTACATTTCTGCCCTTGGGACCAAGAGTGATTTTAACTGTGTCTGCAAGCTGGTTAATACCTGCTTCCAATTTTTTTCTGGCTTCCTCGCCATAACAAATCTGTTTTGCCATTTTTATTTACCTCCGGAATTAAAATTCAACCTTTGCCAATATATCTGACTGCTTAACGATGGTATATTCCTCTTTGTCGAGCTTAACCTCGGTTCCCGCATACTTATTGATGATAACCTTATCACCAACCTCAACGAACATGGTAACCTCTTTACCGTCTACAAGACCGCCGGGACCAACTGCAACAACCTCTGCCATCTGTGGCTTTTCCTTTGCATTGCCGGGAAGAACGATACCGCTCTGAGTGGTTTCCTCGGTTTCTACCATTTTGATAACTACCTTATCAAGATATGGCTTCAATGTTTTCATAATCTATTCCTCCTAAATATTAAAATTATATACTCTTATTATTTTAGCAAATTTTTCCTTACATTTCAAGAAAAAATTAAAAATACTTTGTTACATCTTCTTTTTTTCTTTTTGGCACGTGAAAATTCCCATCTTCATCAAGATAATACTTAATACCCTCCTCTGTATCAAAGACAAAGGATTTCTGATTGGGATAGCCAAGTGCTATTACTGTATGAATTTTTAAGTTATCGGGAATTTCAAAAAGCTCAGTCGCTTCTTTTCTTAATACCGAGCCGATAATACAGGAGCCGATTCCCATTCCCTCTGCCGTCAGTACAATGTTTTCACCTGCATAAGCTGCATCGTTATTACCGTCCTTTCTTATATCCTCGTCAATTAAAATTATGATATAAGCTGTCGGTGCATCCTCTTTGGAGGGTACCCCTTCGGGTGCGGTATAGCCTGCCCATTTTGTCAAGGGAAAAAGCTTATCACAGTACTCTTTTGAATTTACTACTATGTATTTTATGGGTTGCAAATTACCGCCTGACGGTGCAAGACGCGCCGCTTCAATCATCATATCAAGCTTCTCGTCCTCAACAGGAATCTGCTTAAAGCTTCTTATTGTTCTTCTTCTTTTTATTATATCAAATATTTCCATTTTTTATACCACTCTTTCTTTAATTAGAAATAACAGCCACCCTCATATCAGAGTTTAACGTTCCGCATTTTTTCAATATATGGCACAAGTTTTTTTGCAGCGTCCACCCTTCCCTCGTGAATAAGCCGGAAGGTGTGTTTCATAAGTTCAGCGTGAGCTTCGCAGGAGAAAATATTTTTAACGGGACTTACTTTCCACGCATCATCATACATTTCTTCGCAAAAGCTTACATGCCGGATATAAGCACCAATGCCAATCATAGTACACCATGCTTCAAAAAGCTCCAAAATCTTATCTTCGTCAGAAATTGCATCTGAAAGTTCAGAAAGATACTTCATAAAATTATCCTTCTTTTCCCCCTCAAGCGGAGTATGCTTATCCATATCAAATGTATAAGGAATTATTTCTACAGACAAATTTTCTTTTGTAATATCCAGCATTGTCATATATCCCATATTCCATGTGGTGTTGTGACTTTTAGTGTGGGGAAAGAAGAAATTACCCATACTGTATATAACAGGGCAACCATTATATATTTCATACCCTTGAGGGCAATGGGTGTGCATTGCTATAACAGCTCTTGCGCCAAGGTCAACAAAATGACGATAAAGCTCCCTTTTGCCCGGTGACGGAAAAGGATTTTGTTCATTTCCGCCGTGGAAGTATATAACAGGCTCTGCACAGTCAGAGAGTGCCTTATTTATAGCATCAGTCACTCTTCCCAAGGAAAACCCGGCTGTACCTGCAGAAGTTTTTGTTGCTGTGCCGAATTCATTTTCACAAACAGCAATTATATGTACTTTTGTTGTTCCATCATCAAAAATGGCAGGCTCATATGCCTTTTGCACGTTTTCTCCTGCTCCACAAAGCTGATATCCTCTTTTTTTGAGCATATCCATTGTATGAAAAAATGCACCATCACCGAAATCACGGCTATGGTTATTAGCAAGTCCTACAGCAGTAGGATTAAGTATATCTATATATTCAATGTACTTATCATTGGCAATAAGGTTTGGTCCGGACTTGGGTATAGGTTCATAATCTTCCTTGTTGCCAAAGATATTTTCAAGATTAACAATGCTGTAATCTGCCTTTCGAAATATTTCAGCAGTTTTAGTCATTATTCTCATAGCTTCACCATTTTTGGGAACAGCATCCATATAATTAAAAGACATGTCAGCAGCAAACAAAACTTTCATTTTTATCTCTCCTTTGTATATCAACATATAAAAATATCAATTCAGTTTATTCAATTATTTCATTCCTTAATACCTGATTTCTTCGTTTTCCCGTTTAGTATCTGCGATAAATAAGTTCCGTCATCACTGTTTTCCCCGTTTCCTCGTCAACGGTAAACACACAGCCGTTTATCATAGGTGAGAGTGCTGACCATTTGAATCTGCCCTTATCCCCGTCCTTGAATCTTGCTATTGCGATTTCCTTTTCAAGTCCGATAACCGAATTTTCTGCGCCTGTCATACCAACATCGGTTATATAGCCAGTTCCGTTTTTCAGGATTCTTATATCATTGGTCTGGACATGGGTGTGTGTGCCGAAAAGTGCGGTAATTTCTCCATCCATTAAATATGCCAGCGCCTGTTTTTCACTTGTTGCCTCTGCGTGAAAATCAACAATAATATTTTTAACACCGTATTTAGCTTTTACATTGGCTACTGCTTTTTCAAGCACGGTAAAGGGATTTGAAAGCTTTGTTTCAATATAGGTTGTTCCCATTAAATTAATTACAGCCACCGAAAAGGTATCCTTTTCAATCACGGTAACTCCGTCTCCCGGTAAATCGGGAGAAACATTTAACGGTCTTACTATTTCCTTTGAGGTTTCAAGCATATTATATAAATCCTTTTTATCAAAGGCATGATTGCCTAAGGTTATACAGTCCGCTCCGGCCTCTAACAGCATATATGCATACTTTTCGGTTATACCGTTACCCGTTGTTGCATTTTCACCGTTAACTATGGCAAAGTCTATATTGTATTCTTTTTTTATTTCGGGAAGCTTTTCAAAGATAAGCTCTCGTCCGCATCTCCCCACTATGTCTCCGATTATTAAAATATTTTTCATTTTTTCCTGTTCCTTTTTTGTAATACTTTGTTAACTATATAATAAATAGATTTTTTTTGCAATATCAACTGCAATGAAGGTACTTAATATTAATCTGTATGAGCCTTAAGCTTTTTATATTCTGAGGGAGAAATTCCCTTATATCTTTTAAAGGTTTTTGAAAAATAGTCGTAATTTGCAAAATTCAGATGCAGAGCTATTTCACTTAAAGTCATATTTTCCTTTAATATAAGCTTTTCGGAAATCAGGATTTTTTGCTCATTTATGTAAGAGCTGAGTGTTGTTCCTGTTTCCTTTTTGAAAATATATGCCGTATATTCTTTAGACAAGTGAAGAAATCCGGCAACGGTTTTTAAAGTAATTTTTTCATTTATATGCTCAACCACATAATTGAAAATTCTCATAACATATTCGTTACTGCTTTTGATTTTAGTAAAATCAATAATTTCACACAGTATGTAATTAAGTATATTACAGCATTTTTCCTTTGCGTGAAATTTATCTGTTATATGCTTGAAATGAAATACGGAAATAAGCTTTTTCATATCGTCATTCAGGACATTTTTCAAATGCTCATCAAACAAAAGACGAGCTTCGGGCTTTAGTAAAAAATTAAAGCTGACATAATGAACATATCCCTCTCCCTTTTCACGGCTTCGGATAGTTCCGGGTTTTAAAAACACACCGTCATCCTTTTTCAGAACAATCCTTTTTCCGTTTGCATAGTAGGTCATTGTTCCTTTTAAAACAAAAGTCAATTCATAATACTCCACTTTATGAGAAGGTATATCAAAACAGCATTTTACCGCCATATTTGAATAATAAATCAAATCCTTTACCATAGCATCTCCTTAAAATAATATGAATTTTAAATACAAATAAATAATATAGTACATTTCCTTAATATCTTGCATTTGCTATAATTATACCAAATATAAGAGCAATTTGCAAATATTAATTTTATATGAATTAAGGAGGATTTTAAATGGACAAAAGAATTGGTGCACAGCTGTACACGGCAAGAGATTTTTTAACCACAAAAGAAGACTTTTATGAAAGTATGAAAAAAATAAAGGAAATCGGATATGAGCAAATCCAGGCATCAGGCCTTGGCATTTCCGATGCGGACTACATTAAAAAGGTGTGTGATGAATTCGGCCTTGAAATCACCTGTACTCACAGACCTCTTGATAATTACATACATAAGCTTGACGAGGAAATCAAGTATCACAAGACTTTAGGCTGTAAAATAGCAGGACTTGGCTCTATGCCTCCCGAATTCAGAGATGAGCTTAAGGTTAAAGAATTTGTTGAGGTTATGAATGATATTTATGAGAAGCTAAAAAAAGAAGGCATCGAATTTGCATATCATAACCACTCTTTCGAGTTCTTAAAATATGAAGGCAAATATGTTATGGATTATTTTATAAAGCACGGAAAATTCAGCTTTATTGTTGATACCTACTGGTTAGCTTATGCAGGTATAAACCCTGTGGATTTTATAAAAAAATTAGGCAAAAGAGCAATATGCGTACACTTCAAAGACCTTGCAATGAAAAACATTACCGAAACTAAAATGGCTCCCGTAGGTTGTGGCAATCTTGACTGGGGAAAAATCATAAAGGCGTGCGAAGAGTCAGGCGTTAAATATGCTCTTGTGGAGCAGGATGAATGTGAGGAAGACCCGTTTATCTGCCTTAAAAAGAGCTATGATTATTTAAAGGATTTAATGAACCCCTTTACCCTTTCAGGCTTTTCCGATGAAATTGACAGCAATATAGAAGAACAGTTTAAGGTTTTAAAAAAGCTTGGTATAAAATATTTTGAACCAAGGGGTATCAACGGCAAAAATATTTCAGCTCTTACAGAGGATGAAATTAAAAAGCTGAAAGAAGCGATGGATAAATATGAAATAAAAGCTTCTTCGATTGGCTCTCCTATCGGGAAAATCTCAATAAATGATGATTTTGCCCCTCATTTTGAGTTGTTTGAGAAGATGGTAAAAACAGCAAAAACACTTGGTGCTGAATACATCCGTATTTTCAGTTTTTTTATACCGTCGGGAGAAGATCCGTCAGAATATAAGAACGAGGTTATAAAAAGACTTAAAGTTTTAGTTAAAACAGCAGAGGAAAACAATATTATTCTTCTTCACGAAAACGAAAAGGATATTTACGGCGATACCCCTGAAAGATGCCTTGAAATCTTAGAAGAAATAAATTCGCCTTATTTAAGATGCGTTTTTGACCCTGCAAATTTTGTTCAGTGTGATGTGGAAAACTACCCTTATGCTTTTAATCTTTTAAAGCCGTACATTGAATATATGCATATAAAGGATGCAGATGAAAATAAAAATATCGTTCCTGCAGGAATGGGAATCGGCAACATTGAAAAAATTCTTTCTTCCCTTAAGGGAAAAGGTTACAGGGGTTTTGTAAGCTTGGAGCCTCATTTAGGAAGCTTTGAAGGACTTTGCGATCTGGAGCTTGACGATAAAATGCTCAAATTACCGAAAAGCGGTGAGGGTACCTTTACGCTGGCTTTTAATGAACTGAAAAAAATCATTGATAAAATTTAAAGGAGTTGAAACTATGGAGAAAATAAAATTCGGTATAATAGGCTTTGGAAATATGGGACGTACACATGCAAAAAATGTGGCTGAGGGAAAGGTTCCTCAGATGGAGCTTTCGGCAATATGCGATATTTCAGAGGCGAAGCTAAAGGAAGCAAAGGAATTATATCCCGATGTACCGCTATTTGAAAGCCCAACCGATTTATATAAAAGCGGAATTTGCGATGCTGTTATAATCGCTGTTCCCCATTACGACCATCCATCCCTGGTAAAAGAAGCCTTTGAGTACAATCTTAATGTTATTACCGAAAAGCCTGCAGGTGTTTATACAGCTCAGGTTTTAGAAATGAACGAGGCGGCAAAAAATAGCGATAAGCTTTTCGGTATTATGTATAATCAGAGAACAAACCCCATGTATCAGAAAATAAGAAACATGGTAAAATCGGGAGAGCTTGGCCATATAAAAAGAATATCCTGGACAGTTACCACCTGGTACCGTCCCCAGGCGTATCACGACAGCGGCTCATGGCGTTCAACCTGGAAGGATGAAGGAGGAGGTGCACTTATCAACCAGAATCCTCATCAGCTTGATTTGTGGCAATGGATGTTCGGGATGCCTGATAAAATAACAGCTTTTGTGTCCTACGGAAAATATTATGACATTGAGGTTGAAGACGATGTTACGGCATTTTTCGAGTATGAAAACGGAACAACAGGAACTTACATTACTTCAACAGGAGAAACTCCGGGAACAAACAGACTTGAAATTGCCTGCGATATGGGAAGAATTATTGTTGAAAATGAAAAAATGATATTTGAAAGAAATGTTATATCCGAAAGAGAGCATAACGAAAAAAACACAGAGCCTTTTGCACAGCCTGAATGCTGGAAGTGTGAAATCCCTGTTTCGGGAATAGGTGAACAGCACGTTGGAATATTAAAAGATTTTGCAAATGCCTTAATAAATAAAACCCCTCTTCTTGCTCCCGGTGAAGAAGGTATAGACGGACTTACAATTTCAAATGCCATTCACTATTCATCCTGGACAAATAAAACTGTTGATATTAAAAATTTCCCTCACGAGGATTTTTACAATATTCTTAAAGACAAAATCAAAAGCTCTACAATGGTAAAAAATCTCAGAGAAAAGACAAGCGATACTGCGGGGACATATTAAAAAATACAACAAAATATGCCTGTCATCATAGTGAACAATTTTATATAAAAAGACGATGTGAATTTAATTTCACATCGTCTTTTTATGTATCATTATGAATTAGCTGTATAACTCGTAATGTGTTATATTAACATTGGTGTATTCCGCACCTTCTGATTCAAGCCAGTCCTGTAATCCTGCTACGGAGGCAATATTCTGATTTAATTCGATTTTTGATAATTCCATATTTGGTTTAATATAATTTTTCATAATCTATTTCCTCCTTCTTTTTAATACATTAATATAGGATTATATGCAGCATTTGTCCATGTTGTATATAATCTGAACATAAAGTAGTTAGTAGCAGCATTTGCAGGTAATTCTAAATCCTTTACAGATATTTCAAATGCAACATAATCCTGGTCATTTGCAAGTGCAGTTTTAACAGCATCGGTAACGTTTACAGAATAACGGTCAAAATTGGTATCAAAACTGGTTTGTGTAAATTCTGCTACTTCTTCTCCGATAACTATATCACCGTCCAATACATGCTGATAACATAATTTAGACTGGTCGATTGTATAGTCATCTGTAAGGGTTACATTTTTAACAGAGAATGTAACATTTTTATAATCAGTAGAATTATTACATTTTGCGTTAAAGCTTAAATCGATTTTATTAAGCGTTGCCATAGTTTCATTGATTGGGAATTTAAGTATTGTGGTTTTTCTTTCTCTTTCATGTTTTAAAGGATAGTATACAACGTCTGAATATGTAGCCTGTTGAGCTGTTGTAGTAGTGGTTGTTGTCCCCTGGAAGTGAATACATCCTGCTTCAGATACATTTGTATATCTTCCTGCAGAATAACCTAATTTATCATCTACTTTAAATGTAAATGAATATACTTTAGGTTCACTATTGTCTTCAGGAACAACTGTAATGGTACTTGTACCGGTTCTTGAAGTTGTATGATTTAAAGTAGCGGTAGCTTTAGGATCTGTGGTTGCGAAGCTGAATAGAACTTCATCCATTTCTCTGGCACCTGCTCCGGCATCTACGTCTCTGAAACTTCCTGTAACTGTATAAGAGGTAACCTCAGGACTGAAATCAGGAGTCATGGTAAAATGAGTGTTGACTCCGTAACTTCTGCTTATGGTTACATATTTAAGTGTAGCATCGCTTGATAATTTTCTTGTGTCATTTACTGCATCCCATTCTCTTTCAATGCCATTCTCTTTTTTAACATCGTTAACGGAATAAGGTGTTACTTTAAAGGTTGATAATTCCTCAGGAACGCCAAAAGACATACCGAATTTAGTATCTCCTTTTTCATTTTGCACATCTAAGCCTTTATAAGTAAATGTTTTTTCGATTTCTCCGTCGTTAACAATTAAGCCAAGTTCATCAGTATTTACAGCTGTACCGGCTACAACACTGTTCTGATATGTACCGAAAACATAGTACATGTCTTCATTTTCAGCGTAAAACATGTATTCAACACTTGGTGCCGCCAATGTGGAAACTGCTGAAAACATCATAACTAACGCAAGAATCAAAGCAATTTTTTTCATTAAAATCTCTCCTTTTATATTATTTTTTATTATTCTACCATTTTTAAATAATATCGTTAATAAACTATACGAACAATTATGAATTATTTGAACATTAATTTCAGTATCTTGGCGTCGGGTCGGGAATAGTTTTATAAGGCTGACTTTTTGCACGGGTACGGACAGGGTAAATTTCTTCTCCGCCCTCACCCAATTTAATATAGTCTATATAATAATCTCCGCAGGTCCCCGAACCGGTTGAGATATAGATTTTCTTTATATTTCCGCATTCATACTCATTGTACCAGGACTGATTATATGCAATAACCTTTTTATTTATCATATCCTGCCATAAATAATTATACCTATTTATGCTTTCACTTACATCCTTTGAAAAACCGTCATTTTCAATACTGATTGCAGTTTGCTCTAAAAGTGTATCCATTCTTACTTTCATAGTAAACCACTCATCATTCATATTAACCCCGCCTGTGAAAATTGTGTTGCCGCCACTATTTACATAATAAAGGCCACTGTCAGCACCGGAAGATTTTTCGATTGAAAATGCTTGTTTGGTTCTTGCAGTATCACCATAGAATCCCATATTAAAGGCAAATCCTTCGGTAGTGGTTTTATTAAGTTTAAATCTTATTTCAAAGGTTAAAATTCTTTCATACTGGGGAACAATAATTTCTAAAGCTGAACCGTATCGGTTGCTTGTATCAGAAATTTTAAGAATGTTTTTTTCCCGGTGGTTTACAATTTCCGTTTTAACAACAGAAACATTCTGGGTATCAGAATATACTCTTGTAATTATATTCTGATTATCAGGGAATCTATTATCACTTCCCATTGTTAAACCTTCCTGATATCCGGTAAAGTTTTCAAAGAGCAAGGATTTCGGGCTTGTTATTATCCCTTTTACCGTATCATAGGATACCGTATCCCCTGTCATAAAAAAGCCGTCAGAGTATTTAGCATAGGGATAAATATCAACCTTCCCGAGACTGTTTCTGGGTGCTTTTAAGCCGATAGCAAATTTAGGAGTGGCTTCCTTGTTTTGCTTGTCCAAATTTTCAGTATCTCCATCCTTGGCATAACTGAATTGTTCTCCGTTTACAAAGATTCCCACATCCTCTGCACCGCTGTCCTTTTTATCGTACTGACCGAAGATAAAGAGCTCGCCTTCATCGTTATCGTAAAAAACATATCTTGCAGAGGGTACGGCAAAAGCCGTTACCCCTGCTAAGATTATATTTAAGCTTAAGGTAAATGCAAGTATTTTTTTAATCATTGCATTCACCACCCTACTTATCGGAAGGTATCAGACCAACCCAGTCGTAAATCATCTGACCGCCCTCTGTTACATAAAGAGTTAAATCAGCTGTCCCTTTTTCCAAGTAAACCTTTGTTTTAAATCTGTAAGAGTCAAGGTCACTGAATATTTCAGTCTGGAAACGACCTCTGAATGCGATATTACCGATAGTTAAAAGTCTTGCTGCAGGTTGTCCTGACAGAGTTGAACAAGACATTACTACATCATAGTATCCGCTTTCGGGAACATTAAGAGTCCATACAACAAGGTCGCCCTTATTATTCAAGCTCTGCAATGTATAGTCGTTAAGTTCAACATACTGGCTTGGAATTGAGGCATCCCCTCTCTTATCCCAGTAAACTTTGCTTGCATTACCTACCATCTTTGAATAATCAACTGCAGAAAGGTAAGTTTCGCCGACTGCATCTTCATATAAATCATGATTTTCGTCTTCTACACGTGCAACGTTAATCTGATTTACTCTTTTTAATTCAAGTGTTGCATTTTTCTTGTTGATTACAAGCGGTGAATCATTATTTGCTGTTATAAGCATTCCCGGATTGGTAAGCTTTCCTGAAAGTCCGTCAGATTTAACTACTGTATAGGAAGCTTCTTTATCCTCAGGTAAAAATTCAGCATATACCTGATTACCGTTTATTGTACCTTTAATTGTTTTCGAAATAGCTTCTCCGTCAATTATCATATTAACTGTAACATCGATTTCTGCACCCGGAAGAGGCTTATCATTTAAGTAAATATGATATGTACCATAGTATAAATCAAAGGTTACGAAATCGCCTTCTTTTTCTGCTTTTAAAGTATATTTATTTTCGCCAAAGTTAAGAGGAAGTCTTTCTTCATCTCTTATTAAGGTCATTTTTTCAGTGTTCGGAAGATATACTTTAGCGTATGTTTCATTATCCATAGATGAGAATGAAACTTCATTATCGCCGAATGCACAGCTTACAGGCATTCCCGCTTCAAATAACAGTTTACCGTTATATGAAAGGTTTGTTTCGTCAACAACTAAGTAGCAATCACCTTTAACTGTCAGTGCTGTACCGAAGAAGGTAAAGCCGTCAACTGTTACTGATTCAGAATCATCAAGCTTAACATAAGAGATTGTTCCGTCTTCAAATTCGAGCTTTAATACATTGTCGATAGTAGTTTCTTTAACATAAGCCTGACCGTCTCTTTCCTTATGAACATTCATATGGGTAACAATTTTTGTTGAGTCTGTTTTTTCTGTTTTAAAGTAAACTCTGCTTTCATTATCCGGTGTCCAGTTTTTAGTAGGTAAACCTGCAGATACTCCGTCAGGGCCTACAAACCCTTCACTGTAGAAGGCTTCGATATTCTCCGGATACGCAACTTTAACATCTAAAGCTGCTTCGCTTTTTGTAAGCTGAAATCCTTTTCCTGATTCATATAATTTTATAGTACCGTTAGCATTCAGCCACCATTCAAATTCAGATTCTTTATCTGCTCTTGATTTTAAATCATCGATTACTATATATGTATCAGGTCTTACATAGATAATATCTCTCTGATATTTTCCAAGACCGCCCTTATAAGCTTTTGTGGCATCTCCGCCAACTATATCAAAGTTTGCATGGGTTGCAAAGCTTGTGATATGACCTTTTGCGGAAACGTCATCCTTCGGCTGACCTTCACCTATATCATAGGTAATGGAGTTATGAGCATAGGTTTTTCTGTTCCAGTTTAAGTCAAATGGGCTAAGGTAAGCATCATAGTAATCGGAGTCAATTGCTAAGTTTTCACCTAAAGCCTGAATAAAGAAGCTGTTATTATCAGGATGCATGTGTCCGAGTGACCCGTGCTCGGAGGAACGGAAAATCATTGCAATTTTATTATCATCTGAAACATCGGAAAATAATGATGCAATACCCGAATCGTTAAACAGTTTTGAGTTTTCAAGCATTGTAGGAGTGATATACTCTACATCCTGGTTATAATTCCATAAAATTGTCTGAACAAAGTCACCCTGAAGATAATCGTCTTTGCTAAAACCATTTTTCTTAAGCATCCAGGCATTTATGCCTTTCTGAATATCGTTATAGGCATCAGATGCTACAATGCCAAGAATGTCTACACTATATGTTGTTGCACCTGCGGCTGTCTGTCTGTTCTGGTCACCAAGGATTGACATAAAACCGCCAACAGGCCACTGATATGTAAGGTAAAAGTCTCTGCTTTGGAAAGCAACATTGTTTCTTACATCAATTTTTCCTGCCGATGCAGAATAAAGGCTTTCGGAGAATTCAAAGTCCTGTACACCTGAAGATGTATAATAGAATGGGTTATTATCAAATGAACCGTCATCCCTTGTCATAGGAAGTGCATGAGCGTAAAGCGGAAGAATATGAGTAATCATATCCCTTGCGACCTGAGAATCCTCGTAAATTGCTAAAGCTCCTAAAGATAGCTGTCTTACTCTCCACTGGTGAGATGCGTCAGGCTTTGCATATAAAGATCTCATATTCGCTCTTGTGCTTCCGCCACCATAGTAGTTATACCAGTTTGTGATATGGTTTTCTATAGCCTGAACCCCTGCTTTTCTTGCTTCCGGTGACATATCGTTATATAACCAGTCATAAGCATAAGCAAGTGAGTTTATAAAATATGGCTCTGTTGTATCGGTAAGGGAATTAAAAGGAATCCATTCCTGATTTTTGTTCCAGTACTGCATATGGTTTATTAAATAATTTTCAACAAATTCAAGATATTTCTTATCTTTTGTTATAAGATACATTAAAGCAACGTTTGCAACGTCTACTGCATACATATAGTAGTTTTTACCATTGCCGCCGTATTCGCCTTTTTGCCACATTTCGATAAGCTGTTCATTGGTTGGAATTGGTCTTGCCAGAGCATTTGAAACATTGGTTTTAAGCTTTGACACTGAGTAAGGATGAGTTTCATCGGTTATTTGCTGTAATTTTTCCAAATCTTTAACATCATTTGTAAGAAGTCTTGGATGAGTTTTTATAATTGCATCTTTAATATAAGCTTCAGTAAACTGAGGCATTGTAAAATCAACTGCATTTGAGTCAATTATAAATTCTCTTACATCGGACCATACTGATGTTTTACCTTCGTCTTTAAAACGCACCTGCCAGTAGTATTTCTTTTCCACATCGAACATTTCGCCGAAGTTATATACATTTCTCTCTAAATTTTCTACTTTTTTATATTCTACTGTCATTTCAGGGTCTTCGCAGATACGAAGGTCGTAGGTTGCAGTATCACTGATAAGCGGCCATGAGAAGGATGGCGGATTATTCAGCGATACATAGTTATCTGCAGGTTTAAAGGGCATTGCAGTATTAAGAATATAAGGCCATTCAATTTCATTTGCCGCAAAAACCGAAATCCCTGCGGGAAGTATTAAGGACAGTGCTAAAATCAAACATAATATTTTTTTCATTTTTGTTACCTCCTTATTCTATAATTACACACTTTTCAGGAGTATCCTGCCATGAAACAGTACTTCCTAAAGTATTTGCAAAGCTTTTTATCGGAACATAAAGGCAATTATCTTTAAATTGAGGTGCAGTATCGGTTGAAGCAGCACTACCGTTAAAGGTATAGGAATATGCATCAGCCTTAAATTCTATTACTCCTAAATTCCCTGATAATTTATAAGCTTCGTTATCTCCGCTTAATGCTAATCCGTACCATTTTGCAAAATCTTTAACATCTGCTAAAGCTCTTCCGTTTATAAGCAGAACAGGATTTACCATATATTTAACCTCGCCCTTATACATTACATTGCAAACGTTGGGAACAAGTCTTTCTACAGGGTCTTTAATTGTTGAAGCTTCTGCTCCGTCCTGTCTTTCCTTTATGGGTTTGAATTCAGGAACATTTTCGGTAAGCTTTATATAGTCGATATAATAGTCACCGTGTGTTGCACTTCCGTAAGCCTGAAGTATAATTTCATCAACCCCCTCACCTTTAAATTCATTATACCAGCTTTGAGAGTATGCCATAACTCTGTTGTTTTCCTTGTCATGCCATACATTTGTTGCTCTTTTAATATCAAGCTCGGTAGAGCCTAATTTTTCATTTTCTAAAATTACGCCTGTTTCTTTATTTACAGGGTCAATTCTTACTTTAACTGTAAACCACTGATTTTTAAAGTCTGCGCCTTTATTGAAAACGTTGTTTCCGCCCGAGTTTACAAAGGATAAGGAATCGTTTTCCGCTGAGAATTTAGTAAGTCTGAAGGCTTCCGAACCGTTACCTTTAAAATTCATAATAAAACCGAAGCCTGCTGTGGTTGTCTGGCAGAATTTCATTCTCAGTTCCATTGTAACAGGTTTACCTGTTTTAGGAACTGAAAGGGTAATTGAAGGTGCGCCTGTTGTATCGTGATAATACAAACAGTTTTTCCCTTTCCGATCGGGAGTATCGTAAGCTACTATTGATATAGGGTCATTGGCTGTGTCCTTTACAATAACGCTTGTTGGCTTCGAGCCTTCTGCGTAGCTTGTGAAATCTTCAAAGAATATATCATCGGCAGTTCTTACTACTCCATTTGATTCACCCTCTTCAAGTCTTGGGGCTCTTATTGCATATGAAAAGCCTGTAACCGAAATAGAAAGTATCAAAGATACTGCTAATATTAAGCTGAATAGTTTTTTCATTTTTCTTCCCTCCTTTACTTAATAACAAAGATTGCTCTTGGAAGGTGATATACATAATTGTAAGTATGAATTACAATCTTTGTACAATCTTTTCCCGCTTCGGTATATGTTACAATATCGTTTACTCCTCCGGCATAAACCTGACTTTCACCTTTTTTAGATGAATCATAAACAGTGATAGGAAGTCTGTCGTTAAAGTTAAGTGATCTGTAACCCATTACATTTCCGCCTGACATATTATTATAAATCTCTTCAATATCCCAGGTATCATATTTTATAAAGGAACCGTCGGCACGGGTTGTGATACCATCATAACACATTACATACTGCATACCCTCATTATTTGCCTTGTACGGATAAACAAGGGTTGCAAACTGACTTTTGTTATTTGCATTGTCGTTTTTATAGGCAACATTATTATATACCTTTTCGGTGGATGCCAGATATCTTATCTGGAAAGATTCAATTGAATCATCGTCACCTCTTACTGCAAGATATAATATATCACCCGGTTTTAAGTCTTCTGCTTTAACAGAAATTTCGCCAATACTTGTAAATTCAGGATCACAAAAATAAGTTTCTGCGATATTGTTTGTAAGAGCAGTAATTTTAATCTTTGACTCCCCTTCTTCGTCAACAGTGTATGAAACTTTCTTAACCATTGTCATAAAGCCTGAACTTGCAGTATGGAAAGCACCTATGCCTGTATAAGGATGAACGAACAAGTCAGGCAATGTGCTTTCTTTGTCAATGTAGTAAGCATACATTGTATGACGGGTTGCATCAGGATTATATTTTATACCGTTTGAAAATACATTTCCGGAAACTGTTACGCCATAGTCATCCCCGTTATCATTAATCGGGAACAGGAATACGGGAGTTACGGCATCAAATGCTATTCTTGAGCCTATCATACGAATTGCACCTGTTACAACACAGGTTGCATTGTCTTCAGTTTTCTGGATATATAAAGAGTCATCAGGCTTCATTGAATTCTTTGTTGCAAGAGCACCGTCAGTATCTAAAACAGTATCAATCATATTGATTTTACCGTCAGAGTTTACACGGTATCTTACCATTGTGTTAAATCTTGCGCTTCCTTTTGGTCTTGATTCGGTTTTTTTAGCTGCAAGCTCTAAAATGCTCTTAACAGAAGCTATATCTGATTCATAATCAAGCTTATAGTATGTGCTTCTGCCGTCCACCTTAAGATTTTTGGCAGGATAAAATTCCTGCATTGTACCGTCTTCGGTTAAAATTACAAAACGGGCATAGGATGTTTCGCCTTTAGGGTCTATTATTGTTTTTACCATACCCCATTTTTCGCTTGTGTTCTGTGCTTTTTCAATTAAGGTTACCTTACCAAAGGCATTGATAAGAGCTTTAACCTGTTTTCCTACAAGTGAACCATCAAAGTATTTATTACCATATATTGTTAAATCATAAAGTGTTCCGTTAATTTCAACTGTTTTTGCAACTCCATCATCGGAAACTGTTTCTAATGTACCTGTTACATAGCTTTCAGAGGTATATGCTCTTATATATCCCTGATAAGCATCGTCCTTGGATTTATAGATAACAACAGGTGTTCCGTCTTTTATCTTACCGAATGTGATTTCTTCACCTGACTCGTTATAGATAATTGTATACGGGTCATCAACTGTGTTATCAAGAACTTCTTTTTTCGATGGATTCTTTTTATCATATATTGTATAGCTGTCGCTTACTTTTTTACCTACTACTATTTCTTCGTAAGCATCAATATATACTACATCGGCAGTATTATCTGCATCATTATCCAGAAGTCTTACCTTACCGTCCAGCTTATTTCCGCTTAAATCATTGAATATTGACATATTGAAGCCGGATTTTGTAGAAACGCCGTTATAGATTACAGCTGCCCCTCTTTCATATCTTAACTCTACGGGTTTGCCTTTTTCATTTTCATATCTTACTTTATAGTCGGAAATTGATGTGATATCCTTTATGTCTACTTCTTCAACTGAATTTTTTCCCCACTGTTCACATATAAATTTAAGAACATTTAAGGTTTCAGTTTCCACATAGTAAGCATTGACATTATATCCTAAATAATCGTTTGGCATAAGCTTGCCGATATCAATATTAACTCCGCCAACTGATATTGAGTAAGGATTAAGGTCATTAGGTCCTACCAAAGCAGATAAGTCAATTTCGTCAACTACTCCTGAAATTTTTCTTGCGTTAAAGCTCTGATACATCAAGGTTTCGCCTTTTACAAGAGTAACGGAAGATAAGTCCTTAGAAAAGCTTTTTTGTCCTAAAACATTGGTATTTAAAGCATTGAATATTAAGTTTATGGCAATTTCATCGGTTACTGTTGTTTCGGTTGCAATATTGATATTTTTTAAAAGTCCGATATTTGATGCTGTGAAGAAATATCCCCCCGGATAACCGTTCTGAGCCTCTGCCATATCGGTATAGCCTAAAAGTCTTATCATATATACTATTGCTTCCATAAAGGTAATGGTATCTTCAGGCTTGAAGGTGCCATCCTGATAGCCAAGAGACAAGCCTCTTCCTTTGCCATTTTTTATATATGGAGCATAAAGATGGTCAGCCGACACATCAGAGAATGAAGAGCCTTCAGCTGCTCCGGCAAAATCGCCAAGACCTGCCGCTTTTATTATCATAGCGGTAAATTCAGCTCTTGTTAATTCTCTTTTTGAAACTGTAAATTCTTCTTCGATAATTTTAAATGCCTTTAAAACGCCTTCCATCTCCGAAAAGCTTTCGGGAGCTTCATAAGCTGCACCGACTGCGAGGGTGAACGAAAAACTACTTAAAATAACAGACATTATTATTACTAAAGATAATATTTTTTTCATATTCTCATTCCCTCCTATTCTTTAATAAGTTCATAAACAATTTTTGCACATTCGGCTCTTGTTACGGCACGCTTTGGTTCAAAGCTTCCATTTCCCGTTCCGTTCAATATGCCTAAGCTCTTAAGTGTATATACTGCATCTTTTGCATAATCCGAAATTTCATTGTCATCTGCAAAAGCTTCATCAGAAGTTTCTGTTTTATCAAGTACTCTTGCAAGCATTACTGCTATATCCTGTCTTGAAAGCTCTAAACTGACACCAAACACACCGTCACCGATACCGTTTATAATACCGTTTTCAGATGCGATTTTCACATATTCATAATACCATTCATTTTCAGATACATCAGCAAATGCTTTGTCTTCGCCTTTTGTTTTAAGTCCGAAAGCAAGAACCAGGATTTTTGCAAATTCTTCTCTTTTTATGGAACGAAACGGCTCAAAATTGCCGTTATCCATTCCTTTTAATATGCCTTTTTCATTTAAGAATTTAGTTGGCTCGTATGCCCAATGGTCGCTTTCCACATCACCGAAATACTTACCTGATTCAGGTTTGAATTCGTCTGTATAGTGTGCGCCCTGACCGCCTGTACCTATACCCTGAGCAGGTGTTATTACCTGAGATGAGGAAGAGCCTCCGCCACCTCCGCCGCCCTGCGGTTTTACAATTTGTGCATTTTTAAACATAACGGACAGTCTGTCAAGCTCATTGCTCATAGCGGTAAGATTTTTAAAAGGTCCTGCATTAGAAAGATTGGAAATAACCTTAGCCTTGTCCTTTACTGCGTTGTAGTTAGTCATCTTAAGCTCTAAATAAGTTCCGTAGGTATCAACATAATCCTGAGCGATAGATACATTTTCAGGATAGTTTATAAGAGTAAATATTATACTTCTTCTTATACGGTCATCAAGGTCTGATGTATTGGAAAGCTTTGCTCCTGAAACTGCACCGTTTACAACTGTATCCGAAACAACCTGATGATATGCTGAATTAAGCTTTGATAAAAGTGATGTTAAAACGGATGCATCGGAAAATGCAAATGTTGAGATAAGTTCGGAAACCGGAACAGCTATTCCTTTATTTAATTTTGATATAATAACTGCTTTGTTATAAAGTTCAACGAATATTGTAACATCGTCATCATCAGATACAGTAGGCATACTGCTGTATTCTTCCCTGGTAATATTATAAAGAATACCTATAACATCCTCTTCTTTTAAGGTATTATAGCAGGAGGTATCTATACCAAGAATTAAATCGGTTATATTTTCCTCATCCTTCATACCAAGCTGAGCTTTGATATTTGTAATTACGGTTGCTTTATCGCTGTCGCTGTAGATTTCGCTATAAACCTCTTCTATTTCTGATTTCTTCTGAGAAAATGATGCATGTAAGAAGGAATCACTTGTTGTAGCAGCATCTAAGTATGCAACATAATATCCCGCAACATCAGGGAAGGTTACGCTTTTTGTCCATAATCCCTGTGCATTTGCTTTGACCATATCAATAGCAACTACATTTTCATTAAGTTCTGCTAAGGTAAACTGAGAAAGAGTTTTACCGGTTTTAGCAACAAAGAACATAACATATTCATTTGGAGCGCCTTTACCGAAAATGATTACATTTCCGGGTTTATCGGCATCTGCTTTTAATTCAACAGCCTTATCGGTATTGATAACAGCCGGAGTGTAAGCAGAATCGGAAGGATATACAACCTTTTCGTAAATTGCCTTTTTATTATTTTCATCTGTTGTATCATAGATATATGCTTCAACTGTTACCCCTGACATATCAGAAGGAAGGGTTACAGAAGCTATAAGCTCGTCATTATATGTGCCGGTTGAATATTCTTTTGTTGTTGCACTTATAGAGCCGGCAACAAAAACACCATTCTTTTTGGTAAGAGTTACCGCTGTAAGCTTTTTCTTATTTACATTTAAGTTTGTGAAGTTTGCTTTTAATTCTGCACTGTTGCCGTTTTTTGAAATTACGGCATCTGAGATTTCAATCTTTGCAGTTTCGCTGATACCAAAGTCTTCATAGGATTTGAAGTTTACCTTATATTCCTTGGTATTAAGACCATTCTGAGAGGTTATTTTAATTTTGGTAGTTCCGCCGATACGGTTGTTTTCTTCTAATTCTACATTTGCATGAGAATTTGAAAGAATAAAGCTCACATCAGGTGTGTCTCCTTCTTTAACGGCTACATTATATTCTGAAACCGAAGGATCAAAGGCTTTATCAACGATACCGTTTGAAATTGTCAATGATTTTAAAGCTGCATCTGAGCTTTTCTTAACTTCGTAATAATGTATTTTAGGAGCATTCGCAGAAACATTTGTACCATATTTCAATCCGTATGCCATCCAGGTTACCGAAGTACCCGAAGCATTTTCGGGAAAAACAGTCTGAACGATAACCGTGAATTCTCTTTCACCTTTTAACAATCTGCCTTTAATAAGATTAGTGATATCTATTTTATGAGACCCCTGCTGACCTGCAACAGTATATGTATATTCTGCATACTTTGTTTTATCATAGGTAAGAGCGCCTTCTGTTATCATATTTTTATATGTTGCAGTATCACGACTCCACTTGGGAACCGAATCTGCAAGATAAATTCTGATATTCGTGTCCTGCTTTAACATAGTGTGAGTCTGGTATATTGAAAAATGTATTGGTGCAAATAAATTTATATTTGCTTCAGTTAAATCAAAGTCCATAACCGCTAAGTCACTTCCGTTAGCATAGCCTACTACCGCAAGATACTTGTCAATATAGCTTGCATTATTCTGAGGATATGTTTTCGCTTGCTTGGAAGAATAACTGTTTAAAACAGTATCCTTACTTAGAACTACACTTTTTCCTCCCGAAGCATCATATTCATAGGGTGCGCGGTAAGTAAACTTATATGTCTTTTCGCTGTTATCTGCCGATGCAACCTTAACTTCGGTTGCTTCGCCAAGATTTTCTGCTTCCTTTATTTTATTTGCAGTATCCCCATCATTTAAAGTATATTTAATTTCAGGAAGTGCCGCCTCTTCATTATCAACGATTATGTCATAGACATAAACATCGGGTGAAAATGAAGGGATAAGTGTTGCATTGTCAACCGTAACGGTTTTAAGCTGTGCCGCATCATCTGCAAGTACGCTAAATGCAAATGAAGAAAGTATCAGCGACAAAGCTATTGTTAATGATAAAATTCTTTTCATAGTCATCCTCCTTATTTTTAAAAATCTATATCAACGGTAATTTTGCCTGTTGGCTTGAAATTACCTTTAAGTACATCAATTATATAATCATCACAATCGGTTCCGTATACATGATTTATCACCCGCTTTGCACCTTTGTACTTTTCAATCTCATAGGGGTTGCCTATATGGATAACTGCAGCACACTTATCAAGATTTGCCTTAATAAGACTTTCTGCTCTTTTTGTAATGTTATCACTTCCAAGATAACTTGAAGTTTTACAGAAAATATAGAATATTACCTCATCATACTTTGAAATCTCATCGCAGACCCTTTCTATTTCAAGCTGGTTCGGAAACTCGTTTATTAAAACTGCATCTGAACCTTTAAATTCTTTTATAAACTTTTCTTTTTTCTCTAAAACACTGTCTTTGGAATAAAGATATGAGGCTTCAAGCTCACGGCTTATACCATCAACATCGTACAGATTTTCGTGGAACATTACAAAAAGTTTTTTTGTATTATCGTCAAGTTTTGGTGTGTATTTGTTGTCTGATGATAAAAAGCAAATGCTTTTCTTTTTAGCTTCTTCAACTATATTTTTAAGTTCTTCGGGAACCTCGGAGGTTGTTGCAGGCTTACTTGCCTTTTTCTGAGCCTCCAATACATGTCGGACAGCATCGTTAAGTCTTTCTTCGTCAAATACGCCTCTTTTATACGAATCCATCAGATATTCATAACTCTCCTTAAAACTCAGGCGATAATTAGGAAGTACCATATCGCAACCGGCTTTTATTGAAAGCCCGCAACATTCACTTTCACCGTAATTCTGAACAATTGCCATCATTGCTAAGGAATCGGTCATAATTATTCCGTCGAATCCGGCTTCTCTTATAATGCTGATAACCTCAGGGGACATAGTTGCAGGGAACTCAGGATCTATTTTTTCAAATATTTTATGTACTGTCATTATCCCGGGAAGCTGTACCTTCTCCATTGCTCTTAAATAAGGAATGATGTCTTTTTTAAGAAGCTCCTCTTTGGTAAGATGGGATATGCCCACCTGCATATGAGTATCAATTTTAACATCGCTTCCGTCAGGGAAATGCTTCATTGTAACCAGCATTCCCTCATCGCTAAAGCCCTTTATCATGGAAATTGCAAATTCGGAAATATATTCGGGGTCATCACCGAAGCAACGCCCTACCCTGCACACAGAATCCTTAAGTGCCACATCCACCACAGGTCCCCAGGCAACATTGACACCGTCTCTTTTAGCCTCGATTGCGGTTACCCTTCCTAAATTATAGGCAAACTCCATATCACCGGAGGATGCAATTCCAAGCGGATAGGGATATCTTATCTGACCGCCGGGATAACCGTTTTCCATATCGGCACACACAAGCAGCGGATAATCCGCAGCAGCCAGTGCCTCCTTAATAAACGCTCTGCGTTCTTCACGGAAGGTCATCTGAATTGCGCCTACGCTTTTTTTCTTTATCATATCAAGGATGAATTTTTTATCATCCTCATCCACATAACCTCTTACACATATCAGCTGGCCTATTTTCTGCTCAACCGATAACTGTTCAAGTTTCAGTTCCATCCTTTTAAAAGCCTCCTGTAAAACATTTTGCTATTTCTTCATTATCACATTAGCATAAAACACCGTCCGTAACAATATATATAACACTTATACCTACACTATCCGAACATATTTTTATCAGGAAAATATTGGATTTTATTGACTTTTCAAAATATAATGCTAAAATATAGGTAAAGCTTCAAGAAGGAGGGAAAAATTGTGAACAACACTGATTTTGATATCATCTTAGGCGATTTTATTGAGGTTTATGTACCAACCTACAAAGGACTTCAGAACTGGAAAACAAAAAGAGAACCCCACAATTATGCACATATAGATTTCTACACTACAAGGGGCGGAGATATTGTAATTGACGGAAAAAAATATACCGAGGAAGCTAACACTTTACTTTGCATTCCCAAAAACAAGGGCTACACAGGCATAGTCAGAAATGAGCTTCATCAGTATTATTCCTTTTTATTTTCCTACGAAACCACCGCAGACAGTACCGATTTCCCCTTTCCCGTTATCTTCAAGCCAAAGGACCCTCAATACTTCTTAAGCAAATACAAAGAGGCGTACAGCTTAAGCATTATTCAACCCTTTGGCTATAAAACAAGAATAAGAAAAATAATATATGACGTTCTTGCCAAAATTATCGAAGAGCATCATACCTCCGTTAACAACGACAACGGTGGCTACACAATAAGAAAATCGGTTGATTTTATTCATAAGAATTTTGATAAGAATGATTTTTGTCAGGAGGATATTGCGAATCTTTCGGGTATAACCGACAGTCATTTCAGAAGAGTTTTTAAAAAAGTATACGGTGTTGCACCGTCAAAATATATAAACACCTTACGGCTTAACAAGGCAAAGGTAATGCTTTCGGATACCGATATATCAATAGAGGAACTGTCCTATCAATGCGGATATAACAATTATTCCTACTTTGTGCGGGCATTCAAAACCAGTTTCGGGCTTACACCGTCGGAATACAGAAAAACAAGAAGAAATGAAAATTTAATTTAAAAAATCCGCAAGGTTTATTACCTTGCGGATTTTTGCAGTATTATTTTGTAAATACAATTTCGTATATGTTATTCCATGAATTGGAATCACTTCCACCACCGATGAATTTAACATATTTTGCTTTTTTAGTTTTAGTTACTTCAAAAGTCTGATACTCTTCGGTTGTACCGGAGGTTTCTGCGTTGGTTAATATTTCTTCATAGTTTACACCGTCGGTTGATACTGCGATAGAAAATTTATATTTTCTCTCGGAGCCTTTTTTGAAGGCTGCGATGATTTTCTTTATTTCAACCTCTTCTAAAAGCTCGAAAATACCCCAAGCTTCACCGTCGGTTCCGTTTACTGACCAGGCTGTGCCGATATTACCGTCGATGGTATTTTCTATTGTGTCACCTGCGCCGTTATTTCCCGATTCGGTAACCTTTATAACCTTTACAGCGCCTTCAAAGTCGGAGGCACTTGAGTCAGCACCGGCTATTGACGAGTCGGTAATGGCTACTGTTTTGGAATTCGGATACCAGGTTACTATAGAACCAAGGCTTTCTGATACAAAACGCACCGGAACCAAAAATCTTCCGTTTATAATGGTTGCGGGAGAATCAAGGGCGACCTCCTTGCCGTTAACCAGACCTACTGAAGAATCAAGAGTTATTTTAACGGTGGTTAAACCGTCTGCACTGACACCTGTCGCAGTTTTGGTTGCATCGTCCCAGGTAACCGTTGCATTAAGCGCTTCAAATATTGCTCTTAAGGGTACCATTGTACGGGAATTTATAATAGTTGGTTCAACATCACAGTAAATATGGATATTATTTACCTTTAAGTTTATTCCGTCAGAATGAGGTAAAGGTGTGGAGGTAAATATCTTCTCGCCACCTGCCGATGCGTATGTTAATGTATAATTACCTGCTTCTCCTTCAAAGGAACCAACACCACCGTCTTTTGTTGCAACTATTGTTTTAATATTAACACCGTCTTTTGCTACGTTCCAGGTTCCTTCTTTTAAGTCTGCAACTGCAAATTTATATATTCCTTCGCCGTTTACGGTAAAGGATACATTATTTTCTACTCTTTCCTTACCCTTACCGAACATAACAACACGGTCGGAAATTTTAACACCAACATGAGTTTTTGAATCTATTTTTTCACTCTCCAAAGGAGCTAAGTTCTTATCGGTATCGGAAACCTGAAGGACATTTAAGAATAAATCCTCTTCGCTGTCTGCCTTAGGAGAAACCTCAATCCTGTAGCCTCCGCCCTCGTTTAATCTTTTCGGAAGCACCTCTGCCCAGTAGTTAACTCCGTTAACCAGGTATTCCTGACCTTCACCGCCGATAACATCTATCTGAAGGTTATCGGAAGCAGGGAGAAGGGTATCAACGGTTAAGGTACCGTTATAATTTTTCCTGGTATCTTTGAAAACCGTTCTTGAGCCTGAAACCTCGGGCTTTTCCATACCGTGAAGAATCCAGTTTTTATCGAAGGTTTTGTCCTTTGCAACCACTCTGTCAAAGACTATCATTGCCGCAGGATGGTCGGTATTTTTAAGATTTAAGAACATAAAGCTTCTTTCATAAGCAGGAACCTTTTCTCCGTATGCTTTATGAAGATCGCCTTTTATATAGGTATAATCAGGCTGAATTAAATCCTCTCCGAACTCGTGACCCATTACCTTTGCAACATGAAGGTCTTCCTCACCCTGTCTGTATTCACGCATTGAAAGTCTTAATTTTTCTCCGCCGTGATAAAGCTGACCGCCGTCATTTGCGTATCCGTTATAGTTGGATAAAGGTTCGTTGGGGTCAAATACTGTCATACAGTTGTGGGCAATTGTCCTTCTTTGATAGTTGTGGAAATGAACCGTGCCGTAAACTGTGTTACCCTCATTTTTATTTTTATCTCCGTTTCTGCCTGACTGATAGTAGCCTGTATCGGTTGCAAGAGCGCCTTTATAATAAATTTCAAATTCACCCGAATCAAGATGCTGATGCCCCTGAGTCCAGTATTCGTCAATACTCATTTCCGCAACAACCGCAGGTGAGTCATATCCGTCTGCCCAGCCTGTTCTTGCTATCATACCGCCCTTTGGTGCGGGAAGATAGGTAGATAAAGGTAAGTCTTTTAAGGATTTATATCCTACCTCGGGATCATTAAAGCATAAGTATTCAACAGGTCCTAAGGTCTGATTTCCCGTTACCGGAGAAACGGTAAGCTCGGGATTATGGCGCATTGATTCGCCCTTTATATATGGGTTTTTCCAGTAGTTACCTGCTAAGAAAAAGGCTCTTGTGCCACGGGTATCATATATACCCTCTGTATAGTTATTGGCGGTATGGTCGCCGTCTCTTAAATACTGACCGTCGCCTCTTCTTGTATATAAGAAGTTAAGAAGAACCTTCTCCTGACCTTCTCCGAAGGGCTTTTCAAAGCCTAATGCTCTTAACATATAGGTTGCAAGCATTTCCCACTGGAATCGGTAGGTTATATAGCTTGGTCCGAAGGGTGAGAATTCTGCTTCGTTTAAGAATTTTCTTGCATCGGGAATATCAGCAAAGAATCTGCCTGCTATATTCTGATAGATATCTTCTCTTTCATCGGAAACTGCAAGGGCAAATGCAAACTGATCTCTCATCAGCTGTGCTTCGGCGGAATGACCGTAGATAACACTTCCGACTGCAGGAGGATAGCCTATTTCCATTGAAGCGGCAACATTTACTCCCATTTTTTGAAAATATTCCTTATCCTCATTGGTAAGAAGCGGATAACACCAGTCATAAACCGCACCTACCGTAAATACCGCAAGCCCCTGTGAGTTATATTCACTGCCTGTATAGTTTGCAGTATCAAGGAAATTTTTAAGCATCGAAACAGCTTCCCTGCCTATTACTTCGTCCTGCCACACGGCATAATAAAATGCCTTGGACTGAATAATACCCATTGTATTATCATTTAAGTTATCACCTGAGGTGCCTTTGTTTTTTCCGTCCCCTTTATCAGCAATATCAAGAAGCAGTCTTTCATAAGCCTTCTGATTCTGAGGATGATTTGCATTATTTTTAATTCTTTCTATATCGTTTTTATTAAAGTATACTCTCGGATGCATTCCCTTCGGAGGAATATATTCGGGCATATCAAACACAGTCATAGGTTTTGAATTATCTTTAACATATACTTCAATACCCTTTATGTATAAATCCCTGAAGGCTTCCTTGCTGCTTGAATATAAAAGCCCTGTAATTCGTGCCGCATTCTGCGGAATTGAGGTTGAAGGAACTATTATTTCATAATCAATCCAGTCCTTACTTTTTTCCACAGCGGTTGCCGAGGTCTGGCTGATTCTTGTACCGCCTTCGTCATAATATCTTACATATATACTGAAATTATCTGCACCCTGAACTTCACCAAAGGAACGTTTCGCCCTGAATTTGAATCTGTAATTCAAATCCTTTGTATAAACATCATCAAAAACAATATCGGGGAAATACATAGTATAGCTCATACCTGCTGCCGGAGAATCGCAGTATATGGCTTTTTCTCCGTCTATCTCAACGATATCTGCCTTCTGAGGATATTCTGACATATCAATTCCGTTTGGTGCAATACCTTTTTCATAGATTTTAAAAGTATTCATACTGCCTTTACCGGAAGACATATTGGTAAATTTTACTTTATAGCCCTCAAGACCGTTTTCCGAATAGGCTGATTTGCTTACAGTTGCAGTTTCCAGGTCTCCGAGGCCTTCAATTTTTGTCCAGTCGGGGAATTCTTTTGAAGAAGGTCTGGAAATTCCCTGTTCCGCCTCTTCAGTTGCACCGCTGTAGGGAACAGAGGGGGTAAGGGCTGAAGGCTTTACCTCTCCTTCCACAAGACGGATATTATCAACAAAGGCTGTAGCCACTGATGCGGATGAGCCCATAACGAAAATCTGCGCATGGGTAACATCATCATCTGCCTTCTGGGTTAAAGCAACCTGCTCCCAGCTTCCCACCTTAGTTGCCCCTACAGATTTATTAAAGGCTTTTGAATTGGAAGGGCTGGAATATCTTAAGTAGGCTTTTATGGAAGTACCCGATACATTTAAAATATCAGCTAAAAGTGTATAGGTCTTTCCACCTTCGATTTGTATTTTTTTACTTGCAATACCTGCCGTGGTATCCTTTGAATCATCAGTTATCTTCAAGGAATATTTACCCTCCGAAGCAGTATCGGAAACCACTTTGACGGTGTCGGCATTTGATCCCGCTGCAGTCAGGTCCCAGGTAAGGCCGTTTTCAAATTTTTCCGACACAACTTCTTCTCCGGAGAGTGCAGTAAACGGAACTGCAAACGACAAGAGCATAGAAATCATCAAAACCAGTGATATAAGTTTTTTCATAATATAACCTCCTGATTAGCTTTTTTCTTATTATAACATTTATTTTTTGAAATTTAAATAGTAAAAACTAAAAATATACATTGCATTTTCTCAACTTTACTGATAAAATACAATTAAAGGAGAGATGCAAATTGGGTAGGATTAATCATTTTGCTTATATTTCGGATAATTTAAGAATTCAGCACGCAACCGACCGCAATCTTAATACTGACGGAGTATACTATCAGCCTCATACTCACGAACATATTGAGCTGACATATATTTTAGAGGCAGACGGTTATCATAATCCCGAGGACCGTGAATATAAACTAAGAAAACACGATCTTGTTATTACTGCGCCCTTTACCTTTCACCGTATGAAGCTTAAAAACGGCTCGGTTTATGACAGATATAATCTGGTTCTTAACAACTCCTTTTTAACGAACATTGATGTTTCGGAAATTCTTAATAAGATAAATGTTATAAACTGCATAAGTCTTACGAGAATTACCGATAATTTCAAGAAGCTTGATTATTACAGGAAAAATCTTGACGATAAGAAATTTGAGGACATATCCATTATGCTGGTAAAGGAGATTTTTTATAACCTAAGCATCCTTAACAGTGATTTTGCCAGCACACCCTCTTATCCTAACCCCATTTTAACAAAAGCAATTGATTATATCAACGCAAATCTTTTTGAAATAAAATCCATTTCAGATGTCAGCCGTGAATTATTTGTTACAGACAGCTATTTGTATGAAATCTTTAAAAAGCATCTTAATACAAGTCCGAAAAAGTATATAAACGCGAAAAGGCTGTACATTGCAAAAAATGAAATCGCAATGGGCAAAAAGCCTACCGAGGTTTTCTCAAAGGTGGGATTTTCCGACTACACATCATTTTACCGTAATTACACAGGATTATTCGGATATCCGCCTTCGAAGGAAGGGCATGAATAGTAAAAAAGCAGAGAGAAAAAACTCTCTGCTTTTTTATTATCTTAATACAAGTATTCTTACTCTTCCGCCCTTATTATCCGCCTTATCATAATAAGCGGTAACCGAATATTCCGAGAAATTCTCAACCGCATCGGTAAGTGTTGAAAGATTGTAATTAAAATTATAGTCAACGCGGTAAACCTGAACCGAATCGCTTAAGGTATATTTCTTTCCGTTTCCGTCCTTTAAATACCCAAGAGTAAGCTCGCTTACCTTATCCACATTGGAAATTGCAAGAAAGCCTGAAAGCTGATTGTTTACAATGTCAAAGCGTCCGAAAGTTTTTGGTTTTGCGGTAAAGAAGGTTCCTGTTGATTTTGTGGCGCCGTTTACAAGATAGGTGGTGCCCCCTCTTTCTGCCGCATCAACAATCATTCCGTACTGGTAGTTCTCTCCTGTTACATCGTTTAAAATAAGCTTGTCGATTTCACCTAAGTTATTTTTTGAATAGTAAAGTATATCCTTTTCGGAAAATTCAACTCCGTCAATTCGGGACGGATAGATTTTTACAAAGGCGCCAACCTCGGAAACCATAGTTTCCTTGGCATCTATAATCTGAACATTTGCTGCAACCTTTGAAGCACCCAGAGTTCCGCTTGAATAAGAATAGGTTCCCGAAATTCCGCCCGGGGTAACTACTGTTGCCACAGCGCCTCCGTTTTTAAAGGAAAGCTTAACTATTTTTCCCTTCATATCATATAAAAGAGCGGTTTCGTAATCCATCTGATTTCCGTCAGGGGTTGCAACCGTAAGATAATAAGAGGAATATTTTTCTCCGTTTAAGGTAAATTCCTTGGTTCCCGAGTTAATGGCAAGACCGTAGATTTCCTCACTTGAGCCGTCGGATGAGCTTATAACATCGGCAATTTTTCCGTCCTTACCGAATAACAGGGTTATGCTCTGACCGAGCTTGTAGCTTCCCGTTGAAGAAAGCTTTGAAAATGCCTCGGCACTTTCAATCTCATAGGTTACGCCCGAAACGGTAATCTGAGATGGAGCTTCCTGATTGGGAATCGCATCCTCGTAAATACCAACTCTCTTATCCGAATATGCCCATACGGTATTCATTGCCTTTGAGTAATAGATTATATCGTTAAGAGCAAGAGAGGAGGTATCCACAATCCTTCCGCCCTTTATAAGAGTTGCTTCCCTGCCATTTGAAAGCAGAGTATCAAGAATACCAAGACTGTTAACTCTTACCGGTCCCTCCATTACCTGATTTTGTGCCACAACATGCTTGATATTACCGTTTTCATCCTTTATAACGCTTACCGAGTCACCCATCTTAAGTCTTGAGGTCAGGGTTGATGCGGTCATTTTTGCATTGTTATAGTAAGCCTCGGTATCGTCGGTTAAATCAAGAACCTTGCTTGTGCCCTTATCGCTTACGATAATATCACCTGCAAGCACGCCCATTACAACATAGGCTTCCTTATTTCTTCCGTCAGCAAAGAATTTAACGATTTCCTTGCCGTTCTTTAAGAGGATATCACCCTTCTCGCCGATTCTGGAATAATCAAAATCTTTGGACACCTTATACGTGCCCGCGGAGGTAACCACCTTATCTGAATCAATTGAAGGGTCCTCAAGTGAGGAGGAAACAAGAACAACATCCTCTGAAAGCTGGTAGCCCAGGCTTGCAAGATAGCTTCCGCCTGTTTTGGTGTCCTCATTCAGGGTATTATACATTAAGATTATAGCATCAAGTCGGTTAAGAGGTGTACCAACGGTGGCGCTGACATTATCCAAAAGCCCGAGGTTATTGGCAATACCAAGCTGACCATAAGGCCATTCACCGCCAAAATCAGCGTTTTCATAGCCTAAAAGCTTCAGGGCAATGGTAACCGCTTCTTCTAAAAGCACGGTTGCCTCGGGACGGAATGTGGAGTCAGGATATCCTGTTACAAGCTTATTGGTTGACGCAACCTTTATGTAGCCTGCCGCCCAATGAGTTCTTGGAACATCACTGTAGGGAGAGGTGTTGGTGCCGATAGGCACACTGTTTTTATATTTTGAGGCTGCAACGGCAATTTTTGCAAACTGGGCACGGGTTAAATATGAATAAAAGTCATAATCCCCTCCCTTGGAGGCATCCCCGTGGAGAATGTCGAGCCCTGCAAGGAATTCCGCCATATCATTATGGCTGTAATCCATAGCATTTACGGCTATACAGCCTGAAAGCATACATAGAATTACTGTAAAACAAAGTATTTTTTTCATTATTATTTCCTTTCTAATCATATCTTAAGGCATCAATCGGATTAAGCTTTGCAGCTTTTTTTGCCGGGAAATATCCGAATGTTATTCCGATAAGGGCAGATACTGAAAATGCAATTATAACAGCACTTATTGACGGTACAATCGTCATATTAAGGAATTTACCTGCTACAAAGGACAGCACCGCCCCCAATACAATTCCGATGACACCTCCCGTGACACTTGAGGTTGCCGCTTCAACAACGAACTGACTCATAATGTCCTTCTGCATTGCGCCAAGAGATTTTCTTATACCGATTTCCCTGGTTCTTTCAGTTACCGATACCAGCATTATATTCATAATTCCGATACCGCCTACAAGAAGCGATATACCTGCTATACATACAAGCATAAGTGTCATTTTCCCGGTAACCTCGTCAAGAACATCAACCATTTCATCCATTGAGCTTACCTTATATGCATTTGTGTTGGAAAACTTTTTGTAAAGATACTGTTCTAAAACAGCCATCGCCTTTTCAATATTTTTTTCATCAACCGCACTCAGGTAGTAGGTAGAAACCATGGAAAGACGGGTTATCGAGGTATAGGGAACAATTACTTTGTCATCGGCACTTGCTTCAGCACTGTCAGCAGTTTCCTCAAGCACACCTACAACCTTATACACATCGTTTCCTATTTTCAGATTGTTGCCTATAGGCGATGAGCCTCCGTAAAGCTCCTTTACAAGATAGGTTCCCACTACACAAACCTTCTGCTTTTTCTCTACATCAATATATTCTATAAAACGCCCTTCAGAAAGCTCTATATTTCTTATATTCATATAGTCTTCACTTACACCCATAACGGTGGTCTGAATATTATTGTTATCCACCTTTACGGTATATGAGGTCTGGGCACTTGGTGAGCAACCTGCTAAAACATCAGAATTTTCATAGGCAAGATTTATTAAATCATCCGGCTTAACAGCACGGGATGAGCCTCTTCCTCTTACGGTTACCGTGATAAGATTGGTTCCCATTCCCTCAAAGGTATCCTTGATTTCATTGGTCATACCCTCAACCACACTTACAAGTATGATAACCGAGGCAACACCGATAATGATACCAAGCATGGTAAGAAAAGAACGCATCTTACTTGACCACAGACTTTTTATTGCAAGGATAAAGGATTGCTTAAAATTCATCTATACATTCCCCTCCCCGATATTTATTTCGTCCGAAACTATTTTTCCGTCTTGCAAACGGACAATACGGTTACATTCTGCGGCAATACCGTTATCGTGAGTAATTAAAACAACGGTGTTTCCTTCGGCATGAAGCTCTTTTAAGAAGTTAAGAACCTCGCGGCCGGTTTTGGAATCAAGAGCGCCGGTAGGCTCGTCAGCAAGTATAACCGATGGCTCACCTGCAAGTGCTCTTGCAATTGATACTCTTTGCTGCTGACCGCCGGAAAGCTGTGAGGGATAATATTTTTCCCTTCCTGCAAGACCGACTCTTTTTAATGCCGCTCTTGCCATTTCTTCCCTTTTTTCCTTATGTATGCCTCTGTATACAAGAGGAAGCTCTACATTTTCAATCAGGCTTAATTTCGGAATAAGATTGTATTGCTGAAAAATAAAGCCCAGTGTTTTATTTCTTATAAATGCCAGCTCATCCTCGTCAAGCTGACTTACATCCTTGCCAAGCAGGTAATAATGCCCGCTTGTGGGAACATCCAGACAGCCTATTATATTCATAGCGGTGGATTTACCCGAGCCTGACTGACCTACAATTGCAGTAAGCTCGCCTTTTTTTATGTGAAGATCTATCCCGTCAAGTGCATGGATTGAATCCTCGCCGCTCTGATAAATTTTATATATATTTTCAAGCCTTATCAAGAAAACAAATCCTTTCTTTAATTTCTACGCTGGGTGCCTGTATTACCTGTAGGACGGTTCATACCTCCCATACCGCCCATGCCACCCATTCCGGGCATTCCCATACCGCCCATTCCCGGCATTCCCATCATTCCCTGGGATGAGGTGGTGGACTGGGATTTAACATAAACGGTTACACCCTCGGAAAGACCGCTTAAGATTTCTATAAAGTTATCGTCATTGATACCTGTTTCAACACGAACTGCCACGAAGCCTTCGGGTACATTACCGAAACCTCTTGTATTCCCCTTCTGACCGGAGGAATTTTTATTGTCGGAGCCGGTATTCTTGTTTTCCGCCTCACCTGTTTTTTCTGCTTTGTTTTTTGTGGGAGCAGCTTCGGTCTTATTTCCCGCAGGAGCAGCTTCAGTTTTATTTCCTGCCATCGGTTTTTCTGAAGTGTTTGCGGACTTTTGAGAATCCGTATTGCCGGGTGCTTTTACCTCTTTATCCTGCTCATCTGACTGCTGTTCCCCGTTATTTTTACCAAAACCTCTGTTACCGAAGGGACTCTTTGAGGACTCATCGTTATTTACCTTATCCTCTTCTTTTATTTTTGAAACATCCTCTTCCTTAACATATACCATATTTCCTCTCATAACTGCGGAAACAGGCACTCTTAACACATTCTGCTTTTCTGCGATTACTATTTCGGCATTTACATTCATACCCGGAAGCATTCCCTCGGGATTGTCAACTATAACCTCTACGGGATAGGTGGTTACACCGTTCGAGGTAGAGCCGTTTATATTGATACTGTTTACATGCCCTGTATAACGCTTGTTAGGAAGAGCATCGGCAGTAATATCAACCGCCTGGTTAAGTGCTATTTTATCAACATCAAGCTCGTCAACATTAATTGAAAAGCTGATAACAGACATATCTGCAATAACACACATTACGGTATTACCGTTGGTATTATCCAGAGTATCTCCTGCCTTTATATTTTTTTCTATAATGGTTCCGTCAATTTTAGCCTGGATTGTGTAATCCTCAAGCTGTTCATAGGTTTTATTAAGAGACATCTGAGCCTCTCTTAAGCTGCGGTCAGCATTTTTCATACTGTCCGCCACCGTATCGCTCTCCATCTGAAGAATTGTGGAGCCTTCATACACATAGTCACCAAGAGAATTATAAACCGTAACTATATCCCCCGATGTTTTTGCGGATACGGTTTTTTTACCTGCATACTCAAAGGTTCCCGCACTGTTGCAGGCAAATGTGTTGATAACTGCGGTTGCAGTATCGTTAACGGTAATTCCGCCCGGATTTTCAACCTCAATATCAACATAGGAAACCGCAACATTAAACTCATTTATAAGTGAGCCCGACGATACTCTTGTTACATAACCTGTTGTTTTATAGAAGGAATTCTGCAATGTTACATCTGCACTCATTCCCACTCCTATGTAGCCTATATCCGAGGTGTTAAAGGGAATGGTAAGCTTCATTTTTGATTTATCAATAATTTCGCATACCTTGGTGCCGTTTGATATGGAATCACCTTCGGAGACAAACATCTGGGAAATTACTCCCTCAATGGGTGCCTTTACGGTTAAGTCGTTTATACTGTCCACCGTATCCTGATAGGAATCACGGGTTCTGTCCATAGACATTTCGGCTTTTTCAACAGTATCAGACATATCTGATTTATCAAGCTCATAAAGAACCGTGCCCTTTTTGATTACATCGCCTACCTCAAAGGTATCCGATAAAACATCCCCTCTTACAGAGGAAACAACATCATACATATCCTTAGGCTGAATGGTACCTGAAGCACTTATTACCGAACGAACCGAGCCAACGGTGGCAACAGCGGTATTGATTTCAGTACCCGTATCCTTTTTCTTACCTAAAAAGCCTGCCAGCAAAGCGCCTGCTGTAACAGCAACTATAACAGCCCATATAATTATACGCTTTGTTGTTTTCTTAAGCTTTTTCGGTGCTTGTCTTTCCTTATTGAAAAGCCCTGAAAAAAGCTTATTTTTCTTTTCTTCATTTACGCTCATTGACGAAAACCTCCTATTTGGTAATTTTATATTAAATATACTAATATTTCTATGTGAAATCGGTGTGTAATTATTATGAATAAAATGTAAATTTACCTTACAGTTTTAAGGCGTATGGAGTTCGGCTCTCCGACGGCTTTGACTGATGGCTTATTATACACTTTTTCGTGATTTTTTTCAAGTTTTTATTTTTTTTGATATTTCCTACTTGATTTTTCGAATTTTATGGTATATAATGGTAATACTTCCATATTTTACCATTTTATAAAAGGAGTGTGTTTTATGAATAACAGTATTAAGGTTTTACTTGCCGACGACAGCGTAACATTCAAAGAGCAGCTGGAGGCGGTACTAAGAAAAGAAGAGGGTATTGAATTTATCCGTCATATAACCGACGGACGTGAGGTTATTGATGCCATTAAGGAAACGGCGCCCGATGTTGTTGTATGTGATCTTATTCTTCCCTTTAAGGACGGAATTGAAATTTTAGAGGAGGTTTCCAATTTAAAGCTTAAAAGGAAGCCTATATTTATCGTTGCAACTGCCATTACCACCGATAAAATAATACGTCAGTGTATGGGCTTCGGGGCAAAATATTTTATAGCAAAGCCCTGCGCCGGTGAGGGAATTGTAAGAATTATAAGAAAGCTTATGCCTGAACGGGAAAATCTTTTTTCAATAAATGAAGAGCTTTCCGAAGAAAGCTCTTACATTACAAACAATATTGACGGTATTATTGAAAACAAGGTTACCGAGGTTATTCACAAAATCGGAATTCCCGCACATATTAAGGGCTATAAATACTTACGAACCGCCATTATCAAATCCATCCTTGATGAGGATATTATAAATTCGGTTACCAAGGAGCTTTATCCTTCGGTTGCCAAGGCTTATCATACTACTCCGCCAAGAGTAGAAAGAGCAATACGGCACGCAATTGAGGTTGCCTGGACAAGGGGCGAGGCTGAAACCATTAACAAGATATTCGGCTATACCATACAGTCAAACAAGGGCAAGCCTACCAATTCGGAATTTATTGCCATGATTGCAGACCGCTTAAGACTTCAGAATCAGAGTATGCTGGCAAAGTAGGAAGGCGGAATTTAGAATGCAGAATGCAGAATGCAGAGTGCAGAATGCAGAATGCAGAATGTAGAATGCAGAATGTAGAATGCAGAGTGCAGAATGCAAAATGATATGCCGCAAGCGGCATAGTGAATTGCACCTTACGGTGCATGAATTGTTATCTGTTCGATAACATGAATTGATTTTTAAAAAATCATGAATTGTTGACTTATGTCAACATTAAGGATAGGACGGATATGCCATTCGGCATCCGTCCTTTTCTTGTTGTCGCAAGACAACATATCGAGTTCCGAAGGAACATATCGAGTTCCAAAGGAACATATCGAGTGCGAAGCACATATCGAGTTTTGCCTTTAGCAAAACATATCGAAAATCCCGCAGGGATTTATATCAAGTTCTGCCAAACAAAAAAGAGACGAAATTAATTGTCTCTTGTCACAAATGCAACGGTTTTTATTAAAAAGTTACTGCCTTGCGAAGCTTGTGAATCTTTCAGCCATTTCAGGTGAATGATGGTTATAAAATACGGTTGCACACTCATCTGCAGCAGACAGCTTTTTCAAATCCACCTCGTCAAGCGCAAAATCAAAAATGCTTATATTCTGCTCCATTCTGCCACGGTTAACGGTTTTTGGAATTGCAATAATATCGCTTTGCAAAAGGTAGCGGAGGGCAATTTGTGCAGCAGTTTTATTATGTTTTTTTCCAATTTCGTTCAAAACCGGATGCGTAAAGAAATCGTTTCTGCCTTCTGCAAAAGGTGCCCACGCTTCATGAGCAATATTATACTTTTCCATATATTCATGCGCCACTTTCTGCTGATTGAATATATGGGTTTCAACCTGATTTACAACCGGCTTTATTTCAGAAAAGCTATATAAATCAATAAGGCGGTCCGGATAAAAATTCGAAACGCCGAGCGCGCGGATTTTCCCTGCCTTGTAAAACTCTGTCATAGCTCTGTATGAGCCGTAATAATCACCGTAGGGTTGATGAATGAGCATAAGGTCTATATAATCGGTTTGTAAGTTTTCAAGCGACTCTTCAATAGATGCTTTCGCTTTTTCGTATCCCTGGTTTGCAGTTTTTATTTTAGTTGTTATAAAAAGCTCACTTCTGGGAACATTGCTTTTTTTAACCGCATTTCCAATAAATCTCTCATTACCGTATGACTGAGCGGTGTCAAGCAGACGATATCCCACATCAATTGCATCAAGAATACATTTTTCACATTCCTGCTCATCTACTATTTTATAAATGCCATACCCTATCATGGGAATTTTAACTCCATTTGCCAGAATTTTATATTCCATCCGAATCATCCCTTCTTATTATTTACACAGTGTATCATAACGGATTTCAAGTTATATCTTTTTCCCTGCCGCAACCACCGTTACCGACTTTATTTTTTATAAAATTCAATTATTCTTTGTGCAAGGGGTTTATTAACCACTTTGCAAAGCTCGTCAAGGGTGGCATTTTTTATATTATCCAATGTTCCGAATTCTTTAAAGAGCTTTTCTCTTGTTTTCTCGCCAAGGCCTTCTATTCTTAAAAGCTCGGATTTTAATAGATTGTTGGTTCTTAAATGATGGTGGAATTTAACTGCCTGATTATGTGTTTCGTCCTGCATTCTTGACACAAGATTAAAGGCGGCACGGTGCTTATAGCACTGATACTCGTAAAATTCATCGGTTATATCCCTGGTTTTATGCTTATTATCCTTTACAAGACCGAACACATCCACCGAAAGCTCCGCCATTTTAACGGCATTCTTTCCTACCTTTACATGGTTCATTCCCCCGTCAACAAATATCAGATCGGGAAGCTTTAAGAATTTCAGCTTATCCGGGTCCTCCCCTTCCTCAAATTTTATTTTATCCTCAATATGATGCATAAGTCTTCGATAGATAACCTCATACATTGCACCGTAGTCATCCTGATATTCAAGGTATTTGATTTTGAATTTTCTGTACTCCCCGGGTGCGGGAAGCCCGTTTTCAAAAACGGTCATAAACCCTACGATATCCTCCCCGCCCGTATTGGATATATCATAAACCTCTATTCGGCGCGGAATTACGGGAAGCTTTAAAAGCTCCTTAAGCTCTGTCAGTCCGTTTTCAAATTTGCTTGTTTTTCTCTGCTTAAGTCCCTCGGAAGCATTGCTTTCGGCAAGCTTTAAAAGTTCCTTCTTCTTGCCTTTTTTAGGAGTGATAAGCTCCACCTTACCTTCCTTTTTTTCAGAAAGAAACTTCTCTAAAAGCTCCCTCTCACTTAATTCTACAGGAATGATAATCTCCTTTGGTATATAGGAAAAGGCATCGTAAAACTGCTTTAAAAATTCCTCAATCAGTTCCTCCCTGTTATCGGTATTGGGGAAAAACATATTTTTTGAGCCCAGCATTTTTCCGTTTCTTATAAACATAAGAGCAAGGGATACGGTGTTTCCCTCCTCACAAAGACCGATTATATCCATATCAGAATTTGCGGGAACAGATATTTTCTGCTTTTCGGAAATAGCATTAATATGCATGATGCGGTCGCGAATCTCGCCTGCAAGCTCAAATTTAAGCTCATCACTTGCTTTTTGCATATCCAGGGTAAGCTTCTTTATTATATCAGAGGTTTTACCCTCTAAAAAGGCGATTATCTCCTTAATTCTTAAGCCATATTCCTCCTTTGAAATATAGCCCATACAAGGACAGGCACATTGCTTTATATGATAATTAAGACATTCTCTTACCTTTTTACCCGTGGTTAAATCACGGTTACAGCTTCTTATGCCGTAGGTTTTTCTTAAAAGCTCGATTACATTTTTAACTGCATAGGAGCTTACATAAGGACCGAAAAATTTGTCCTTCTTACTGTCCACCCTTCTTGTCATTAAAATACGGGGAAACTCCTCCGAGGTGGTTATTTTTATATATGGGAAATTTTTATCGTCCTTTAAAAGAATATTATATTTCGGGCTGTGTCTTTTTATAAGATTGCACTCTAAAATCAGGGCTTCCATTTCTGAATCGGTAACAATCCAGTTAAGGTCGAAAATGTTTTCAATCATTTTCAGCACCTTATTGTTATGCCCTGTATTTTTTATAAAGTAAGAGCGGACTCTGTTTTTTAAAATTTTAGCCTTACCCACATATATGATATTACCGAAGCTGTCCTTCATAAGATAGACGCCCGGCTTATCGGGAAGTGCTTTAAGCTTTTCTTTTATAATATCGTTCATATTTTTACAAAAAAAGACTGTTTTAAAAACAGTCTTTACTTTCTTTTATTCACCAAAATTGGAATTTATAAGATTAACCAGGCCGTTCACGGCAAGCTCCTCATCCACGCCCTCAGCGATGATGGTGATATTTGTGCCGCGGGTTACACCAAGAGATAAAACGCCAAGCAAGCTTTTAGCACTTACCTTGCTCTCCTCCTTAACAACCCATACTGTTGACTTATATTCATTTGCCTTCTGAATGAAGAAGGTGGCAGGTCTTGCATGAAGACCAATCTGATTCTGAACAACTATTTCCTTTGAGTACATATATAATACCTCTCTTTTTTGCTTTTATCAGAAACAATTCCAACAAGTTTTCTTATTATAAGAATACTAAATTTAAACGATAAAGTCAATACTTTTTTGCAAAATCAACAATTTACACAAAATTAACAAATTATATATTGATTTTTAGTAAAAGTTTGATATTATATTTATAGTATAAATATTATGGAGGTTATTATGAATTTTTTAAGAAATCTTTTTTCAAGAATGTACGGTCTTGACAAAATGGGTAAAATAACTCTTATAGCATCCGTTATACTGACATTAGCGGGAAATTTGCTTAGAATAAGAACACTTTACCTTTTAGGAGATGTAGTATTTTTATATACTGCCTTCCGCTTTATTTCATCCAATCATTGGGCAAGGCAAAAGGAAAACGAAAGGTTTTTAAGCTATCTTGAGGGTCTTAAGCTTAAGACAAATCAAACTAAGGTAAGACTTTCAGATAAAGCAAATAATTATTTCCGCTGCCCGAAATGCGGTACCCTTTTATCAGTTCCCAAGGGAGTGGGAAAGGTTATGATTGTATGCAGAAAATGTAGCCATCAGTTTGTAAAAAAATCACGATAAACAGTTGAAACGGTATACAATTTATTATATAATTACTTATATAACTGTTTAAAGGAATTATTTATATGGAAACTATATACGAGCAATTTCCCCATGAAAATCCCCGGGGGCTTATCAGATGTAACCAGAAAATTTACAAAAAAAGCTTTTCACGAATTCACTGGCATAAAAATATCGAGATTGTATACATAATTTCACCTACCCTGATATATTTAAACGGGGAAGAGATTTCAGGAAATCCGGGAGAAATAATTGTTATTAATTCCAATGTTCTGCACGATTTCAAAGCCCCGAAGGACTCGGATGCAGTATATCACTGCCTTATTTTTGATGAGGCTATTTACAGTTTTTTTGAATTTGACAGTTCACGCACCAAGCTTAAGCAAATAATAAGGGATAAAACGGCAGCCGGTATTATTGATAAGATGGCAAGGGAAAGGCAGGCTGAAAGTCCCTATCACACAGCCGCCGTCAAGGCGCTTGTGGGAGAGCTTCTTATTCATCTTTACCGCCATTTCAGCGAAAAAAATGTTACGGAAAAGTTCAATGACAACAATATTGATCTTACAAGGGAAATAATAGGATATATTAATGCCAATTACCGTAATAACATAACCCTTCAGGAAATTGCAGACCATACAAAATACAGTAAATTTTACCTGATACACATTTTTAAAAAGGTAACTGGAGTTACCATTTCCGAATACATAAACACAGTAAGGGTAAACGAAGGGGCAAGGCTTATTAAAAAAACAGGCTTAAGCCTGGGTGAGGTGGCACTTGAGGCAGGCTTTACAGATCAGTCTTACTTTTCTAAAATTTTTAAAAAGTATATGGGGTGTACCCCGAGAGAATATATAAATAAGGAGTAGAATATGAAAAAACTTATTGAGCTTTTCACCTCCTTTTTCAAGGTGGGGATTATGACCTTCGGCGGCGGAATTTCCATGCTTCCCATACTTGAAGGGGAAATTGTGGATAAGAAAAACTGGGCAACAAGGGAAGAGCTTCTTGATTACTATGCGGTAGGTCAATGTACCCCGGGAATAATTGCAGTTAATACCGCAACCTTTATAGGACACAAGCAAAAGGGTATTTGGGGCGGAATTTTTGCAACCCTGGGAGTTATTACACCGTCGGTTATAATAATTCTTATTATTGCTTCTTTTTTAAAGAATTTTACCGATATTCCCTTTGTACAGAGCGCTTTCAACGGAATAAGAGTTGCAGTTTGTGCCCTTGTTATTTCCTCGGTTATCGGTCTTATTAAAAAGGGCATCAAGGATTATATCGGAATTATAATTGCTCTTATCACCTTTATTATTGTTGCATTTTTCCAGGTTTCTCCCGTATGGATTGTACTGGGTGCAATACTTACCGGAATTATTGCAAAAAGCTTAAAGGAGGGTAAGAAATGATTTATTTAACCTTGTTTTATGAATTTTTCAAGGCAGGTCTTTTCGCAGTAGGCGGCGGTCTTGCCACACTTCCCTTTCTTTACGAAATGGCGGAAAAATATCCCTGGTTTGATAAGGCAACCCTCATAGATATGATTGCGGTATCCGAATCCACTCCGGGACCTATAGGAGTCAATATGGCAACCTATGCAGGCTTTTCGGGAGGTGCTCTTGACGGGAGTATTTTAAGCGGAATTTTCGGAGGAATTATTGCCACAATAGGTCTTGTTTTCCCATCGGTTGTAATTATTCTTATTGTTGCGGGATTTTTAAATAAGTTCAAGGAAAACCGCCTTGTTGATTCCGCCTTTTACGGACTGCGCCCTGCAGTATGCGGTCTTATATCGGCGGCTACCTTTGAAATAATAAAGGTTACATTAATTAACCCTGAGTTCACGGGAAATCTTATAAACTTTATAAGGATAAAGGAGCTGATTCTTTTTGCGGTTATTTTTACAGCCTTAAAAAAATTCAAGCTTCATCCTATTGTTTATATTCTGGTTGCAGGTGTTATAGGCGGTTTTATTTTATAAAGGAGATATAATATGAAGGTACTTATTTATAACGAAGGAGTTCACGAAAAGGAAAATCCCGAAATTTTCGATACTTATCCCGGAGGAATTCACGGATACTTAAAAAGCTTTATTGAAACTGAGGATATAACCGTTGAAACTGTTACATTGGAGACAATAGATAAGATTAATGACTCGCTTTTAGAGGAAACCGATGTTTTAATATGGTGGGGGCATAAGGCTCATAATGATGTGAAGGACGAAACCGTTGAACTTATTCATAAGCATATTTTAAAGGGAATGGGGCTTGTTGCACTGCACTCTGCTCACCATTCAAAAATTTTCAAAAAGCTTATGGGTACAACCTGTAATCTTAAATGGAGACACGATGCAAGAGAAAGGCTATGGGTTATAAATCCATATCATCCGATTGCAAAGGATGTTCCTGAAACAATTCTTCTTGAAGAGGAAGAAATGTATGGGGAAATGTTTGATATACCCCAGCCCGATGAGGTTATTTTCTTAGGATGGTTTAACAGCGGAGAGGTTTTCCGTTCAGGCTGTACATGGCAAAGAGGCTACGGCAAAATTTTCTATTTCCAGCCCGGCCACGAAACCTTCTCGGCTTTTACAAAGCCTGAAATACAGACTATTATTAAAAACGCCGTTAACTGGGCTTGCCCGATAAGAAATAAAAAAGAAATCATATGTGAAAACTTCAAAGGTCTTGAATAATAAAAAAAGGATGTTTATTTCAAAAATAAACATCCTTTTTTTATCTTACTGTATATAAAAGTATTGCCAAAAACTGAAGCAGGCTTGCTATAATTGTAAAAATGTGGAATATTGCATGCATTCTCGGTTTTTTAGAGCCCACACCGTATAGAACGGCGCCTATCGTATAGGCTATTCCGCCTGCAAGAATAAGAATAAATTCCGTGGGGTGGAATATAATGGGGATTTTATCTACAATTACGATTACACACCATCCCATTGCAAGATAGCATATCATTGAGAACTTTTTATATTTCTTAAGGTCAATGGAATTAAATACTATTCCTAAAATTGCTGCCGCCCAAACTACACCGAATACAGTCCAGCCAAGCCAGGTACTGTATTCTCTTATACTGCACAGGGCAACAGGTGTATAGGTTCCTGCTATAAGAAAAAATATCGTGCAGTGGTCCAGCACCTGCATTACCTTTTTTGCTTTAAGCTTCGGGCTCAGCAGATGATAAACGGCGGAGATTGTATACATAAGAATCATTGAGGCACCAAATATTGCCCCTCCTATAACTCCGTATACCGAGCCGTTTATTGCGGCAAATATAACACATAAAACAGTAGCGCAAATTCCAAGAGCTCCGCCTACCATATGAGTTACCGAATTAAATATTTCATCACCCTTTGTGTAATCGGGTAAAATTCTGTCATCTAATTTTGTTCTTTTCATAGCTTCTCCTATTTTTCATATCCAACAAGCATTCCGCCTTCTTCGGCATAGAAGCTGCATAAAATTCCGGTTGTCTGAATAAAAACCTCTGCATTTATAAATAAATCGCGGATTTTTTTCTTAAGCTCCTCAGCACACTCACGGTTAAAGCAATGGGAAATAATTACCCTTTTTCCGCAGTAACCGTTTTCAATCATAAGCTCAAGCAAATGAGATATAGCTTTTTTTATACCTCTTGATTTTCCGAGCGGCTCCAAGGTTCCTTCATCACTTGCCTTACCGATAAGGCATATTCCAAGTAAGCTTGCGATTTTTGCCACAGCATGACTGGTTCTTCCGTTATTGGCAAGATTTTTTAAAGACTGAAGCATAAACATAAGACCGGTTGTTTTTTTATATTCTTCTATTTTTTTCCCGACCTCTTCAAAGGAAAGCCCTTCCTTATTGTATTCATTAAGCTTATTTAATATGAGGGTGAGCTCAGGTCCTGCGGAAAGAGAATCGATTATATATATCTTTTTATGAGGATTATCTACAAGACACATATCTCTTGCAACACAGGCTGAATTATAGCTTCCCGAAAGTCCGCTGGTAATGGTAAGGGCAAAAATCTCATCAGCATCCGCAAAGGCTTTAAGCCACGCCTCGGTTGAAGGACAGGATGAGCCCGACTTTCCCTTATAGCCCTTAAGATATGTAACCATTTCCTCTACATTGGCATTTTTTATATCAGCAAATTCCCTGTCTCCTGCAACTATAGTCAGGGGTACTGATGAAAAATCTGCACCCTCCAGCTCAAAAATATCGCAGGATGAATCTGATACTATTTTAAACATAGTTTATTCTCCCTTTCTGTCTTCCTTATTTTCTATACGGTTATAAAATTCACTTAAATTACTTATAAGTATTCCGAAAACCTTGTAAAAAACCTCTAATTCCTCACTTGTACAACCCTCGGCACATTTATTGCTAATGTAGGATATAATGCTTACAATTTCATCATAAACCTCTATCCCCTCCATAGTCATATAATATTTTGCCCTGTAGGTTTTATCTTTATCCTCATTATACTTTTCAATAAGCTTTTTCTTTTTAAGATAATTAAGATTTTTCGATATCCACGCCTTATCCTCTTTACATAACCAGCAAAGCTCAGAGGCAGTAAGCCCCTCCTTATGACGCCCTAAATAAAAAATAACATTAAGATGCGCCGCCTTTAAATCCAGATTATTCATTTCGTGGGTTTTTATCTTCATTATATATTTATAGGCAAGATTAATTTTAGTTGTAAATTCCTCGTATCTTTCAAGCATTTTACTACTCCTTTTTTATTTTGTTGAGCTGTCAACAAATGAATTATACCATACAATTGTTGAGTTGTCAACAATTGTATGGTATAATTCATAAAATATTAAAAAAACCTGCACCGGTTATACCGATGCAGGCATTTGATTTTAACCCTTTACAGCACCTAAGGTCAAGCCTTTTACGAAATACTTCTGTAAGAACGGATATACAATCAGGAACGGTAATACCGAAATAAAGATTGTTGCATTCTTAAGAGCTTCAGGTGTAAATCTGGATTCTTCAAGGTCATTTGCATTCTGACCTGTCATGTTAATTAACATATCTCTTAAAACAACCTGTAGAGGATATTTTTCTGCAGTTGTTAAGTAGATAGAAGGTGTTAAGTAACTGTTCCACTGACCCATTACGTAGAAAAGAGCAATGGATGCGATAGCAGGCTTTGCAAGTGGTACGAAGATAGAAACAAGGATTTTGATTTCACTTGCACCGTCAACAACAGCCGCCTCATAAATTTCGTGTGGAATTGTTTCAAAGAAGCTTCTCATAACGATTAAGTCGTATGTCCAGATTAAGCTTGGGATGATAAGTGACCACATGGAGTCAAGAAGTCCGATTTCCTTAACAAGTAAGAATGTAGGAATAAGACCGCCCGAGAAGAACATTGTGATAACAACCATAATCATTAAAGGTTTTCTGAATACGAAATTCTTTCTGGATAAAGGATATGCAAAAAGAATTGTCATAAGCAAGCAGCAAACTGTACCTACACCTGTATAAAGGATAGAGTTGAAATACGCTCTTGGAATTTTTGGTGTATCAAGAATTTCGCCGTAAGCATCAAAGTTAAATCCAACCGGCCAGAAGGATACAAGACCCTGGTTAATAGCTTCGGTAGAACTTAGAGAGATACAAAGAACGTACCATACGGGATATAATGTGATAAATATAAGGAAGATGTTGAAGGCTGCATTTATGTAGTCAAACAAAGTCCATTTATCAAGTCTGTTCTTTTTATTGTGAAAAGCTTTTTCTTCTTTTTCTTTTTTAAATAAACTCATTATCTTCTACCTCCTATTACCATAAGCTGGTTTCGTTAACCTTCTTACTGATGGTATTGGAAGTGATAACGAAGAATAATGCGATGATTGATTCAAATAAGCTTACTGCTGTTGAGTAGCTGTAGTTAGTTTCCAAAATACCTTTTCTGTAAACGAAGGTTCCGAATATATCGGCAACTTCATAGGTAGCTGCGTTATAAAGTAACAATACCTGCTCGTAACCGATTTTGATGATACTACCGGATCTCATAATAAACATGGTAACAACGGTAGGAAGAATTGCAGGAACGGATACGTGCCAGATACATCTTAATCTGGAGCAACCGTCGATTGTAGCCGCTTCGTAAAGCTGTGGGTCAACACCGCCAAGAGCAGCAATATAAATGATAGCACCGTTACCGAAGCCGTGCCAGATCTGTAACACAATAAGGATTGTACGGAACCATTCGGGCTTGATCATAAAGTAAATTGCTTCGCCGCCCAATGCTTCTATAAGCTTATTGATAATACCTGAGCTTGGTGATAACATATCGATAGCCATTGAACAAACAACAACCATTGATAAAAGTGCAGGTAAATATGTAATAGTCTGAATTGTCTTCTTGAACTTAACATTCTTTATTTCGTTTAAGAATAAAGCGAAGATAATCGGAACAGGGAATCCCCAGAATAGTGAATATACACCGATTAAGAATGTGTTTCTAAGAAGTGGCCAGAAGTCTCCCGACGTGAAGAACATCTGGAAATTGTAGTACCAGGGATCTTCCCATGGGCTTCCGAAGATACCTAAGAAGATACCGTAGTCTTTAAATGCGATTGATACGCCGTACATTGGTCCATATCTGAAAATAATGTAGAAAATGAAACCAGGTAAGGCTAACAAAATCAGCTGCCAGTCGTCAAGAACACGTCTTCCGAAAGACTTTTTCTTGGCAACTACTGTTGTGGATACTTTTGCCATTGTTTTGTCCCCCTCATTTTTTTGCTTTAGAACGGCTTATAAATAAGAGCCATATTCATGCTATCATTATATTTTAATTTTTTCCACTTGTAAACAAGATATTTTCATTGCCTATCAAAAAAATCCTCACAGCCGTTATAAAAAGCGAAAAACGCCTTTATTTAACACTTTTTCAGCAATGTGGATTTTTTTAAATCAGTGGATTTTTTTATAAAATATTTTTGTTTTTCCAAGCCGTTTTAATAAAATCTACTTTAACTATAGCACAAGACCGGAAAAAAGTCAAATACTTATTTTAAAATTTTACCAGGCGTCGTATTCCATGGTATCAAACACTCTGTTCATATATTTTATGCTTTCATCAACAAGGACACGGGCAATTTTTTCACCCTTTTCCTTTGTACCGAGGGAGGGCTCTCCCCATACGCCGTTTTTACTCAATTTAATCAAAGAAACATAATTTAAAAAGTCTCTTGGATATTGGGGCACACAGTCGGCATCCTTTATTTTATCCTTTTTAACAAGCTCCTCTTTAAAATAGAGCATAAGCGAGGTTTCGTACTCACATGCGTGAAGGTTATTGGGGCTCTCTAAAATTTCAAGCATATCCTTTGTGCCGAAGAAATTAAGAAAATCTATCTTGGCAACCTTAAGATCATCAAACATTGCGTTAAGCTCTCTTATAGCAGGTGTGGCAATGAAAATGCCGCCGTGTCCAAGCACCACCGCAACCTTTTTAAAGCCCTGTCCCTTAAGACAAAGTACAATGTCCTGAATTACACTGTAAAAGGTATCCGGCTTCATCCACACACTTCCCTTTTTCCCCTTATGCTCATAGCAGGTGCTTATAGGAAGTGTCGGCAAAAGATACGCGCCGGTCTTTTCCGCTATTCTTTTTGAAATTTCGGTTGCTACCACATAATCGGTGCACATGGGAAGATGAGGACCGTGCTGTTCGGTAGAGCCGATGGGCAATATGGCAAGCTCCCCTGCCTTTTCTACAATTTCGTCTGCTGTTACATTAAAATCCAACATAAATTTATTCTCCTTCTTTATATTTCCTCCAAGAATTTATACTGTGCCATATACAGACTGTAATATTTTCCTTTAAGCTTAAGAAGCTCCTCGTGAGTTCCCTGCTCTTTTATATTTTTATCTGCTATGTAAAGTATTCTTGAGCTGTTTTTTATAGTGGAAAGACGGTGGGCAATGATAAATGAAGTTCTGCCCTTCAAAAGGCTTTCCAGCCCCTTCTGAAGCTCGATTTCAGTTTCGGTATCAATACTGGAGGTAGCCTCGTCCAGTATGAGAATTTTCGGGTTGCATATAAGAGTTCTGGCAAAGGCGATAAGCTGCTTTTGTCCGATTGACAGTCCGCTTCCGCCTTCCTTTATAACTGTATTATAGCCATCGGGAAGCTCGGATATGAAACGGTGCGCGCAAACGGTTTTTGCCGCTTTTATAACCTCCTCATCGGTGGCATCAAGCTTACCGTAACGGATGTTATCCATAATTGTTCCGGAAAAAAGGAAGCTGTCCTGAAGCATTATTCCCATATTTCTTCTTAAGGAATTAAGGGTAACCTTGCTTATATCCTTTCCGTCTATCAGAAGTCTTCCCTCATTGATATCATAAAATCTTGAAAGAAGGTTTATAATAGTGGATTTCCCTGCCCCTGTAGGACCGACAATTGCAATGGTTTCACCCTTTTTAACATCAAGATTAAGCTTTTCAAGAATAAACGGCGAATCCTCTTCATATTTAAAGCTTACATTTTCAAAGGTGACATTTCCTTCAATTTCTCCCATATCCGAAGCATCTTCACAGTCTTCAATAACAAGAGGCTCCTTTATCATATCGAATATACGCTCAAGATACACTCCGCAGTTTACGATTTCATTGTATATATCGGTAAGCTGGATAATGGGATTCCAGAAGTTGCTTACATAGGATACAAAGGCTATTACAAGACCTATTTCAATAAGTCCCTGCTTCATCTGAAAATAACCAAGCATATAGATAATTAAGGATACTGTTATTGACAGTATATTTACCACACGGGGAATTCCCGTTGCGATATATTTAGCCTTCATCCATTTCTTTTTATTTTCCTCACAAAGATTTTCAAAAATACCTGCATTGATTTCTTCTCTTGCAAAGGACTGGGTGATTTTCATCCCCGCAAGACTTTCCTGAAGATAGGCATTAAGACTGCTCTGCTTCTGGGAATATTCATCCCACGCCTTTTTATGCATTTTACGAAGAAACACAAGTGCAACAACAAATACAGGCACACCGGCAAGACAAATTAAAGTAAACTGAACATTCATGGACAGCATAAAAACTAAAATTATCCCCATTCTGAACAGGTCAAATATAACATTTAAAAGTCCGTTTGCCAGTACATTTGTCAAAGTATTTACATAGTTTACAACACGTACTAAAATTTTCCCGTGAGGTCTGGAATCAAAAAACGAAAATGGAAGATATTGCATATGGGCATATAAATCCGAACGGATTTTCTTTATTATTTCCATTGCCATATTGTTTTTGATATATACTCTTTTTTTCGCCACAATCCATATACCGAAGCTTGCCAGAAGAAGTAAAAGCGCGAGAATGAATATTCCCTTATAATCACCGTTCGGAATACAGTCATCAATAGCAATTTTTATAAAATACGGGTTGATAAGGCTGAGAAACGCATCAACAGCAAGAAGTACCCCTGAAATAATCAGAATTTTTTTCTGAGGTATGAGATATTTAAAAAGCATACCAAAGGATTTTATACTACCCTTTTCCTTTATTTCTTCATCAACATCATATCTGTTTTTAGCCATTATTCTCACCTCCGGTATTTTTTCTCTTTTCCATAAGTCCTATTGTACCCGGATGCTTGATATGATAGCCTCTGAACTTATTGAAATCACCGAACTGATGCTCGAAAACACTTTTGTAATAGCCATTTGCCTTAAGAAGTCTTTCGTGAGTACCCCATTCTATAATATTTCCCTGGTTAAGAACAAGTATCAAATCTGCATTTTTTACCGAAGAAATACGGTGAGCAACTATTATTTTTGTTTTATGGGTATTTTTTAAATTTTCCTGAATTGCAAACTCGGTTTCCATATCCAGAGCGGAGGTGGTATCATCAAGAACGAGTATGGCAGGGTTTTTTAAAAGGGCACGGGCAAGAGATATTCTCTGACGCTGACCGCCCGAAAGTCCCATTCCCCTTTCGCCGATAATTGTATCATAGCCGTCCTCCAGCTTTTCGATAAATTCGTGAGCATCTGCCATTTTTGCAACTCTTACCACATCGTCAAAGGTAACATTGGGCTCTCCGTAAGCAATATTGTTAAATACCGTATCCGAAAAAAGGAATACATCCTGCATTGCACAGGAAACATTTCTTCTTATTGTGGCAATATCAATATTTTTAAGATTTATATCGTCAATATATACAGCTCCGGTTGTGGGATCGTAAAATCTTGATAAAAGATTGATGATCATTGATTTTCCCGAGCCGGTAGGGCCTATAATACCAAGGGTTTGCCCCGGCTCGACGGTAAAGTTCATATTTTTTATTATACGGGTATCACCAAGTGTAAGAGTAACATTTTTAAACTGAATTTTACCGCTTACCCCCGTATCTCTTTTTTTAACATTACGGTTAACTATTTTAGGTTCTTCCTTTTCCAGAGCAATGATTTTTATACTGCTTGCCACAAACTGCTGGTACTGATTGATTACATCAACAACAAGATTCATCGGAGTTGTAATACACCAGAGGGAACCGTTAAAGGTGGTAAACTGACCGATAGTCATATATCCCCGGGCAACCGAAATTCCACCTATAAGTACAAAGAGAACATTTATAAGTCGTACAAAGAATTGCATAGGCGGTGCGTATTTTATCCACACACGCACCCTGTCCATAAACGCAGAAGCATAAAGCTTATTCTTCTCTTCAAATTTTTCTATTTCATATTCCTCGCGGACATAAGCTTTTACAACGCGGTTGGCGGATATATTTTCCCTTACCACTGTATTAAGCTGTGAATTTGCCTCTCTTAATTTTACAAATTCAGGCTTACTTAACTTAGACAGTTTATACCCAAAAAAGAGAATAAAGGGAGAAACCGAAAACAAAATAACTGTCAGGACGGGATTTATGGAAAAGAGCACAACAAAACCGATGACAATATAAAAGACCAGGTTGATAATCGACTGAGAGGTCGCAGACAACAGGACTCTTATTGCATCGGTATCCATAGTAAGCCTGCTCATTAAATCCCCGGTCTTGGTGCGATCGAAGAAATACAAATCAAGCTTTTGCAGTTTATTATAAAGGGAGGTTCTTATGGATTTTACCGCCCCCTGGGAAATATGCTCCAAAAGAATACGGCGCACGTACTCTACAACTTCCTTTAAAAGGACGACAAGCAAAATAAGAAAAGCATATAAATAAAGTCTTTCCCCGTTTCCGTTATACAAAACCTCGTCAACAAAGCGCCCCACAATAAGCGGGTTTAAAAAAGCCATCGTAATAAATACCGGCGATAACACCGAAAAAATAATTATACTCAACCGATATTTTTTTATATAGCCCCACAGCCATTTCAACGGTTCCATATACATCACTCCTTATCCCGCACACATTATAACATTATAAAAATAAAAGTCAACCCTTTTCGGAAGAAAAAAAGAATTTTTTTATTTTTCATCCTTCACAAACTTTTTTCTTTACCAAATCTTAAATTGACTTTATTTTTTTTCGGTGTTATAATATAAAATGGAGTAGGATGGGACTCATCCTTTTTAAAATAATTTGTTCATAGCCGTTTTTGCACAGACTTTCATTTTGTCGGAACGGCACGTACTAAAGGGGGAAATTCAAATGGGAATTGAACAAATTCTGGCAATTTCGATTTTTGTTCTGATGTTTTTTCTTATTGTAACAGACAAAATCGAGCGCCACATTGTAACACTTACCTGCGGAGGGCTGATGCTCGTTGTCGTATTCGGCTTTTGTATGAAAAGCTTTCCGGCAATATGGAAAACGCTCAGCTTAAGCAGCATTGTAAGCTCACACTTCTGGTATTCAAGCGGCGAAGGAGCTTCGGTGTCCACCGGTATAAACTGGGAAACAATTATTTTTATTGCCGGTATGATGGTAATGGTTGAAGGCATGGGCGAATCGGGATTTTTCCGATGGCTGTGTCTCGGACTTGCAAAGCTTGTAAAATATAAAATCAAGCCCCTGTTCATAGCCTTTATGCTTATGTCTGCAGGTCTTGCAATGTTTATTGACAGTATTACCGTTATTTTGTTTTTAGCCTCTGCAACATTAGAGCTTGCAAGACTTTTAAAATTCAAGCCTGCACCTCTTATCATTGCAGAAATCTTTTGTGCCAACTTAGGCGGTTCGGCAACCATGTGCGGAGATCCTCCGAATATAATCATCGGCACATCCTTAGGCTACAGCTTTTTTGATTTCATTTCAAATACGGGACTTATCGTTCTTATTACAACACCCTTGATTCTTCTTTATTTCTACTTTGTATTCAGAAAGGATTTAAAGAAGACTCCTGTGACAGATGCTTCACAGCTTCCCGATATCAAAAGTGCAATAAAGAACAAAAAGGATTTTATCGTAAGTGTTGTGATTTTCTTAATCGCTGTTGTTATGCTTGTAACCCATTCCATGACAGGTCTTACCGTTTCCACAATAGGGGTTTTCGTTACGGTGGCAACTCTTATATTTGCAGGCAAAAAGGCACCTGTTATTCTTAAGAAGGTCGATGTTAAGACACTTGTATTCTTCATCGGACTGTTCATTGTTGTAGGCGGTCTTGAGCAGACTCACGTTTTAGAGCTTATTGCAGATTACATAGCAATCTTAAGCGGCGACAACATGTATTTACTCGTTGTGATTATTATATGGATATCCGGTCTGGCAAGTGCTTTTGTTGACAACATTCCGTTTGCGGCTACCATGATACCTGTAATAAAAACCTTATCGGTAACCTCCGGGCTGCCCCTTGAAACACTTGCATGGAGCTTATCTATGGGTACCGATATCGGCGGCTGTGCTACTCCTATCGGAGCTTCGGCAAATGTTGTGGGTATTTCCGCAGCAGCTCAGGAGGGTCATTTAATCGGCTGGGGTAAATTCTGTAAATACTCCATCCCCGCAACGGTTATAGTACTTACCGTTTCAACATTATTTATTTTTGTAAGATACATATAAAGGAGTTTTTCTTATGGATAAACAGTTAATTATATCTATAGGCAGAGAATTCGGCTCTGCAGGTCATTTTATTGCGGCAGAGCTTTCAAAAAGATTTGATATTCCTCTTTATGACCATAACCTTTTAGACCAGATTGCAGAGGAAATGGGTGTGGAACAGCACGAATTTAAAAAATACGACGAAACACCCCGTTTTTCCTTTTTAAATAGAAGGGTCAACGGTCACTCAACCTCTATGCAGGATCATCTTGTGAGAATGCAGTTCAAGTTTATGCAGAATAAGGCGGATAACGGTGAATCCTTTGTTATCGTAGGAAGATGTGCAGAGCACCACCTTTCCCACAATCCCAATATGGTAACCATATTCGTGCTTGGAAACAGAGAAGAAAAAATCAAGAGAATTATGAATATTTTCAACATGAAAAACGAAAAAGAAGCGGAAATCATGATGAAAAGAAAGGATATGAAGAGAAAAACCTATCACAATGCTTACTGCAAGGGCAAATGGGGTGATTCAAGAAACTATCATATCTCAATTAACTCAAGTGTTTTAGGAGTTGAAAAGACCATTGATTATCTTGAAAGCTTTATAAGAGCGAAATATGAACTGAACGGATAAAATTCCACCACCCGAGGGCATCAGCCTTCGGGTTTTTTATTGCTTGACTTAAGAAGAAAACAGTTATATAATATAGTTGTATTATAATAAAAAGGGGATAATCTGATGATTAACGGGAAAATATGGCTTTCCACACCTACCATGCACGGAGAAGAACAAAAGTACATACAGGAGGCATTTGATACCAACTGGGTTGCACCTCTCGGAAAAAACGTAAATGAATTTGAAAATGAGATGGCAAATTATCTTGGAATCAAAAGTGCCGCTGCTATGACAGCAGGAACTCATGCCCTTCACATGGCAGTTAAGCTTGCCGGTGTAAAGACGGGTGATATTGTTCTTTGCTCCGACCTTACCTTTGCGGCAACAGTAAATCCGGTTGTGTACGAAAAAGGTGTTCCGGTATTTATTGATTCGGAAAAGGAAAGCTGGAATATGAATCCCGAAGCACTTGAGCTTGCACTGAAAAAATACGAAGGCAAGGTAAAGGCTGTTATCGTTGCCAATCTTTACGGCTCCCCTGCCAAGCTTGATGAAATAAAGGCACTTTGCAATAAATATAGCGTTGTTCTTATTGAGGATGCTGCCGAATCCTTATCGGCTACCTACAAGGGCAGACAGACAGGGACTTTCGGTAAATACAATGCCATAAGCTTCAACGGAAATAAAATTATTACCACCTCGGGCGGAGGAATGTTTTTATCCGATGATGAGGAGGCTGTTGCAAGAGTCAGATTCTTTATCACCCAGGCCAGAGACCCTGCCCCCCACTATCAGCACAGCGAAATCGGTTACAACTACCGTATGAGTAATGTGGTTGCAGGAATAGGCAGAGGTCAGCTTCTGCATATTGAAGAGCATAAAAGACTAAAAACCGAAATATATGAAAGATATAAGGCGGGCTTTAAGGACCTTCCCGTTAAAATGAATCCCTATCTTTCAGATTCGGTACCTAACTTCTGGCTAAGCTGTATCACAATAAACAAAGAGGCTATGGCAAAGGTTACCCCGGAAATGATAAGGGTTCATCTGGAAAAGGATAATATTGAATCCCGTCCTATATGGAAGCCGATGCATCTGCAGCCTGTATATAAAGATAATGACTATATTACTGCAGGTGAAAATGTTGGCGAGGATATTTTTGAAAGAGGCTTATGTCTGCCGTCTGATATTAAAATGACTGAAGATGAACAGAGCTTTGTAATTAAAAAAATCAAGGAGTTATTCTGATGTATAGAAAAATTTTCAAACGACCTTTTGATATACTGTGTGCACTTGCCGCGATATTAGTATTCTCGTGGCTTTACATAATAGTTGCAATACTGGTACGCATCAAACTGGGCAGTCCTGTAATTTTTAAACAGGAGCGACCCGGTAAGGATGAAAAAATATTTACTCTTTATAAATTCCGCACCATGACGGATAAAAGAGATGAAAACGGGAATTTGCTGCCGGATGAAGTAAGACTTACTAAATTCGGAAAACTGTTGAGAAAAACAAGTCTTGATGAATTACCGGAAGCCTTTAATATTTTATTCGGTCATATGAGTGTGGTAGGTCCAAGACCGCTTCTTGTCAGCTATCTGTCTCTTTACAATGACAGACAAAAGCGTCGTCACGATGTTCGTCCGGGGCTTACAGGTCTTGCACAGATAAACGGAAGAAACGGTATTTCCTGGGAAGAAAGATTTGAATATGATGTTGAATACACAAAAAGCATTACCTTTTTCGGTGATGTAAAAATTATTTTACTCACAGTCTGGAAGGCTTTCGTCAAGAAGGAAGGAATTTCTCAGGATGGTGAAGCAACTATGAAGGCATTCAAGGGCAGTGAAATTAATACCGAGATAAAGAGGTAGCAGACATATGAAAAATATAAACATTCTTATCCTAAGCGCCGGATGACGCGTTGAGCTTATCGAAAGATTTCAAAGAGCAAAGAAAAGCTTAAAGCTTGAAGGCAGTATTGTTGCAGTAGATATTACAGATACTGCCCCCGCAATTTATTTTGCGGATACACATGTATGGACCACGACAGAATAATGACACCGGAGCAAATCGAGGAATTAAAGATAGGAGATGAAATTATATACCACCGTGTGGGCGCTTATTCGGTTACATTCGGCGGACCTTTTATCCGCTACTTTCCGGATGTATACTTTAAAAATGAAAACAACGAATATACACAGGTAAGAAAACGCATAAGCGTTGAAGATTATTATAAAATTCATTCATAAAAGAGGTGTAAATAATGAAAAAAGAAAAAGTTCTTGTACTCGGGGCAACCGGAAACTTAGGTGCATATTCTGCTGTTGCACTTAAAGATGCAGGCTTTGACGTAGTGGCGGCCGGAAAAAGAGAATCTGACAATGGCTTTTTTGAAAAAAGAGGCATGAAATATTATTCCATAGACATTACGGATAAATCATCCTTTGAAAAATTATACGATGAAAACATTACCACTGTTGTTAATTTTGCTGGTGAATTGCCTTCAAGATGTGCTTTTAACCCGCAGGCATTGGTAAGAACTATAACCGAAGCAACATTGAACGTGCTTGAATTTATGCGTAAAGCAGGTGCGAAAAAAATAGTGTTCCCCACTACCCCATGCGACTTATTTGACTATCATGAATCAGGTGAACCAATCGATCCTGATTTACCACGTTCTTATCCTAAGGTCGGGGATCATAGTATATACGCTATTGCAAAAAATGCAGCTGTGGATTTAATTAATTATTATCACAATGAATACGGGATTGTAGGATTTATTTTAAGATTTTTCACTATTTATCAATACCATCCTAATGCTTATCACTATGTAGACGGCAAAATGAGAATGATGCCCTACCGAATGCTTATGGACAGGGCAGCCAAAGGCGAACCCATTTGTATATACGGTAACCCTGAACGAGTTAAAGAAATCGTATACATAAAGGATTTCACAAAGGTTGTTGTTGGGGCTGTCAAATCTTCGCTTCCCGGTTGATTTTATAATATAGGTTCTCCCGAAAGAGTTTCTCTTGATAAAATGATCAAAGGCATTGTTGATGTATTCGGTAAGAACGGAAGCAAATCCGAAATATCATATGATGTTGACAAGCCTGATACTCTTCAATCAATTTTAGATTATACAAAAACAACAAAAGATCTTGGTTATACACCTGAATATGATTATATTTCCCTTTTGAATGACTTTAAAGAAGAAATGGAGACCGAACCGTTCTCTGAATTATGGGGAAAAAGATCAGATTACGAAAAAATGTATGGAGATAAAGTATGAATATATTAATGTGTAGTGTAGGTCGCCGAGGCGAACTAATTAAAAATTTCAAAAAAACCCTTGGGGAAGCTTCCCTTCTTGTAGCTACAGATAACAGTAAATATGCACCGGCTTTATATTTCGCAGACAAACAATATATCGTTCCGAGAATTGACGATCCGTCTTATATTGACACTTTAATTGAAATTTGCAAAAAGGAAAAAATAAATGCCATCGCTACCTTTATCGACCCTGAAATAGAAGTGCTTTCAAAAAACAGAGCTATATTTGAGGATATGGGAATAACTGTATTGGCACCATACCAATCTACAGCTGCAATATGTTTTAATAAATATGAATTTTTTAAGCATATGAGAAAAAACGGAATTCGCACAGTGCAGACTTACGGCACTCTTGAAGAATTTGATCTTGCATTCAAGCAAAATGAAATTAATTTCCCTGTGTTTGTTAAACCAAGAACAGGAAGCGGAAGCGTTGGTGCAAGAAAAATATTTAACTACGAGGATTTAAAAAGCGCAGTTGAAGCAGACGAAACTCTTATCATCCAGGAATTGATGGATTGTGTGGATATGGATGCGGATATTTATATTGACACCGTGAGCAAGGAACCGGTTTCGATATTTTCAAAAAGAAAGCTTTCGACCACCATTGGCGGTGCAAATAAAACTATATCATTTAAAGATGACATATTAGTTGATTTTATCAAAAAAATAGTATCGGTGCTTGAATTGTATGGCCCCAACGATATTGACTTTTTCTATAAAAACGGGGAATATTATGTTTCAGAAATAAATCCACGTTTTGGCGGGGCATATTTGCACGCATACGGTGCAGGTGTTGATTTTATAAAGCTTATAGAAAATAATACAAAGGGAGTAGCCAACAAGCCTGAATTCGGTAATTACGAAGAAAATGTAGTAATGATGATGTACGATAGCGTTGTAATCAAAAAAATAGAGGATTAATATTTAAAGCAAAGGGTTGATTATTAAACATGAAAATTCTATATGTTACCACAATAGGCACTACAATGGGATTTTTCAAGAACTTTATCAAAAAGCTTGTTGATTTAAATTATATCGTTGAAATTGCTACCAACGAGATTATCTCTCCCGTGTCGGATTTTTACAAAAATACAAACTGCAAAATTAATCATATCGACAGTTCAAGATCACCTTTCAGCAAAAGTAATTTTATCGCGTATAAACAGTTGGAAAAATTATTAAACACGAACGGATACAACATTGTACACTGTCACACCCCGGTTGCAGCTATGCTTACAAGGCTTGCGGCAAGAAAGGCAAGAAAAAAGGGAACAAGGGTAATTTATACGGCACACGGCTTTCACTTTTTCAAAGGTGCGCCCCTTCTTAACTGGCTTATTTATTTCCCTATTGAATGGCTATGCTCCTTTTTTACCGATACAATTATCACGATAAATTCCGAAGATTACAGCTTCGCAAGAAAATATTTTCACGCAAAAGAAATAAAATATGTTCGTGGGGTTGGTATTGATACCAAGAAATTTTCAAAAAAAGAGATTAACAAGAATGAAATTCTAATGGAATTAAATATTCCGACAACCGCTAAAATTTTATTTTCAGTTGGTGAGCTTAATAAAAACAAAAACCACAAAACAGTTATAAAAGCACTTTCAGAAATTGAAGACAACAATATCTATTATCTTATAGCAGGTGAAGGAAGTTTAAAGGACGAGCTCGCGGACTATACAAAGGAGCTTAAAATTGAAGACAGGGTTAAGTTTTTAGGCTACAGAAATGATATACCCGATCTTCTGTGCACGACTGACATATTTTGCTTCCCTTCATACCGTGAAGGATTACCCGTTTCGGTTATGGAGGCTATGGCATCGGGGCTTCCGATTATTGCATCAAATATAAGAGGAAATGTTGATTTAATTGACTCGGGAAAAGGCGGATTTTTATGCTCGCCCGATAATACCGACACTTTCAAGGAATCAATCAAGATTCTTTTGGAAGACAAGGCCTTAAGAGAAGAATTCGGTAAATACAATCAAAAAAAGATTGAAGTATTTTCTTTAGATAGTGTAACAAAAGAAATGACTGCAATTTATGAAATAAAGGAATAAAGATGAAAATTCTGCATGTTTTTAATTCCATGAACTGCGGTGGCGCAGAAAATATGATTATGAATATTTTAAGATGTATTGACCGTAATGAATTTCAATTTGATTTTCTGGTTCATTCGGATACACCTGCTTTTTTTGATGCAGAAATAAAAAAGCTTGGCGGAAATATTTATAAGCTTCCCCGCTGGAACATATTAAACACTATAAAATATAAAAAAGCCCTTGATGACTTTTTTAAAAGCCATTCGGATTATTCACTGGTTCACGGACATATGGAAAGCTCGGCAGCCCTTTATCTTAAAGCGGCAAAAAAATACGGAATAAAGACTGTTGTACACAGTCACAATCCTTATCCGCCGAAAATCAGCTTAAAAACCCTTTTATTCAAGCTTTTAAATTTAAAAACAAGAAAATATGCGGATTTTTTCCTTGCCTGCTCTATGGATGCGGGAATTGAACGGTTCGGGGGAAAATGCGTAAAATCAGATATATTCAAGGTGCTTCCCAATTCGGTTGACACATCAAAATACCCCTACTCTGAGGAAGCCGAAAAAGAAATAAAAGAAAAATATAGCCTTGATAATAAATTTGTTGTAGGACATATGGGAAGATTTGACGGAGTTAAAAACCATTTATTCTTACTCAATGTGTTTTATGAAATTCAAAAGCAAAATAAAGACAGCGTTCTGTTGCTTTTAGGTGACGGAAAGCTTCAAAATAAGATTAAAAAAACTGCAAAAAAGCTGGGGATTTTTGATAAAATTATATTCACGGGAGTTCTGTCCAATGCACACGAATATCTTCAGGCAATGGATGCTTTTGTATTCCCCTCCTTTTACGAAGGACTTGGCATGGCGGTAATTGAAGCCGAATGTGTAGGAATCCCCTGCTTTATTACGGATACTCTTCCCAAGGATTTAGATATTAACGATAACGTTTATCGTATATCTCTTGATAAGTCATACAAGGAATGGGCAAGCTTAATTTTAAATAACCATCATAACAAAACAGATAATAAAACTGCTCTTTTAAACATTAAAAATGCCGGTTATGATATAAGCGAAACTATTAAAAAAACAGAAGAATTTTATAAAAACTTTGATAAAATCTGCAAGAAGAAGAAACAATGACCGGTGTGGGTGCTTTTATAAAGGCTCTTGTTAAAAGGCTAAACGGTGAAATCCCCATTAAGACATTAATTAAACGATGGCTTAATGTAGGCGAAAATTTCAGCCGTCAGTACGGTTGCTTTATAGTTCCCGGCTTTTGCCATCTGATAACCATAGGAAATAATGTGACCTTTTCAAAAAAATGTTATGCTTCTTGCTCATGATGCTTCTACTGCAAAGCTTCTTGATTATACAAGAATCGGAAAAATTACAATTGGTGACAACACCTTTATCGGAGCAACGTAACAGTTCTTCCCGGTGTTAATATCGGCAAAAATGTTATTATAGGCGCAGGAAGTGTTGTAACCAAAGATATTCCCGAAGGGATGGTTGTTGCGGGAAATCCTGCAAAGGCTTTATGTACTACCGAAGAATTCAAAGAAAAAAATGAAAAGCTTTTGAAAGAAGGAACACCTTTTTCTTATGATTACACCATTGGCGGAGGCGCTTCAAAAGAAAAACTGCAAGAAACAAAAAATATTTATCCGATAAAAAATACGGCTTTATAAAATAAAAGAGGTTTAATGAAATGAATGAGCTTAATGTTCTTTATACAACCGATGAATTTTATTCTCAGCATGCTGCCGCTTCGATATATTCCCTTCTTAATACAAATAAGGACTTTGACAAAATAAACATATATATTATTGATGACGATATAAAGAAGGAAACCAAAGATAAGCTTCAGGCCTTAGCAAATGATTTTAACAATGCGGTTATAATTTTTTATCCCTTTGAAAAAATCAGAGAAAAAATCCCTGCAAAGGATAAAAGCAGCTTTGCAAAGGTTGGCTATGCAAGACTGTTTGTTTCTGAAATGTGCGACAAGGACAGGATACTGTATATTGACAGTGATACTGTTATAAATACCTCTCTAAGAGAATTGTGGGAATATGACCTTGAAGGCAAGGTGCTTGGCGGAGTTCAGGATAATCCGGCGCTTTTTACTTTGAAAACGGTAGGCTTAGCAAGTAACGACAGATATATAAACAGCGGTGTTTTACTTATCGACTTGAATAAATGGCGGGAGTTTAACACAGAAGAAAAATTCATTGCATTTATTGATAAGCACAAAGGCTTTGTAACCCATCATGATCAGGGAATAATAAACGGAGTATTAAAAGACAATATAAAAATACTCCCACCGAAATTCAATACTATGTCGCAGTTTTTTGATACAAAAGCAAACCAGATAAAAAGCCTTTACGATATTGAAAATTATTATACTCAAAAAGAGCTTGACGAGGCAGTTGAAAATCCTGTTATAATTCACTATTTAACAAAATTTTATAACCGACCATGGTTTAAAAGCTGCACTCATCCCCTAAAAGACTTATATATTAAAAACCTTGAAAAAACGCCATTTGAAGTTAAATTATCCGACGGTGAGCTTCCGGTGAAAATAAAATTAAGAAAATTTATTTTTACCCGTTTTCCTTTCTTTATATACGCTTTTTGCGAAAGAATTCTTGATATAAAAAGGAAGATTAACATATACAAAAATTGAGGATAAATTATGAAATTACTTTTTATAAATTATCAGGCACTTCCCCTGCCCTCCGTAAAGGGCGGTGCGGTTGAATACCTGGTTGACGAATTTTTAAAATACAATGAAGTACATAAGCTTCATAATATCACTGTTTGCTCAATTTATGACGAAAACGCCCTGCTTGAAAGTAAAAGCTATAACCGTACTGAATTTAAGTATATAAAAATTGAAAGTATATGGGATAAATTAAACAGGGGCATAAGACATATTATAAATAAACATACACCCTTTTATATCGGCAATACATATATCAAAAAAATCTTAAAGGATGAAAAGGATTTTAATAAATATGATGCGATTATAATTGAAAACGCTCCCGAATTCGGATTAAAAATAAGAAAAGTCTTTAAAAAAAGGCTTATTCTCCATTTACATAATGATTATCTTAATAAAAATTCCGGAAATGCCGAAAAAATATTTGATTGCTATGATGAAATTTATACTATCAGTAACACGCTTGGTAACATTGTAAAAGAAATAAAACAGTCGGATAAAATCAAAACTCTTTATAACGGCATAAGGCTTGAAAACTTCAGAGAAAACGGAAAAAGGGACGAAATGCGAAATAAATACAAAATCGGAAAGGATGATTTTGTATTTATGTATTCCGGCAGAATAACCCGTGATAAGGGCGTTTATGAGCTTGCAAAGGCTTTTTCAGAAATTAAAAATGAAAAGCTGAAGCTTGTTATAGCAGGCAAAGGTACTAACCAAACGGTTGAAGCAATTAAAAATATAAACGATAAAAGAATAATTTTCACAGGCTTTGTTCCTTACTCACAAATGAACGATATTTATCAGGTTGCCGATGTGGGAGTAATACCTTCAATATGCCAGGATGCATTTAATCTGACCGTTATTGAATATGCTTCAAACGGTATTCCTCTTATAATAAGCAACCGGGGGGCAATGAAGGAGCTTATAAATGAAAAATGTTCAGTAATTGCTGAATATGATAAAAACTTTTTTTCTGATAATATCAGACGAGCATTAGAACTTATGCTTGTAAAAGACATTGATAAAATGAGCGAAGAAGCAAAGAAGATATCAGAGAATTTCACTATTGAAAATTTTTGTAATACTTTTAAAAAGCTTCTAGATAAAGAAATTTAAAATCATGAGGTGCAAAAATGGATATAAGCATCAGCATAATTATTCCCGTATATAATGTGGAAAAGTATCTTGAAGAATGTGTTGACAGTATTATTTCACAGGATTTTGAAAATAAAGAAATAATCCTTGTAAATGACGGCTCTACAGATAATTCTCCTGCTATTTGTGATGAATATGCAAAAAAACACGACTGCATAAGAGTTGTACATAAGGAGAACGGCGGACTGTCCGATGCGAGGAATGCAGGTCTTAAAGAAGCTAAAAATCAATATATTCTTTTTGTGGATTCGGACGATTATATTGCCAAAAACAGTTTAAAGGCAATTGCCCGTGTGGCGGATTCAAGCCGCGCAGATGTTATTTTGCTTGAAGCTAAAAAATTTTTTCCGGACGGTACCTCAATTGGTATCGGAGACGGCATCACAGCTGATAAAGTAAGAAATTTATCCTGCGACGAGGCTCTTTCAAACCTTTCCGAAGCTCCAAAATTTCCCGCTTCTGCCTGTACCAAGCTTATAAAAAGAGAGCTTTTTTTAAAAAACGAGAATCTGTTATTTAAGAAAGGACTTTTAAGCGAAGACATTGACTGGTCACTGAAGCTCTTCTGCATCGCTGACACCTTTGATTATTGTGATATAGATTATTATTACTACCGCCAGAACCGCCAGGGGTCCATAACAAACACTTTGGGGAGTAAAAATATTTCCGATTTTTTATATATTTTAAAAAAATGGAGCGAAATATCAAAGCAGCTATCACCTTCACAAAAGAAATTTGTTTTAAGTAATCTTTCTTATGAATATCCGATAGCGCTTGCGTGCTACGGCGGTCTTGAAAAAAAAGAAAAACAAGCTTTTTATGAAACAATAAAAAGCTTCAGGTGGTTGCTCAAAGTAAGAAAAGGAACACGATACCTGATATTAAACATTTTAACAAAGCTGTTCGGTATTAATTTCACTTCCGGATTGCTTAATATATATCTTAGAATAAGATAATCCTAGGAGGAAATATGAAGAAGGTTTCAATAATAACACTTCACAGGGTATTTAACTACGGTTCCGTATTACAAGCATATGCAACACAGGAAATACTGAAAAAACACGGTATGGAAACTGAAATTATCGATTATATCCCCAAAAGCTGGCAGACAAAACATATGATATTTCATATACAAAAAAGCAACGGTTTTGTTAAAGATACTCTATACAGACTTTTAAGAGTCGGATCAATTTTTTTAAAGCAGCAGACCTTCTGGAAATTTCTGAGAAGAAATTTATCTATGACAAAGCCTTATAAATCATATGAGCAGTTATGCAAAAATCCGCCTGAGGCCGATATCTACTGCACGGGAAGTGATCAGGTGTGGAACAGCGGATACTGTAATATGGATAAGGCTTTCTTTCTTCAATTCGGAGATAAAAATATAAAAAGAATCGCATACGCAGCAAGCATTGGTAATACAGAGCTTGAACCTGAGGAAGAAAAAATCATATCACCGTATATAAAGGATTATTCGGCTTTATCGGTAAGGGAAGAATCGGCAGTTGATATTTTAAAAAAAATGGGATACGCCTCCGTCTGTATAACAGACCCTACACTACAGCTTGAGAAAGAGGAATGGCTTAAGCTTGCCTCAGGACGGCTTATCAAAGATAAATACCTGTTGCTTATGCTTCTTTATAATGAGGATAACAATGCAACCGAGATTGCCAGAAAAATTGCAGACAAAAAGGGCCTTAAGCTTGTTAAATTATCCTGGGAAATGAAAAAACCGGAAATGGTAGATATTCTTATGACCCACAGACCGGTCGAGGATTTTATTTCTCTTATCTATCATGCCGATTTTGTCGTTACAAATTCATTTCATGCCCTTGTGTTCTCCATAAATCTGAATAAACAATTTTTGGCAATAAAAAGAAACGAATATAATTCCAGACTTGAAAGCATCCTGCGTATTACAAGTCTTGAGGATAGGTTAACAGGTACACAATTTGACGAAGCTGTTACCGAAAAAACAATTGATTTTGAACCGGTTAATAAAATACTGGATACTGAAAGAAAAAAAGCCTACACTTTTTTGGAGGAGGCGCTCAATGGATAATATATACCTTCATACCCTTGATAAAACTAAATGCAGCGGATGCAGAGCATGCGAGCACGCCTGTCCTGTTAATGCCATAAAGCTGACAAAGGACGAAGAAGGATTTTTATATCCTGCATTTGACGCAGAAAAATGCATTGATTGCGGAATTTGTCACAAGGTGTGCCCGGTTTCCAATCCGCCCGTAAAAGAAGAAATCAGAGAAACCTATTCATTGCAGCACATGGATGAAGCTTCACTTTTAAAAAGCGCTTCAGGCGGAGTATTTATAGGCATTGCCAAAGAAGTAATCAAAGCCGGCGGAATAGTTTTCGGTTGTATATTCAATACAAGCTTTGAAGCAATAACAGCTGAGACCGAAAGCATTGATGGGCTTGAAAAAATGCAGGGCTCCAAGTATGTATCAAGTGATACATCGGATTCTTTTATAAGAGTAAAGGAATATCTTGAAAAAGGAAGAACTGTTTTTTTCACAGGTGCTCCCTGTCAGGTTGCCGGTCTTAAAAATTTCCTAAGAAAACCTTATGATAACCTTTACACAATGGATTTTCTTTGCCACGGTATGCCATCACAAACCTTTTTTGAGGAAAATATAAAATATCTTCAGAATAAGCATAAGGGTGTTATATCCGACTATCAGTTCAGGGATAAAACGTTAAAAGGATGGGGACATGTTACAAGCTACACCATAAACGGAAAAAAACATTATGAACCCGGAAAATTAAACGCCTATTTTTACGGCTTTATAAATGGATACTTAAATCGGTACACCTGTTATGAATGTCCCTTCAGAGGAAGCAAAAGAGCTTCTGATATTACAGTAGGAGATTTCTGGGGATGTGATGTGAACAGTATTGATACTGCCAAGGGAGTTTCCTTTGCCGCTGTCAACACTGATAACGGCACCAAGCTTCTTAGTGATATACTGAAAAAGCAATTCGCCATTACTCCTGTTACAATAGCCCGTATCAGCAAGGAGAATGGCACTATAAATTCAGAGCACAAGGATTGTATACCTGAAATAAGAAAAAAAATATATAAAATACTTTACACCTTGGGATTTAAAGCTACAAGAAAAAGGTTTCTTATTCCAAAGGATTATTTTATAGAAAAAATTGTAAGCCTGTTACCACAAAAACTTAAAAAAACTATTATAAAGACATTGAAAAAATTATAATTTATTAAACAAGAGGATATTTACATGAACAAAATAAGAGTTTTACAAATTCAGCCCGGGCTTGGAGTCGGCGGTATAACATCAGTAGTTTTAAACCACTATCATAACATTGACAAATCCATGATTAAATTTGATTTTGCAATTTTCACTCCTCCAACTCCCGAACGTTTAAATGAGGCTGAACAATCTGGTTCCCGGGTATATGTTCTCCCCCGGAAGAGCGAAAGCTATAAAGCGTATAAAGATGAACTTACAAAAATTATTAATAACGGCAATTATGACATAGTTCATGCTCACCAGAATTACCAATCCTTTATCCCTTTATATTATGCAAAAAAATGTGGAATTCGCACAAGAATAGCACATGCACACGCAACCAAAATCGATAAACCAACTTTTTTCAAAAAATGCTTAATGCTTTTTAGTCGTCTGATTAACCCCCTGATAGTAACCGATTATTTTTCCTGCGGGATTAAGGCAGGCTATAAAATGTTCGGGCGCAAAAAGTTTAATTTATTAAAGAACGGTATAAAGATTGACAATTTCAGGTTTTCAGTAGAAAAACGGGATGCAGTCAGAGAAAAAATGAACTGGAAAAACAAGCTGGTTATCGGTAACATAGGAAGACTTTCGGAACAAAAAAATCAAGTTTTTCTGGTTGAAATCTTTGCTGAGATTGTAAAACTTAAAGATAATGCCATATTGTGTATTTGCGGCGAGGGAGAAAAAAAGGACGAAATTCTTGACAAAGCAAAAGCTCTTGGAATAGACGATAAGGTATTCCTTTTGGGAAACAGAAATGATGTTAATGAGCTTTTAAGCGGCTTTGATGTATTTGTATTGCCATCCTTATTTGAAGGATTACCTGTAACCGGAATTGAGGTACTGTCTAACGGTCTTCCTGCTGTTATGTCGGATGAAGTAACTGATGAATTTGACGAATATAACAAAATCAGTTTTTTATCTTTAAAAGCTTCCAAGGAGATATGGGCAAGAGAAATACTTAAAAAAGCTACCGAGGGACACGATATAACAATGGCAGAAAAAATGCGGCAATCGGGGTATAACATCAGCGACAGCGCGAAAATGCTTGAGAACTTTTATAAAAATGCTTCAAGGAGATAAAAAATGAGAAAAATCAAGGTGCTTCACATAATTCCGACATTTTCATCCGGAGGTGCCGAAAGAGTACTTTTAGGATATATGAAGGATTTTAAAAATGATGCAGAAATAGAAATGCACGCTTTGGCGCTTGCCAAAGATGAAAACAGTATCTTCGATAATGAAATTAAGAATTCCGGTTTAAACATCAAATATGCCGAAATAGATGCAAACGAAAAATTAAGTGTATTAAAAAGAATTTTGGCTATAAGGAGAGAGATAAAAAGATTAAAGCCCGATATCATTCACTCACATTTAAGAATTACTTTTTACGTAAGTTTGGCTTCACTGTTCTTAAATGTTAAACATTTTATTCATACAATTCATACCGTACCGCAGCTTGAATCAAACGGAAAACTCTTTATATTTGATAAATTTTGCTATAAATATTTATCGGTTTTTCCAATTTGTCTTAATAAGGAGCTGGCACGCACAGCTGAGAAGTTCTATGATATTCCGTTTTGCGAATATTTATATAATGGGATTGATATATCAAAATACTCAGGATTTAAAGGAACAAAAGAATTAAGAGATAAATATAAAATCCCTCAGGACGCTTACCTTTTGGGCCACATAGGAAGATTTGCTGATATTAAAAATCACGATTTTATTATTGACGTTTTCAATGAACTGAAAAAACAAAAAGACAACGCTTACCTTTTATTAATCGGTGAAGGTCCTTTAATGCAAAAAATAAAAGACAAGTGTAAGAAGCTTGGCATTGAAGAAAGAGTCATTTTTGCCGGAACTTGTACCAATGTACACGAAATGCTTCAAATTATGAACGGTTTTATTTTTCCGTCAAAACAGGAAGGGTTAGGAATTGCTTTAATTGAAGCACAAGCGGCAGGCCTTTACTGTGTAGTCTCGGATACAATTCCCAGTGAGGCTTTTGTATCCGGAAGACTGGCTTCTCTTCCCCTTAACGCCGGACCTTCAAAATGGGTTGAAGCTCTGCTCAAAGAAGAAGCAAGTACGGATATAAGAAATGAATTAAGAGCTTTTTCGATCGAAGGGGTTAATGATAGGCTAAGACAAATATACAAAAACTCAATAAAAACGTAGCGGCTTTTAAAATTCAGTAAGGAGGGTTCAAAATGAAAAGAGCAGGAATACTTACATTTCATCGCGCAGATAACTACGGTGCAGTTTTACAATGCTATGCTATGCAAAAATATCTTGAAAAAAGAGGATTGGAGCCTCTGATTATTGACTACACAAATGAAAGAATACTCAACATGTATAACCCGTATATTTCACTTTTTAAAACATATTCGGAATACAAAGAAAGTAGAATCCGTTTTCCTTTTTTCAGAGCAGCAAAAACCTATTGCAACAATATTTTTTTTCTGAGAAAATATAAAAAACATCAGGCCTTCGAAAAGTTCAGAAACAGTTATCTGAACTTTTCCCCCAAATATACAGATCCTAATGACTTTGTTAAAAAGGGCTCCTGCTGTGATGTGATATTTGTCGGAAGCGATCAGGTATGGAATAAAAGAATGTATGGTGGAAAATATGATGAAATGTATTTCCTTAATAAAGCGGATCCGCACATCCTGAAGGCTTCTTACGCAGCAAGCGCCGGAGACACCATCCCCAACGAAGATGAAGACTGTATCAGAATTTTTCTTAAAGACTTTGATTATATATCAACAAGAGAAGAAAAGCTTGCAGAACAATTAACCGGGATAACAGGCAAAGAATGTCACAGTGTTCTTGATCCGGTATTTCTTTTAAGCTCGAAAGAATGGAAGGAATTATTGTTATCCCAAAATCCGTATAAAAAAGAAAAATATATATTAAGCTATAATATTTCTGCAGATACAACCATCACAGAGTATATTTCACTGGTTGATTCAATTGCGGAAAAAATGAATCTTAAGGTATATGAGATTAGCAAACAAAAAAAATCATCAAAAGACGGTAAGCTGTTTTCATCAATTGGACCAAAAGAATTTATACAGCTTATTGACGGTGCAGAATTCGTTTTTACAAGCTCATTTCATGCAACTGCGCTTTCAATAATCCTGAAAAAACAATTTAATGTCTTTATTCCCAAATATGCCACAAGAATTGAAAACATTTTAGAAATAGCCGGGCTTAAGCATAAAATGATTTATCCCGGCGGCACTCCTGAATACTCATCTGTTGATTATAATCAGGTGTCAGAAAAAATTTCAAAACAAATACAAAAATCCAAAGAATTTATAAACACAGTAATTAAATAGTCTTATATAAAAAAGGGAGATAAAATGTCCAGAACAAAAAATTCCATAAAAAATGCATTCACCGGAATAATGGGACAAATTCTGGTTATTATAATGCAATTTTTAACAAGAACTGTTTTCATATATACCTTGAATGAACAATATCTTGGCATAAGCGGTCTTTTCACCAATATTATTTCTATGCTTTCTCTTGCAGAGCTTGGCGTTGGAACAGCAATTATGTATAAATTATTTAAGCCTATAGAAGAAGAAGATCAACACAAGATATATCTTATAATGAAATTTTATAAAACGGTATATCGGGCAATCGGTCTTGTAATTCTTGTTATAGGGTTAGCTCTTATGCCGTTTCTGAAGTTTTTCATCAAAGGAGATATAAGCTTTGTAAATATATATTTTATTTTCTTTTTGCATTTGATTCAGTGTGTATCCTCATATATATTTTATGCATATAAAAGCGCTTTAATTAATGCTAATCAAAAAGAATACATAACCTCTTTGATTAACACTATATTTCTTTTTATATCAAATATAGCCCAGATCATATCGCTGTTTTTGTGTAAAAGCTTTGAGCTGTACATAACAATATCTATATTTAATATTATAGCTATAAACATAGCTGCGAGTATTTTTTGTAATAAGCTTTATCCTTATATAAATAAAAAAACCAATGAGACACTGCCAAAAGAAGAAAAAAAAGAAATATTCAAGGATTGCTATGCCCTGTTCATATACAAGGTTAACGGAGTAGTATTAAGTGCAACTGACAACATTATAATTTCAAAATTTATAGGTATTATTACAGTTGGATTTTATTCAAACTACAGTATGATATACTCCATTCTGAATAATTTTCTGACCAAATTTTATAATGCTATTACAGCCTCCCTTGGAAATCTTCACGCTCAAAATGATAAAAAAACAGAATATGATGTATTTATGCAAATCAATTTCCTGACCTTTGTGATATCTACTGTTGCGGGAGTGGAAATAGCTCTTGTTTCAAATGAATTCATAAAGTTGTGGATTGGTGAAAAATTTGTTATTAGTGAAATTATTGCCTGGCTGCTTGGATATAAATTCTTCCTCGAAGGTCAAAAAAAAGTCCTTTCCACCTATAGAAATACAATGGGTATATTTCAGCAGGCAAAATACAGACCTGCTATCGGAGCTTTAATCAATCTTATTGTGTCAATAATCCTGGTTAAATTTATCGGTCTTCCCGGTGTAATTCTTGGAACTGTAATTGCTGATTTAAGTACATATATGTGGTATGACCCCAAAATAATATATCAGAATTCCTTTGAGGAAAAAGTTATCGAATACTATATAAAACGTCTTAAATATACTATAGTATTTTTCATTTGCGGTATTATTTCCTTATGTATTATAAAAATTACTCCTATTACCGGTCTATTCGGTTTTATAATTCACAGCGGAATATGTATTCTCGTCTCAGCAGCAGTAATACTGGTTTTGTTCAGAAATACAAAAGAATTTCAATCATCTGTAAACCGATTTTTAAAAATCATAAAGCGCAGATAAAAAAGAGCTGCCAAAAAATTCAAGCCCCCCAAAAGGTCAGACCAAAAGTCTAACGATTGGGGGGGTTATTACAAGGTATAGTTATAAATTGAAGTCAATCACGAAAGCGGTCGGGATATTGCCTGCTTAGAAATAACATCTGATTGTCAATATAGAATGAAATTTCTTTCAGAACAAAATCAAACATATCAAAAGATTTGATATTTATTTGCACTTGAAGAAAAATATTTCAAAGGGTATCACATAAAAATAACGTAACAGCCATTAAAACTGCTACGTTATATAAACTTTTAAATCACATTATTCATCAATCATTTTTTATTTAAAAAATAATACGGTACAGGCAGCTACTCCCAAAATTGCAAGTCCGAATGCTATCCAGGTGACAGCCTTTGACGGGATTCGCTTATTCATAAGGCGGATTTTTTCATTTATTGCACCAAGCTGAGCTGAATGCTTTTTTGTTTCATTTTCAAGAGCGGAAACATTTCCCGAAAGTCCGTTAATAAGACCGAAATATTCTCTTATTTTCTCCTGAAGAACTTCTGTTTCGTTTGTTAACTGTGCGTTCTTTTCCTTTTGTTCTTCAAGCTCTTTTGTAAGAGCGTTTACCCTTCTTGTAAGCTCATAGATTTCATCGCTGAGTCTTGCTTCGGGAACAAAAACCTCAGTTTTTTCCTCGTTTAAAGATTTTTCAGAAAAGTCCTTTTCAAAAATTATATTTTTGTCGGGCCGGGTAATATCTATCCCCTCATCTGTTCTTCCACCGGAGGCTAACAAACCCTTAACAATCTTAGTTCCGTTTTTTACGGTATTTATAGATTTATTTGAAAAAACTTCTTTTGTCAAGGATTTTATTATATTCATTATTCCCATAACAATTCCCCTTTTTACATTATTCGTCTTTATTATAGCATTAAGTTAAGGGGTTGTCAATAAACTAAAGGGAATGAAAAAAAACTCCAGACCACCAAAAACAAGATGTATCAACGAATTTGATAGAGAAACTTATCAAATTAAGGTAAAGATTTTTTCCTATCCCCTCTGAATTGTTTAAGGGGCTGTAAATTTGCAGCCCCTTTTGTTTACTTATTCAATTATCTTGCCGAGAACTGTTGCCGAGGTCTGGGCAATTTTTTCTTCGGTTTCTCCCAGCCTTTTTGCAAGGTCGGAAAAAACTATTCCAACCATTCCCACCGGCTCATTCATACATACCACGGGACAAGCAATGCTTACCTTGTATTTATCGGTAAAATCCACAAGATTTACCGACTCCTCCCCTTCCACATATCCGTAATTCATACGGTCATCAATAATTTCCCTTAATTCATGGGAAAGATTTTTACCTACAATCTCCTTTTTGGGAATTCCCGAAACGGATACTATATTATCCTTATCGGTTACAACGGCGGTATAGCCGGTTATATCGTAGATTGCCTGGGCATACTCGTCAGCAAACTGACTGATATCCCCTACCTGGGAATATTTTTTAAAAAGCACCGCCCCCTCGTTATTGGTATAAATTTCAAGCGGATCTCCCTCCGCTATGCGCATGGTACGGCGGATTTCCTTGGGAATAACCACCCTTCCCAGATCATCTATTCTTCTTACTATTCCTGTTGCTTTCATTTTAAAATCTCCTTTAAAATCTTTTTTGATTTTATTATTTTACGTTAAAGGAATTTTTATGTAAGGAAAAAGGTGGAATTCTTTCCACCTTCAGTCATTTTTATTACAATAAAAAGAAAACGGGGAAGCAATTATGGAAGAAAAAAGCTTTAATTGACTACACTCCTTTATAAAAGAATTAATTAAAGAGCAAAAGGATAATCTATCAGGAGATTATTACGATTAAAATATAAAAAGCAAGGGCAGTTTTCCCTTGCTTTTTCTTTGTTTTTCGTCAGATAATATCTTTATTTTAAAATAAGATTTTGAAAAATATTAATATCATTCTTTTTACAGCATGTCTATAATCTGCCTGCAAATCGGATGATCCGGTCTTGTTTTTGCAAGCTCAAGTGCTTTTTGGAGCATATTAATATCTTTTGTTAAAAAGCCATAGTTAAGGTAACTAACAGCAAGATCCGGATTATAACGCTCGGGATTTTCCCTTACAAGCTGTTCTCTTATTGCTATTGCTTTTAGATAATATTCTTCCGCTTTATTAATTTTATCTTGTTCTGTATAAAAAACACCTGCATTATTATAACTCGTAGCCAAATAAGAATTATAATGCTCCGGATTTTCTTTAGCAAGCTGTTCTATTATTGCTATTGCTTTAAGTAAATATTCTTCTGCTTTATTAATTTGACCTTGCTCATCATAAAAAACACCTGCATTATTATAACTCATTGCCAAGTCGGCATTATAACGATTGGGATTTTCTTTAGCAAGCTGTTCTCCTATTGCTATTGCTTTCAGATAATATTCTTCTGCTTTATCAGTTTGACCTTGATTTTTATAAAAATTACCTGCATTATTATAACTATCAGCCAAATCGGCATTATAACGCTCGGGATTTTCTTTAGCAAGCTGTTCTCTTATTGCTGTTGCTTTTAGATAATATTCTTCTGCTTTATCAGTTTTACCTTGATCTTTATAAAAAACACCTGCATTATTATAACTCGTAGCCAAATAAGAATTATAATGCTCCGGATTTTCTTTAGCAAGCTGTTCTATTATTGCTATTGCTTTAAGTAAATATTCTTCTGCTTTTTCAGTTTGACCTTGATTTTTATAAAAAATACCTGCATCATTATAACTATCAGCCAAATCGGCATTATAACGCTTGGGATTTTCTTTTGCAAACTGTTCTCTTATTGCTATTGCTTTTAGAATATACTCTTCCGCTTTTTCAGTTTGACCTTGATTTTTATAAAAAAAACCTGCATTATTATAACTCGTAGCCAAATAAGAATTATAACGATTGGGATTTTCTTTAGCAAGCTGTTCTCCTATTGCTATTGCTTTCAGATAATATTCTTCTGCTTTACCTGCTTGTCCCTGATCACTATAAAAAATACCTGCATTATTGTAGCTCACAGCCAGATCTGCATTATACCTTTCAGGATTTTCATACGCTAGTTTTTCTCTTATTGCTATCGCCTTAAGATAATATTCTTCTGCTTTACCTGCTTGTCCCTGATCACTATAAAAATTGCCTGCATTATTGTAGCTCACAGCCAGATCTGCATTATACCTTTCAGGATTTTCACACGCTAGTTTTTCTCTTATTGCTATCGCCTTAAGATAATATTCTTCTGCTTTACCTGCTTGTCCCTGATCACTATAAAAAATACCTGCATTATTGTAGCTCACAGCCAGATCTGCATTATACCTTTCAGGATTTTCACACGCTAGTTTTTCATAAATTGCTATCGCCTTAAGATAATATTCTTCTGCTTTATTAATTTGACCTTGCTCATCATAAAAAACACCTGCATTATTATAACTCATTGCCAAGTCGGCATTATAACGATTGGGATTTTCCTTTGCAAGCTGTTCTCTTATTGCTGTTGCTTTCAGATAATATTCTTCTGCCTTTGATATTTTATTAATATTATTATATATAATGCCCGATAAATTATAAACTTCCGCAAGATCAGCCTCATCACAGCATATTTCAATAAGCTTTTCGATAATCGGTAAGGCCATGCTATCTTTACCTTGATCATTAAGATAAGAAGCATAATCTATGGCAATGTCGGTTTCTATTTTCAGCTCTAATATATATGGAATAATCTTTTTATATCTTTCTTCAATTTCCTCAAAGCGCTTTTCGTAGTTTTTCATAGAGCAGAGAATATCAATGGCGGTTTTATGCTCTTTGATATATTTTCTGCACAGCGTAATTTTCTGCCCTTCAAGCCTTGCCATATCACGATGAAAATCCGAATCAATATCATTTGAATCAAGCACGGACATACAGCCCTCATAGTCGCCCTTTTCGAAAAGCCTGTATGCACTTTTTTGTCTTTCGGATATGGTTCCGTGAGCATCATCCTTAATCATACGAACAGACACGGTAAAGATAAGCTTTTGCAGTTCATCTATTTCATCCTTAAGATATTGCCTTCTTGAAGCTATGAGGCTGTATCTTTTATAAAATTCTTCATCATTACTGCCCTTATCGTACAGTGGTTTTAATTCAAAATATTCCTTTTCAAGCTCTGAAAGCTCTTTTTGCAGTTTTTCAAGGTTTTCATTATGAGCAAATTCAGAAACATTTTCAATCGACATTACCCTTTTTCCATCGATAACGCAATCTCCGCTTTCCAATTTAATTTCAACAAAGTCCATTTCCTGCATTTTTAGACTTAAGAGGATACGAAGCTTAATTGTATCAATATGTGAAAAGGTTCCGTAATAATGGCTAAAGGTTTTATCAAGCTGATTCATAAAGTCGTAAACGCTTTGCTCTGCCTGTCCTTCTTCAACGATTTTAAAATATGTATATATTTTAGGTTTGCCCGTTTTTTCAAACTGCTCCCTGGCAACATCAAATTCTTCACGGGTAAATTCACCAACCCTGGTAAAGAAAATGAAAAAGCAAAATTCGCTTTCACGAATTTTTTCGTTATATTCCTCCTGTTTTCGAACAATTGAATAGGCATCATCAAAATTTTCACAAAGCAACGGTTGAAGCTTGATATTATAGTTATCCTCAAATTTATCACTTATATTTCGTATAAAATTTTCAATTTCCATACGCTCATTTGCAAATTCAACTATGGATGATGCAAGAAAAATCTTAATCTTTTTCATATGTATCAAATCCTTTCCCTTTGAATATAGCATATTTGACATAATCTGTCAATTATATTAATATTTTAGATTGTGCGGTGTATGTATAGTATGTCAAATCACCTCGCTTTTTGTCTAATTAAATCGAAAAAAGTTAAGGTTTTTAGAAGAAATTTTCGTATAAATTTATCGATACCCCCGTAGTTATGCGGTTTATCGGCTTTTGTCCTATTATAACACAAGCATCTATTCTTCTTACTATTCCTGTTGCTTTCATTTTAAAATCTCCTTTAAAATCTTATTTGATTTTATTATTTTACGTTATAGGAATTTTTATGTAAGGAAAATGGTGGGAAAACTATGTATTTTTTTATAATATAACACGCTTATTCATAGTTCTTCATACTGTTCATCTATAAGATTATATTTTTCACCTTTATATCCGACTTCATGTTTACTCATTTTCTCACTCCCTTATTTTAATGTAAAGAAAAAACGGAGCAGAAATTCTGTTCCGTTTCTTAGTATTTAGTATATTTAGATTTAGAAAAACAATACTACCTGTATATTTAAAAATAAAAATCAAACTTCCAATACTTTATCTATTATTTGTATAATTTCTTTGCCTTCATTTAGCTTAACACAATTCACTTATCGAAATTACATCCTTACATAAAATGTATTTTTCCCTGCACCGTGTTTTGCAATATAGTTATCTGCCGTCAGTTTTTTCAGATGTCTTTCAACAGTAGAAGCACTAAGCGACGGGCAAAGTTCTAATATTTCTTTTTTTGTGAACTTACCTAATTTATTATCAATTGCATTTTTTACAGTGCCAAGAGAAGTGGAACTTAAAATGTTGATTCTGTCATCAAGGTCACGGTATGCTGCGATTATAGTGCTAAGCAGATATTTTATAAATGCAGTTGCATCATCCTTGCCTTCGTGCCATCCTTCCTGCGAGCCTTCCAATGCGGCATAATATGATTCCTTATTGTTTGCAATTTTCGCTTCCAACGAAATATATTTACCGATTTCATATCCGCTTCTGTATAACAATAAAGTAGTCAACAATCTTGACATTCTTCCGTTTCCGTCAAGGAAGGGGTGTATACACAGAAAATCGTGAATAAAGACCGGCACTATCAGAAGTGGGTCTATTTTGCCTTCTCCGATAGTACGATTGAACTCGTCACATATTTCTTTAATGGCATCGGGTGTTTCATAGGGAGCTAACGGCGTAAACAAGTTAAAGCGTTTACCCGTTTCATCTATTGCACTGATATAGTTTTGAACATTCTTAAACGAACCGCCAAAACCTGAATCTGTGTGACTCAAAAGAATTTTATGAAGCTGTAAAATATAATTTGGAGTAAGTGGAATATATTCAAAATTCTCATGAACTACATTAAGCGCATCTCGATATCCGGCAATTTCTTTTTCATCACGGCTGCGAGGTGCAGTTTTTTCATTCATCAACTGACGCAAACGAGTTTCAGTAGTTCTAATACCCTCTATTGAGTTAGAAGCTTCTGTACTTTGAACTTTTGCTATTTCAACTAATTTATTAAGTTCTAAGGTTTTTTGCTGTATATATGAAGTCTGCTTTCCCTTATATTCGTGAATAAGAGACAGGTAATTAATAACTTCATTATCCCATTTCTTATTGATAAGATCCGCATAGTCAAAGCGACGCATCTCGTAACCTCCTTTTCTTTCTCGTCAATTATATCATATTTGACGAGAAAAGTCAATATAATGAGGTGAAAAACTATATGTATAAAGTTCAAATAAACCGTACTCAATAATAAACGAGATGCAAAGCGTCCCGTCAAAATCTTTTTGATTTAAAGGAATTTTTATGTAAGGAAAATGATGGGAAATAGTTAAAGCCTGTAAACTTATGCTCTTTTGTTCTATTCCACTATTGATTTAACGTGTAACAAATGTTATAATTAGCATAGTATTATGGAAAAGTGAGGATAATAAAATGAAGGAAAAAATAAATACACTTGATTTTTTAAAGAATAATCTTAAAATGATTACAAATAAGGTCCCCTTTGAGGTTAATCTGGCTTTAGCAGAAGGCGCAAAATGGTTTGAACAAAGTGAAGCCTATGAGCTTTTAACAAGTTCTTTAAATAACGGAGTAACCTGGAGAGTTTTAATAAATGCTTCAGAGGAAAAGGGAAAATGGAAGGAGCTTTGTGAAGCTTTCCCTCACGAGCTTATTGTAAAAGAATGTGACACTCCCCTTTTACATATTTACCATTCGGTAAAGCTTTTTAATGAAGAAACAAGAGAAGATGAGGGTGTGGCTTACGTTAAATTCCCCGCCTTCGATAAATCGGGAGCCCTTATAGTTGCAGGCGATGAGCTTTATGACAGCGAGGATGAGGGATATGAAATTTTTGATGATGAATTTGAATATCTATGGGAAATAGGTAAGGAATTATAAAAGGAAACAACTATGGATAAAAAAAAGATTTTAACTGTTTTTTCAGGAGGAACTATTTGTACTCGTGTCAGAAACGGAGTAATGGATACAGATAAATCGGCTTCCTCGGCACTTATTGATTTTTATAAAAAGTCCTCATCCTTCTGCAAGGATGAGGTTTCCTTTAAAGAGGGAGAAAGCTTTCATATTTTAAGTGAAAATATGAGCATAAGAAACTGGAATCGTCTTATATCATATTTTGCAAAAAACATTGAAGAATTTAAAAACTATGACGGAATTATAGTGGCACACGGTACCGACACCCTTGCTTATTCCACTGCACTTTTTTCCCTGCTGCTTAAGGGCTTTCAGGTGCCTGTTATATTTGTTTCCAGCAATTTTCCGATAATGAATGAGGACGGCTCACCAAACGAACAGGCAAACGGAAGTGATAATTTCAAAGCGGCGGTTGAATGCATTTATTCAGGCTTAGCTTCGGGGTTATACGCTACCTACAAAAATCCGAAGGATGGAAAAATGTATCTTCATAAGGGTGCACATTTAATACAGTGTGCAATTTATGACGATAATTTTTACAGTAAGGATCCTGTTGATATAACCGATTTTAAAGGTGAGCTCCTTAAAGGGTTGTGGCAGGAGAAAAAAGACGGTAAGGATAATATGCTTATTCTTCGTTTTAAGGATACATGTCTTAAAGGCGGAATATTAAAAATAAATCCCTACCCGGGAATTGACTACAGTCTTTATAAGCTTGATGGAGTAAGGGCGGTTTTTCACGGCACCTATCATTCGGGAACCTCCCCTGTTATCATAAATCAAAAGGATAAGGAATATGACCAAAGCTCGGTTCTTTACCTTATTGATAAATGCGCCGAAATGGATATTCCCTTTTACTATTCCCCATCTCTTACGGGAGAAGGCTTTAGCGTATACGCGAGTGTTCCCTACATTGAAAACCATATTGTAAACGGAAATAATCCGGTTATACTCTACGGGGATACCGATGAGCTTGTTTATGCAAAATTACTTATAAAATATTCACTTGATATATAAAAAAATGCGGGTTAAAAACCTGCATTTTTTTATATAAAGCTTATAAGCACTACCATAAGGATCCCCGCTATGAGAGCAAAGGTGGCATTTTTCTGAAAGCCGTGCTCATGAGATTCGGGGATAATTTCATCGCTTACCACATAAACAATAGCGCCGAAGGTGAAGGCGTTAAAGAAGGTTAACAAAAGCGGCGGCAAAGTACCAAGCAGTATTCCGACTATAGTTCCCGGAAGCATCATAAGAGCCACTGCAAGAGAAATCAGAAAGGCTTTTTTTCTGCTTGCTCCGCTTTTTATTAAGGGCACCGCAACGATAAGTCCTTCGGGTAATTTCTGAATAATCATTGAAAGGGCAATAACAAGCCCCTCCTTAGTTATTCCGTTTGCAAAGGAAAGCCCTGTTGCAAGCCCCTCGGGAATGTTGTGAATTGCAATTGCAATAATCAGTAACAGAACCTTATTTTTTCCCGAATGGTCGGGATTATCCTCTTTTATCTCTCCATCCGAATGAAGATGGATGTGGGGCACAAACTTATCAATGACACTTATAAAAAACGCACCTACAACTACACCAAGTACGGAAAACAGGTGGACAATACTTATATCCTCCCCCGCAAACGCTTCAGGTAAAAGCCCTAAAAAAGCGGCTGATAACATTACCCCTGCGGCAAAGCCCAACAAAGTGTCATTGGTTTTATGGGATATATTTTTTATAACAAGTCCGATAACCGAACCTATAATACTGCTTAAAATCACAAAAAGTCCTGCTAAAAAACCGTAGAACATATTTTATTTCCCCTTCTGCATTTCTTTTGCACGCTCGAAGCATTTGTTCATAGCACTTAAAATTGCTCCTCTGAAGTTATTATCCTCAAGTTCTTTAACTGCGCGGATGGTGGTTCCGTTTGGTGAACATACCATATCCTTTAGCTTTGCAGGATGAATTCCTGTTTCAAGAACCATTTTTGCAGAGCCCAAAACGGCCTGAGCGGCAAGTGTAAGAGCGTCATCACGGGAAAGACCGTTATAAACTCCACCGTCTGCCAGAGTTTCTATCAGCATATAGATATATGCAGGGGATGAGCTTGCAACGGCAATTGTCGCATCAATAAGCTCCTCTTTTATAATGGCAACCTTACCTGATTTTTCAAAAAGAGATTTTACAAAATTGAATTTTTCTTCGTGGACACCGGGAGCAGGCACCATAACAGTCATCCCCTCACCTACCATCAGGGGGGTATTCGGCATGGTTCTTATTACCTGACAGCTTTTATCAAGATACCCTTTTACGGTATCAACTGTTATCCCCGGAGCAACGGTTACTATTATTTTTTTTGTAATACTTCCCATCTTTTCTAAAACCTCAGGGTAAAACTGAGGCTTTATGGTAAGGAAAATTATATCCGAAACGAAGGAATCCTCAAGAGTCTCAACACTGTTAAAGCCTTCCTCCTTATATTTTTTATAAACATCCCTGCTTATATCATATACGGTTATATCGGATTTTTTTATTAAATCCTTGGTTATTCCTCCGATTATTGCGGAAGCAATATTGCCTCCGCCTATAAATGAAATTTTCATAGTTTTCTCCTTAAACAAATTCGTTATAATAAATATACAACAAATAAAAAAGTTTATCAATAGAAACTGATAAACTTTTTAATATTAAGATTAAGATAACTTTTCAATAAAGCTGTTAAGTCTTCTGATACCTTCATTTATATTATCCATACCGGTAGCATAAGACCATCTTACAAAGTTTGGTGCGCCAAAGCCCGTACCCGGAACAAGGGCAAGCTTTACTTCAGACAGTAAAAGCTCACACAGGGTATCTACATTATCGATAACGGTATTTTCATACTTCCTACCGATAAGAGAAGAAATATTCATCATTACATAAAATGCACCGTCGGGATTTATACAGGATACACCTTCAATATTATTGATTAATTCAACCAGGCGGTTTCTTCTTTCAAAGAAGGCATCCTTCATTTTTATAACTTCATCTTTGGGACCTGTAAGAGCAGCGGTTGCAGCAACCTGGGCAATTGAATTGGGGTTAGAGGTTGCATGGCTCTGGATATTGCTCATTGCCTTGGCAATTTTGGCATCAGATGCGGTATAACCTATTCTCCAGCCTGTCATAGCATAAGTTTTGGAAACACCGTTTACAATAATTGTAAGGTCCTTTATTTCATCACCAAAGGAAGCTATACTTATATAGCTCTCCTTTCCGTCATAAACAAGAGCTTCATATATTTCGTCCGAAATAACATAGATATTGTTTTTAACGGCAAAATCGGCAATTTTCTTTAACTCATCACGGGTATAAAGCATACCGGTGGGATTGGAAGGGTTGTTAAGAACAAGTGCTTTGGTTTTATCGTTTAAAACCTTTTCAAGATCGGCTATTTCAAATTTGAAGTTTTTTTCTTCGGTGGTTTCAACAAATACCGGCTTACCGTCAGCCAGCTTAACCATTTCGGGATAGCTTACCCAGAAGGGAGTTGGAATAATAACCTCATCACCCGGGTTAAGAATTGCCATAAAAGCATTAACCAGAGAATGCTTTGCACCGTTTGAAACAACTATATCCGAAATTTCATAATCAAGATTATTTTCTTCTTTAAGCTTATTTACAATTGCTTTTTTAAGTTCTACAGTACCTGAAGCAGGTGTATATTTAGTAAAGCCGTCGGTAATTGCTTTTATGGCCGCCGCCTTTATATGCTCGGGTGTATCAAAATCGGGCTCCCCAGCACCGAAGCCAACCACATCAATCCCCTCTTTTTTCATCATTTTGAATTTAGAGTCGATTGCAAGTGTGGGGGACGGGGAAATGCCTTTTGCTTTATTACTTATGGATATTTCCATTTCTAATCCTCCATCTATGACAAATTGAAATCAAATTTATTTCATTTTACCACATATTTTCAAAAATTTCAATAGAAATTTGAAATTTTTGTTTTAAGAAATTTCAAAAGCGTGTTTTATGTGATTAATTCTGAATGGTTTAAGATACACCTCAATCACATCAAAACGCACCTTCATATTTTCTGTTTTCCGGTATTTTAAAAAGCACTTGGCAGCTAAACCAAGATGCTTTTGTTTGTAGTAATTAACGGCTTCCTTCGCCTCGCCGTAGCTTTTATCGGTACGGGTTTTTACTTCGACCATTATAATTGTATCCCGTTTTTTTGCAACGATATCTATTTCTCCGCCCTTTATGAAATAATTTCTTTCAAGAATTTCATATCCCTTCAAAAAAAGATAGCAGGCAGAAATAATTTCGCCGATTTTTCCTTTTTTCTTATTATCCATCATAGCTTTTTTAAAAAGCTCCTTCTGTGAATTTCACAGGGACCGTATTTTCTTATCGCGTCCATGTGTTCCTTTGTGCCGTAGCCCTTATGCTTTTTAAAGCCGTATTCGGGATACTTTTCGTCCATTTCAATAATAAACCTGTCCCTGCTCACCTTGGCAATAATAGATGCCGCTGCAATATTATATGACTGGGCATCACCTTTTATGACTGTACGGTTATTTAATGATATACCACGGTTCTGATTACCGTCAATCAGCGCTAAATCAGGCTTTATCTTAAGACCGTTTATTGCCATTTCCATTGCCTTCATGGTGGCATTTAAAATATTGATTTCATCAATTTCCTTTTCATCAACAAAAGCAACCGAGCAGTCAAGAGCGTTTTTTAAAATCAAGTCATAAAGAGCCTCTCTTTTCTTCTCGGTAAGCTTTTTGGAATCATTGACCTCGGGAATTATGAAATCTTCCTTCATAATAATGGCACAGGCATAAACAGGACCTGCAAGAGGACCTCTGCCAGCCTCGTCAACTCCGCATATTATTTTATAGCCTTCTTGTTTAACTGTTTTATCATATTCAAATAAACTCATTTTGGTCTCTCCAGACTGATTCTTCCAAGCTTTAAGCTTCGGAATTCATCAAGAATTGTATTGGCGGTACGGAAAAGGTCAATCTCTCCGCCACGGATTACAAAGCCTCTTTTTCTGCCTATTTCCTCCATAAGCTCATAGGTGTCAGCAGCTTCATCAAATTCAACCTTATAGCGCTCCTTAAGACAATCGGGATAGCTTTCCTTTAAAAAGCCCAGAAGATAAAAAGCAAGCTCTTCAACATCTAAAATTTCATCCTTGATTGAGCCTACATAGGCAAGATTTTTTGCGATTTCATCATCGTCAAACTTATGCCACAGAATACCCGGGGTATCAAGAAGCTCAAAGCCCTCTTTAATTCTTACCCACTGCTTCCCCTTGGTAATACCCGGCTTATCTCCTGTTTTCGCACCGGCTCTGCCCGTTATTTTATTGATGAAGGAGGATTTTCCCACATTGGGAATTCCAACTACCATCATTTTTATTATATAGTTAAGGTTTGTTTCCTTATATTTTGAAAGCTTTTCACAAAGAACCTGATTGACAGCCTCATAAACATCGTTAATTCCCCTGCCATCAATTGAATTAACCTTTACCACGCGTATTCCCTTATTTTTGTAATAATTTATCCAGTCATTGGTAACAGAATCGTCCGCCATATCGGATTTATTAAATACAATAAGACGAGGCTTGTTTTTAACAAGCTCGTCTATCAAAGGATTTTTTGAAGCAAGGGGGATTCTGGCATCTACCAGCTCGATTACAATATCCACCAGCTTTAAATTTTCTTTTATCAGGCCCTCGGTTTTTTTCATGTGGCCCGGAAACCAGTTAATATTCATTATTTAGTCACTCCAAAGGATGAGAAGGGATACAGTCTGAATACAGCCTTACCCACAATCTGCTGATGTCTTATAATACCTACCGAGCCGTCACGGCTGTCAAGACTGTGCTCACGGTTATCTCCCATAACGAAAACGTGATCCTCGGGAACCGTTAAAGGGAGTCGGGTTGTGCCGGCAATTGTTCTTACCGAATCGGAAATATATTCCTCATTGATTTCCTTGCCGTCAATATATACCTTGTGGTTTTTGATATCAATAGTCTGCCCCTCGGTGGCAATTATTCTTTTTATATAGAGAGTTCTTCCGAACATAACCTTGCCCTTGACGGTACCCTCTGAAAGATAGGGTTCAACAACAACTATATCTCCGTTTTCAGGCTCAAAATACATACGGCTTGCAATCAGCCTGTCCCCGTCAACCAATGTAGGATACATAGATGAGCCGGAAACATTTACCATAACAAATACGAAAATATGAAGCACCAAAACAACTGCAAGTGCCATGGCAATTGAGTATACCCAGTCAAGGATTTCCTTAAAAACACTTTTTTTGGGTTTTTCGTCTATATCTAAAAGCTCGATAACTTCTCCGTCCTCGGTTTCCTCGGTTACCGAATCAACCTCGATTTTAACATACTCTTCTGTTTCCTCAGAATCTGCAGCTTCGGTCAAAGTTTCTTCCTTTATTTCTTCATTAAGCTCTTCATTCATATTCTTTTCAAATTCTTCCATAATAAGCCTCCCTGAAAAGTAAAACAGGCTTAAAAACAACCGAATGTTTTCAAGCCCCTTTGTTTTGTTATTAGATTCTTTCCTTAACCTTAGCTGCTTTACCAACTCGGTCTCTAAGATAATAAAGTTTAGCTCTTCTAACTTTACCTTTTCTAATAATCTCGATTTTACCTATGTTAGGTGAGTTAACAGGGAATGTTCTCTCAACACCAACACCGTAAGACACTCTTCTCACAGTAAAGGTTTCAGCTATTCCGCCGTTTTTCTTTCTGATAATTGTTCCTTCGAAAGCCTGAAGTCTTTCTCTGTTTCCTTCACGAACTTTAACGAATACTCTTACAGTATCACCAATTTTAAGTTCAGGTAAATCAGTTCTGATAAGATCCGCAGTAATAGATTTAATAATATCCATTGCTTAATCCTCCCTTCTTTAGCAGATGCTCATAAACAGCCCACACGCAAACACCCGTTTGCTAACTACCAGAGGAGCACCTTAATACAGTATAACATTATATCATACCAATTCGTCTTTGGCAAGACTTTTTTTCAATTTTTCCAAAAATTCCTTGTCTTTTTTGGAAAGTTCGGCGTTTTTTAATAAATCGGGACGCTTCCTTAAGGTAACCTCCAGCGATTTTTCCCTTCGCCAGTCTTCAATATTTTTATGATGCCCCGAAAGCAAAACCTCGGGCACCCTTTTTTCCATAAATTCCTCGGGTCTTGTATACTGAGGATATTCAAGAAGATTATTTTCAAACGACTCCTCCACCATTGAGGTTTCGTTTCCCAAAACCCCGGGCAGAAGCCTTAAAATGCTGTCGCAAACAGGCATAACTGCCAGCTCGCCGCCGGTTAAAATAAAATCTCCCAAGGAGATTTCCTCCGGCTTTAAAAGATCAATGACTCTCTGGTCAATTCCTTCATAGTGACCGCAAAGGAAGATGAGATGTTCTTCTTCGCTAAGCTCCTTTGCCATAGCCTGATTAAAGGTTTTCCCGTGAGGGGTAAGATAGAAAAAGCGGGATTTTTCACTTTTTACGGCATTGTAGGCATTATAAACAGGCTCCGCCTGCATTACCATTCCGTCACCGCCGCCATAAGGATAATCATCCACCCTTCTGTGCTTATCAAGGGTATAATCCCTTATATCGACAAGATTAAGCTCGAAAAGGTTTTTCTTAAGGGCTCTGCCTGTAACCGACTCCCCTAAAACTGCCCCTATCATATCGGGAAATAAGGTTAAAATATCTATTCTCATAGCTCGTCAAGACCGGGTATAATATGAACGGTCATTTTCCCTTCAGGAATGTTATAGTCCAATACTACATCCTTTATAGCGGGAATGTACATAGGCTTTTTACCCTGACATTTTACCTCATACACATCGTTACTGCCTGTGCGCAGCACATCGGAAACAATACCAAGCAAAACGCCTTCATCGGTAATAACCTCCATACCCAAAATATCCTTTATGTAAAATTCACCCTCTGAAAGCTCGGGTAAATCCTCCTCATAAAGCTCGCAGGAGTAATTTTTCAAAGCCTCTGCCTTTTCAATGGTATCCACTCCCTCCAGGGTAACAAATACCATATTTTTAAAGAATTTCACACCCTTGATGTTATAGCGTGTATCCTTAATTAAAAGATATTCAAATTCATTAAAGGCTTCAAGCTCGTCAATAAGAGGATAAACCTTGATTTCTCCTCTTAAGCCGCGCGTATTGACTACCTTTCCTACTTCAACCTTACTCATACTATATCAACAATAATCCTTTTATCAGTTTTGGCACCGGCAGCCTTCATAAGGGTTCTTATTGCCTGAGCATTCTTGCCCTGCTTACCGATGATTTTACCCATATCCTTTTCGTCAACATGAAGTGTGTAGTAAATGGTTCTTTCCTCTTCTCTTTCTTCGATAGTCACATTTTCAGGACTGTCAACCAAAGAGGTTGCAAGAAACTGTAATAAATCTTTCATATTCTACACCCTTAGATTATGTTGTTCTTCTTAAGTAATTCTCTAACAGTATCTGTTGGCTGAGCGCCGTTAGCAATCCACTTTTTAGCCTTTTCAGCATCAACGTTGAATACCTTTTCCTTTGTTAAAGGATTGTAGGTACCGATTTCTTCGATAAATCTACCGTCTCTTGGAAATCTTGAATCTGCTACAACTACTCTGTAAAATGGGGTCTTCTTTGCGCCCATTCTCTTTAATCTGATTTTAACTGCCATGTTAAATTCCTCCGTTTTTCTTTTTAATTTTTTATTATAATTTTAATTATAAACTAAAATAAGCCTCTGAAGTGACGGGGCATTTTCTTACCCGTAAACTGCTTCATCATTTTTTTCATTTGCTCAAACTGCTTTAAAAGAGCATTTACCTCGGGAACGGTGGTGCCGCTTCCCTTTGCAATTCTTTCCTTTCTGGAAAGATTTATAATTGACGGATTTTCTCGTTCAGCTACTGTCATTGAATAGATGATAGCTTTGGTTTTATCAAACTGGTTATCAGGAATTTTAACCCCTGCAAGAGCCTTTTTATTGACTCCCGGAAGCATTCCCAGTAAATCTTCGATAGGTCCCATATTTTTTACCTGGTCTATCTGATCTAAAAAATCCGTGAAGGTAAAGGTCTGGGCACGCATTTTTTCAGTAAGCTCCTGAGCCTTTTTCATATCAATTGCCTGCTCGGCTTTTTCAATAAGGCTCAATACATCGCCCATACCTAAAATTCTTGATGCCATACGGTCAGGATGGAAGGGTTCAAGCTCGTTAAGCTTTTCTCCCATACCGACAAACTTTACGGGCTTACCCGTTATTGCCTTTACCGAAAGCACACTACCGCCTCGGGCATCGCCGTCAAGCTTGGTAATGATAACACCTGTCATATCAAGTCTGTCATTAAAAGCTGTTGCAAAATTAAGAGCATCCTGACCGGTCATCGCATCAATTACAAGTAAAATCTCGGTAGGGTTTACTGCCTCTTTAATGGAAGACAGCTCATCCATCAGCTCTTCATCAATATGAAGACGGCCTGCGGTATCTATAATTACAACATCATTTAATTCTTTTTTTGCTTTTTCAACACCGTTTTTTGCAATCTGAACAGGATTTTTGCAATCCTCCTCATAATAAACGGGAACATCGAAGGAGCCGCCTACGGTGCACAGCTGCTTTACAGCGGCAGGACGGTAAACGTCACAGGCAACAAGCATAGGGCGTTTACCCTGCTTTTTTAATATTCCGGAAAGCTTTGCACAGGTAGTGGTTTTACCTGTACCCTGAAGACCTACAAGCATAATTACGGTTGGAGGATTATCGGAAAAATTAATTTTCTGATTTTCACCGCCCATAAGTGTGCACAGCTCTTCATTAACAATTTTTATAACCTGCTGACCGGGAGTGAGGCTTTCCATTACCTCGGCACCCACAGCCTTTTCACTGATTGATTTAACAAAGTCCTTGGCAACCTTAAAGTTAACATCGGCTTCAAGAAGCGCTACTCTTATTTCACGCATTGCCAGCTTAACATCTGCCTCGGTAAGCTTACCCTTTCTTTTAAGGTTTTTAAAAATATCGGAAAGCTTATCCTTTAAATTATCAAATGCCATTTATTTCACATCCTTAAAGCTCAAGCTTATCTATAATCCCTGCCATTTCGGATAACCAGCCCTGAAGCTTATTATCTCTTATACGGGTATTATTATAATGAGACATTTCCTTTAAAATCTTACTGATTTTTTCAAAGTTTTCACGGTTGGAGCCAAATTTTTCACTTAAGTTAAGCTTATCCTCAAATTCTATAAGTGTTTGCTCACTTCGTTTGATACTGTCTCTCACACCCTGACGGGTTATATCAAGATGCTCACTGATTTCAGCTAACGAATAATCCTGATTGTAATAAAAATCCATTATCTCATACTGCTTTTCGGTAAGAAGCTCACCGTATATATCAAGAAGAACACACATTTTAAGGTCTTTAGCCATATAAATCCCCCCGATTCGCAATATATGTAAAGTAATTTCCTTTACATCCTTAACGATTATATATTAAAAAAGTATGATTGTCAATAGTTTTTTTGAATTTTTTTAAGTATTTTAAATTGACATTTTTTCCGTTTCTGATAAAATGAAATAAAGAGGTGTTTTTATGATCGGAATTATAGGTGCAATGAGCATTGAGGTGGATGCCTTAAAGGCTTTATGCGAAAATAAAGAAATCGAAACAATAAGCGGAATTGAATATGTAAAGGGTACGCTGTGCGGAAAAAAGGTTGTGATTGCCACCTGCGGAATCGGCAAGGTTAATTCGGCAATATGTGCCCAGACAATGCTCCTTAATTTCAAGCCCTCCCTATTAATAAATACGGGTGTGGCAGGCTCCTTGTCAAATGAGCTTGATATCGGTGATATTGCAATCCCTCACTCGGCGGTTGAGGCAGATTTTGATTTAAGTCCTTTAGGGATGGAGACAGGCTATATTCCCGAAATCAAGAGTAAAAATATAAGCTGTACCGACCGGGTAGTAAAAAGGCTTACCGATGCGGCAAAAAAGGAAGGCCTTAAGGTTAAATCGGGAATAGTTGCAACCACCGATGCATTTATATCCGGGAAGGATAAAAAGGATTATCTTGCAAAAAAATTTAATGCTGTGGCCTGTGAAATGGAGGGCGGAAGCATTGCACATACCGCATATCTTAACGGAGTTGATTTTGCAATTATAAGAGCTATATCCGATAAGGCTGACGGAAGCTCCCACATGGATTTTATGAAATTCTGCAAAATGGCGGCGGAAAATTCCGTAAAGCTTATTTGCAGGTTTATCGGGGAAATGGAGTAATACCTTATAAATGCAGAATTCAGAGTGCAGAATGCAAAATGAGATGCCGCAAGCGGCATAATGAATTGCACCTTACGGTGCATGAATTGTTATCTATTCGATAACATGAATTGATTTTTAAAAAATCATGAATTGTTGACTTATGTCAACATTAAGGAAAGGACGGATATGCCATTCGGCATCCGTCCTTTTCTCGTTGCCGTAAGGCAACATATCGAGTTCCGCAGGAACATATCGAGTGCGAAGCACATATCGAGTTTTGCTTTCGCAAAACATATCGAAAATCCGAAGGATTTATATCCGGTGTTGTCAACCAAACAAAAAAGAGACGAATTAAATCGTCTCTCAGTTGAAAAATCTGCATTTTTCATTCTGCATTCTTAATTTATTATGCCGTCCCCTTGTCTCTTCTTAATAAAAATTAGACTTTTTCAGTGGTCTCGAACCATCCCATTGTGTTCTGTATTTTCAACGGACTTAATTCCAATATTCCATTAATATATCTTTGCGTTGCATCTTGTTCTATATTCAACGCATCCACAATTACTTCCCCTTTGTACTTTATCTCAACTATATATACATCATTATAGTTGTATGCAGCTTCATTTGTTTTGAAAACTTTATTATCCCAAAGTCTCCTAAAATCAGAGATAAAGGCTTCTTGGTTATCCGATATATTACAGTACCCTTTGCTATATCCAAATCCCGCATCCCGCAATTTTAACAAAGGACTGAAATTGTCATATATATTACGAGTGCCATATTCCGCTGTTACATTATTAAACACATCTATTTTTATTACATATACTCCATGATTAAGCCCCGGAAGATGAAATACACATTTTATACAATAATACTGATATATAAAATGAAAAGCAATAGATATTACTGTTATAATCAAAATTGTTAAAACTAATGCTTTTTTATTCTTTTTCTCAATACAATCCATAATAAGCCCCTCTCAAAACACAATAGAACCGTCCCCTTGTGTTTAATCGTCTCTCAGTTGAAAAATCTGCATTTTTCATTCTGCATTCTTAATTTATTATGCCGTCCCCTTGTCTCAATCTTGGTAAATATAAGTTTTGCTTACTCGTCCATTTTCATCAAACGATAGTGTAAGATAACTAAAGAATAATTCGCTTTTCTTTTTTCCTAAAGTATAGGTTATACTTTTGTCTGTAATAGTACAATGCTGCTTTCCCAGTAAATCAAGTATTTCATTTTTATTCATAGAAACTAAAGAATGTTTTTTGTGCAAATCTTCAACAATATATATTCTTTTAAATGGTTCATTTTGCCACGCTTCTACGGTAAAATTAGCATTTTGCAAATTTATTTGTTCATTACTGTATATAAAATTATATATAGCAATAAAAACTATCAATATAATAGAAAATATAAAAAACTTTCTCAAAACTATCTACTCCTGTAAAACCATTAAACCATTTTTTTTGCGCGTTCTAAAGACAGAAGGACGGTTCTGTTGTCCTCCTCTTCAAGACGATAGAACAGTCCCCTTGTGTTTTGTTTCAGTGGTCTCATACCGTCCCCTTGTCTTTGTCTTCATTGTCTGCCACTACTTTTGTTCTTGCAATTAAATCTCCGATACGCGGTTTATCAAGTATTACTAACATGAAAGCTTCTAACGGCCAGATGAGAGCCAGTATATTCCTTACGATAAATTGAAACACATTTGGTTTTTGTCCTTGTAATGTAACTACTTTTAATTTAAATATTCGTTTTCCTATACTTTGATTACCAATTATATCTTTAAATATTATTAAACCAAATGGAACATAACTTAAAAACATAAAAACCTCAAAATTAAAAAAGCGAGGGTTTATATCCAATAATATTGTATATATAATCATTGGAATAAACACAATAAATATATCAACAATATAGGCTAACAATCTCTTTCTTAACATACTTATCTCCTTTCTTATTTAAACACAAGTTCGCCCCCTGTGTTATTCCCCTGCTATAACACTCATAATATGGCCATCTTTTTTGCTTATAACTACAGTACCGTCACCACCTAACGTCGAAACCTCCGGACATCTATACACCTTATAAACGCCATAAATTTCTTCAATCGTTACTTGGGTTTTTTCTATAAAATCCTTACCGAATTTCTCTTCAAAGACAGTATCAGCAATTTTAAGTGCCAGCTCTTTACTGATGTTTATATCATCAGAAATTTCTTGCCATTTATTTATCGGTATCTCAACATTAAGCGTACCATCTTCATTAAATTCTAAAGGGATCTTTCTATCATCCTCTGTTTCTAAGATAACTACTTTAAGCTTTCCTGTCATATGGTCATTAAGATGTAGATAGTTGCCATCTCTTAAACGATATATGTCCCACCATATGCCGGAGCCTACATAATCTTCAGGTTCGCCTACCACTTTATATATATCACTCATATCCATGTCATATTTTATAAACTTAAAGTTTTTTATATGATGACTGGCTTTTGCTATTCCCCAATGCTTGGTGTCTATATCTGAAGCAATGGAATTTATTTTTACGGTTTTTGAAGCCTCGTCGATTTCTACACTACACCCCATTGCTTCAAACAATCTTACTCCCGATTCTTCAAAAATATACATTCTATCATTTATCATATAAAATCCCCCAAGCGTTGCCATAGGATTTAAATAAATAAATTCATCCTTATCCTTCTTCTGTATGAAAAAATAATATATAGAATTTGACTTCTCAGTATAACAAAGAAAAACCTCATCTTTATAACAAATAATGGTTTCTCCTGTTTCCTGTTGCCATTCTATTGTTGCACCCAATGCTTCAAATATTGTTCTTAGTGGTAGTAATACACATTCATTATATTTAACATTATCTTCTGATTCAATCAAGGCACCATTAACATATAAAGACCATTCATCCATACTCTTATCCTCTGCATAACAATTAAAAACAAATGACCATAATAACATTATAATTAAAAAAATGTTGATTTTTTTCATAAATAATCTCCTTTTATAATCATCTTACCGAAGACAGAGGGACGATTCTGTTGTCCTCCTCTTCAAGACGATAGAACCGTCCCCTTGTCTAAAGACGATAGAAGACGATAGAACCGTCCCCTTGTCTAAAGACGATAGAACCGTCCCCTTGTCTATATAAATTCTTTATCTATTAATTCAATACCATCTCTTACATATTCATTATAACTCGAATATTTATATTCGTCAATCCTGTTTACTATTTCTGCTTTTCTCTCGTTCCGAAGGAACATATCGAGTGCGTAGCACATATCGAGCAAATTTTAATTGCATATCGAGTTTTACTAAGCCAAAACATATCGAAAATCCGAAGGATTTATACCAAGAATCCTCCCACCGCTAAAGCGGTCCCCCCTCCTTTAGGCAAGGAGGGCTTAGCGTGCCGGGTCGTCACGCCCTACGATAATAACTGCCTTTTAGCAAGGATTTATAAACAAACGGCGTGCCGGGTCGTCACGCCCTACTTTGCGGGCGGATGATATCATCCGCCCCTACCGGGATTTGAAGAATATCGGAATTCCGTAAAAAGCGTATAAAAAAAGATGAGAGCCGTATTAAAAGATATACTAACCCGCTCCTATCACTTAAAAATTGACTTTTACTTTGTTGTCGACTTCGGCATACCTCGTATTGTCGAAGCCTTCCGCCTTGAAAAAGTCACAATTTTAAAGCGATATGAGTTCTTCGAATTTTGAAATAATAAATTATTTCAAAACGGATTATTACACCTCTTAATACGACTAAACGAAAAAAGGCACTAAACGAAAATCGTTTAGTGCCCGTAAGCCCGCAGGCGTATTAAGATACGTCAAGGGTTTTTTAGGTTCAATATACTTATTTTTACGCTTTTTACTTAGTTTCAATCAGACCGTAATCCCCATCTTTTCTCTTATATACTATCGCTATCTGATTTGATTCCGCATTTTTAAAGATATAGAACTGATGGTTAAGAAGATTCATCTGAAGTATTGCTTCTTCTACGAACATCGGTTTAACCGAAACTGTTTTTGTTTTTATAATATTGAAATCCTCTTCGGAGTATTCATCCTGAAAATCATAAGGCTCCCAGTCGATTGCTTCAATTTTTTTACCTTTAAAACGTTTTTCAAGCTTTGTTTTATATTTTCTGATTTGCTTCTTTATATTTTCTATACATTCATCAAAGGATTCATACATATCACGGGTAGTTTGCTCAACTCTGAATATGGTATCCTTTGTATAGATGGTTATTTCGCAGATTTCTCTTTCCTTTTCCTTAATCAAAACAACCTGAGCCTCGGAGGAATCATCGAAGAAATTATCAAACTTTGAAAGCTTCTTCGCCATTTTTTCCTTCATCTTTTCTGTTGCTTTATATTTCTTTTCGATTATTTTGATTTTCATACCCTACTCCTCCAGTATTACAATATTTTTGTAATATGCTGCAGGAATTTTACTTATATAAAAAACGGGTGCACCCTTTTACACAGTTACCTGCAGACATATTTAAGCAGTCTTCCTCCGGAATACCGGACATAGACACTTCAATTTCGCTTGCATCTGTTTGTCTCAAGGGTATCACCTCTTTTCTCTTTTCACTTAAGTATTTCGACAAAAAGTTAAAAATTCCTTTTTTAAAAATTTATTTTTTATTTTCGGTTTCTTTCTCAAGTATTTCCAGCCATTCCGCTATATCCTTTTCAAGAGCGTTAAGTGCAAAGAAGCCTAATGCACAAATAACTGCACAAAACAGTGATGAAACCATCATTATAGAGGCTAAGGGCTCATTCATAAAGCCGTATTTTATTATTTCGTAGCCTCCGCCGGCAAAGCCGCGCACAAAAAGCACAAGGAAGATAACGGTTAAACCTCCGGATATTATCTTCATTTTACGCGTTCTGTCAAGCTTATACATCTTTTTTCCTCCTTTTTAAAGCAGCTTTTCTTTTCTTACAAAGGAGCCTGTGGGAATTTTTACCTCACAGGGAATTCTTACCTTCATCTGAGGATGCGGGGCCACATCGATTTCCTCATTATCCTCATTTATTATTTTTGAGGCGGTGATTTTTATAAAGGGAACATCGGGCATTAAAATTTCAAGCTCGTCGCCTTTAAAAAATCTGTTTCTCTGCTCAATCACCACTTCCTTTGTTTCCTCTATATAATCAACAACGGTACCTATAAGCTCATAGTTTCTTACATAGGAATTGGTGGTATAAACCTGAGCGGTATTATCGGGCTTTCCAAAATAGAAACCTGTAGTATACTGTCTGTGACTTATTTTCTTTAATTCCTCTTTTAACTGAGGGTTAAAGGGCTTACCCGAAAAATAATCGTCAATAGCATCCCTGTAAGCCTTTACTACGGTTGCCACATAGTACTCACTCTTTACTCTTCCCTCTATTTTAAAGCTGGAAATCCCCGCTTCAACAAGCTTATCAATATGCTCAATCATACAGATATCCTTGGAATTAAATATAAAGGTGCCACGGTCATCCTCATATACCGGCATAAATTCCCCGGGACGTTTTTCCTCCATAAGATGATATTTCCATCTGCAGGACTGGGCACAGTCCCCCTCGTTGGAGTTCCTGCCTGTCATATAATTGGATAAAAGGCATCTTCCCGAATAGGAAATACACATTGCGCCGTGAACAAAGCATTCAATTTCAAGATCGGGATAACTGTTTTTTATCTCCTTTATCTCCTCAAAGGAAAGCTCACGGGCCAAAACCACTCTGGTGGCACCCAGTGCCTCTTTATAGAAGCCTACGGTTTCGTAATTGGTTATGCTTGCCTGGGTGCTTACATGGATATGAAGAGATGGCGCATATTTTTTAATAAAGCTCATAATCCCTAAGTCGGCAACTATTACACCGTCAACCTGAAGCTCCTCAAGGCTTTTTAAATACTCTTTCAGATTTTCAAAATCTCTGTTATGTGCAATAATGTTTAACGCGACATAAACCTTTTTGCCCCGGGAATGGGCATATTCAAGTCCCTCCTTCATTTCATCATAAGAAAAGTTATCTGATGCCACTCTTAAGGAAAAGGCTTTACCTCCAATATAGACTGCGTCGGCACCGTAGTCAATAGCTGTTTTTAATTTTATAAGGTCTCCCGCAGGAGCTAACAGTTCAGGCTTTTTAATCATTTTTCTATCCTTTCTTTATGCTTAAGGCAACTCCGTCTCCCATAGGAATAAAGGAGGTTTCAAAATCAGGGTCCTTAAACAGGGTTTCGTTAAAATCCATAAGATCTTTTACAATGGCTCTTTTATTTCTGGGAACAAGCTCTTCATTGGCAACCATTCCCTTAAAAAGAATATTATCGCTCATTAAGACTCCCCCCGGGCTCAGAAGCCTTTTAACCGGCTCGTAATACTCGGTATACTGTCCCTTTGCCGCATCCATAAAAATAAAATCGTAGGTGGTTTCCAGAAAAGGAAGTACATTTCTCGCATCGTCAAGAATCTGATTTATCCTGTCCGAACAACCTGCTTTTTTAATATTTTTATAAGCAAGGTCGAACATTTCCTCTTCAATTTCTATGGTGGTTATTCTTGCCTCGGGAAGAATTTTTGCAAAGGTGATTGCCGAATAGCCTATGGCAGTGCCCACCTCAAGGATTTTTTTCGGCTTTAATATTTTTAAGAAAATCTGCAAAAAACGCCTTGTATCCTTGGTGATAATGGGAACATGGTTGTAATAGGCAAAAATCTCAAGACTTTTCATAAAGTCATCGGTTTCGGGAGTTAAATCCTCTATGTAATTTTTTATAAAATCGTAGTTAATAAGATTTTCCATTTTTTCCTGCCTTTAGTTTACGTATTTATTTACCTTGGCATTATGCTCACTTAAGGTTTTTGAGAAGTGAAGCTTACCGTCCTTATCATTTAAAAAGTAAAGATAATCGCTCTTAACGGGTGACAGCGCCGCCTTTATGGCAAGAGCTCCCGGAGAAGCAATGGGACCTTTGGGAAGTCCCGGATATTTATAGGTATTATAAGGGGAGTCGATTTTAGTATCGGCAATGGAGAGGACGGTTTTTCTTTCCTTTAAGATATACTGCACGGTTGCACAGGACTGAAGATAGGAAAGATGATCGTCTCTTTTTAATCTGTTATGAAATACCGAGGAAACCTTGTAAAAATCATCCTCGTACATTGCCTCTCTTTCAATTACCGAGGCAAGAGTTATTATTTCATAAACCGAATAATCGGTTTTTATGCTTTCAAGCCCCGAGTATATTTCTTCAAATCTTTTAAGCATGGTTTTTATTATAAGCTCGGCACCTGTTGCCTCTTTTTCAAAGACATACGTATCGGGAAACAAAAAGCCCTCAAGGGGATTTTCGCTGTTCTTAAGCTGATTTTTATATTTAAAATCATACTTAAGGTTATTTGCCGCTTCATAGAATTCTTCTTTGGTGCAAAGCCCGTTTTTTTCCATCAGAGCGGCAATTTCCCTTAGCTCATAGCCTTCGGGAACGGTTATGGTTACAGTAGCCACACGGGGGTTATTGCCTAAAGCATCAATAATTTTCCCGTAGGACATACGTCCGTTAAAATCGTAGGTACCCGGCTTTATATTTGAGGTTTTATCTGAATAAAAAAGACGGGTGTATACTTTAAAAATACCTTTATTCCCTATTATTCCCTCTTCTTTAAGCTTATCTGTTATGTTATAAAAGCCCTCTCCTTTTAATACAGTTATACTCTTATCCGTGTTTTTGGTATATACTCCGTTAATTTCGAGAGCAAGAAGCAGGGAGAATATTAAAATAACGGATACCAGGGCTATAATGATGATTTTAAGCCTCTTTGTTATTTCCATAAAACAGCTCCTCCCAGCACTATAAATAAAACAAATATAATATAAAAATATACCGAACCGTAAAGCTTTTTAAATGCCATACCCATATTGTTTTCACGGATATCGTGTTCTACAATTCTGATGGAATTTTCCTCATTTATGGGATAAATCTTTTCAACTATCATTTCATACTGTTCCTGATCCTTATAGGGAAGAGGCGAAACTGAGGCTTTGAAAATTCCCATAAGATATATAAGAACGGGAACGGCTACAGCAATAAGCACAAACTGGATATCCATTAAAAAGTCCATTCCAAGCTCACTGCTCATTATAAAAGCGGTGGTTACCGAGGTAAAATTCACGGTAAAGTGAGCAATCATACTGTATACGGTACGGTTGGAGCGACACACTAAAACAGCAAGAACAATACCGAGTATAAAGGTTGCAAGGAAATTGGTAATATCAAAATGCATAATGGCAAACAGCAGCGAGGAAAAAAGGATAGCCGATTTTTTCCCGAACTGCCTGAAATAATTAAGAACTATTCCCCTGAACATGACCTCCTCAAAAACAGCAGGCAGAACACACATGGTAACTACTGCCCCGAGATAGGAAGCAAAGTTTGTAATTTCGGGAACCTTATTTGGTATTTCTATTCCGAAAGAATAGAAAAGAAGGTTTACGGGAAGGTTGCAAAGAACACCGGTATACTGACCCGCAAGACCTATTCCTATACATACAGCAATTGCCTTTGAGGGCTTTACCCCCTGAAAGCAATCGGTAAAATATTTTCTTTTTTCATCTCTTAAGTACAGATATGCAGGTATGCATACCGAAACAAAAGAAAGCAGGGCAAGCTGAAAATAATATAAAAAGCCTGCCTCGGTAACCTCGGGAAGAAGCCAGCCCATTATAAGGGAAAGTCCCAGCTGACTGATTACCGATATTACAAGTATAAAGCATACATTCATATTCTTATTTCCCTTTCAGGTGTAATTATCATATCAGCCTTTACGTCGTTTTCGTCACAGGGAAGCGTATCAAATAACAGCTCGTCGTGGCACAGTCCGACCTTAAAGGTTTTTCTTTCTTTTAAAAATCTGTCGTAATAGCCCTTGCCATAGCCGATTCTCTCACCTTTTTTTGAAAAAGCAACACCGGGCAAAAGGGAAAAATCAATTTCCCCCTCATAGGGAATATGGCTTAAGGGCTCTGAAATTCCGAAGTGTCCTTTATGAAGCTCATCAAGGGAAGAAATTTCAACCGCAACCATATCTCCGAATGAATTTATACATAAGGGAACCAGCACTCTCTTCTCTGAAAGTGCGTATTCTATAAGCCGTTGAGTCGGAATTTCATCCCGATAAGATATGTAAATAAAAACGGTGGATGCGTTTTTATATTCGGGTAAGGACAGTATTTTTTCAGTTAAATCCTTTGTTTCAAGAGTCCGTCTTTTTTCAAGACAGCTTTTTCGAAGTGCGCTTTTCATATTACTTTGCAAAAATTCCTTCCTTTATTTTAAGAGCTGCTGCGCTTCCCTTAAAATACTCAACAACGGCATAGCCAAAATCAAAGCTTGCACCCATACCCTTGGCAGTAACTATATTACCGTCTTTCTCGCAAAGTGAGGCTGTATACTCTGCCCCTTTAAGATGCCCCTCAAAGCCGGGAAAGCAGGTAGCTTTTTTTCCATTTAAAAAGCCCGCTTCACCTAAAATATAAGGAGCGGCACAGATTGCACCAAGAAGAAGCTTATTTTCAAAAGCATAATCTATTATTTTTTTGGTTTTTTCACATTTAAAAAGATTGTCACTTCCCGGCTGACCGCCCGGTAAAATTACCCCTTCCATATTTTCAAATGAAACCTCGTCCAGGGTTATATCGGTTTTTACTGTAAGAGAGTGTGTGCCTGTAACCTCGCCGTTATCCGATACGGTTACAATGTCAATACCTGCTCTTTTTATAAAATCCCAGGTTGCAATGGCTTCGGTTTCCTCAAAGCCGTTTTTAAAAATCATATAAAGCATTTTTCTCACCTAATTCAACATTAAATTTATATATTTATTATTTATTTCTCGGATTTCAAGGTCGGTAATACATACCGTAAAGGGCTCATTGCCCCATTTTTTATAAATAATTCCTTCCTCTTCGTTTCTTTCATTCAGAAGCCCTTTAAGGATTTCAACCGCTCTTTCATAGGAAAAGGAATATTCTATTAGATGAGGAATGTTTTCTTCGATATACCAGATAACATATCCGTCCTTAAAAACCGATATATTTTTATAGCAGTCATATATTGCCTTAAAGAAGGCTTCATCCCTTTTTACATAAAGAGAATTACCGCTTTTTTCATAGAAAGAATTAATTAGCTCGTAGTTAAATTCATTGGTATAAGGAGGAAGTTTTACTCCCTCTTCCCTTTTTATTTTAAGCCTGTCAATACAGGTAAACTCCCTGAAGCCAAAGCTTTTATAGAAATTAAAAAGGGAGTTATTTGCAGGAATAAGATATATTATATCGGTTTTTTGAATATTTTTTTTTGCATACTCAATAAGCCTTCCCGCAAAGCCCTTTCCACGGTGCTCCTTCTTTGTTGCAATTCCGCAAAAATAAGCACCCTTAAGGATTTTTCCCTCAATAAAAAGATCGGTATATTCCACATACAGGGTGGAAATTATTTCATCCTCTATGCGTATTACAAAGGCATTTCCCTCTTTGAATTTATAGGAAAAATAAAGCTCGGTATATTCTTTTGTATCCTTAAATATTTCCTGCCACATTTTTTTTAAAGCGGGAACATCGCTCTTTCTTGCAATATCAAATTTTACTTCCATCATACATCTCAAGTAAATATTCGGGGCAGTAGGACAGCTTTGCTTTTCTTAAGCCCTCATCCCCTGTATCTTCCTCTCTGTTAATAAAGGTAACATCCATCCACTCATTTTTCACAAATTCCATAAAAATGGTCTGAAAAGCGCCCTTGTAGTTATAATCCGCCTTTTCAAAATGGATAACTGCCATGTCGTCAGCCACCCTTTCACCAAGGGTAAAGGCAACAATTTTCCCATTTACTCTTATTGCCCCGCCCTTTAAGGAAAGAGCCTCCATATTCTTTATAGCAAGTGTGCAGGCACAGCTTTCCGCGCTTACCGATTCCCCTGAACATTCCTTCTTTTCACACCAGGCGTTTAACACCTCAAGGCATTCGGGAATGTTGGCCCCGGTTATTTTTTCATAGCTGTATTCATTTTCCTTTTTGAAGCGATTGACAAAATTTTTCTTTGAATGAAGCTTTTTCCCCGAAAGGGATGCCATTTTTTCGGAAAGGTAAATGTAATTATCACTATCCCTCTTATGGGAAAAGGTATACTGACCGGGGAAAAGCATTTCTATATCTTCAGTTTGTTTTTTTGTAAGATTTGAAAAGCTTTTATATCCCTCCCTGTCAAGCCTTGGGATCAGCTCCTTAAGAACCGATGAATCGGTTTCGGGAATAAGAATATATACCTTTTTATTTTTGTAGTTTTCAAATTTTATTACAATATGCCCGTCAAGCACCACATACATAAACTTCACATAAGCCTGCCAGGTAAACAGGGTTGTAAAGCTTAAATACTCGGAATGCTGAGGATATTTTTTATAGTATTTGTCAAATACCGGCTTGTCCGTAAGCTCAATTTTTTTAAATTCCATCAACAATTGTCCTTATCTCATTTTGTATATCCTCAATACTGCGAAGCTTACCGTCCTTAACACAGTTAATTACCGTAAAGCCGTAATTTGCCGCAACAAATTTCGCATTTTCATAGGTTTTATACAAATAGTCTTTATCTCTTTCATGAATATCCTTGGCTTCCTCACCCGAAAATTTATTAAGTCTTTCTCTCATAAGATATGCACTTATTTCGGGAGGCACATCAAGAAAAAGCTTTACCGTAGGCTCGGGCAGTCCGTAAAGACCGTATTCGAATTCACAAAGCCAGTCAATAAATTTTCTTTTCTCATCTTCATCTGAAAACTTGGATGCCTGATGAAGCATATTGGCGGTAACATAACGGTCAAATACGATTGTGTAGCCGTCCTTATACTGCTTTTCCCATTTGGTTTTATAAGAGGCGTACCTGTCCGCCGCAAAAAAAGTGGATGCAATATAGGGGCTTACATCATTTGCATTTTCACCGAATTCACCGCTTAAATACATTTTTACAAGTGAGGAGGAGGGACTTTCATAGTCGGGAAATTCTATTTTTAAGGTTTTATCCGATTTTTCCTTAAGATACTCGAATAAAAGCTTTGTCTGGGTAGCCTTTCCCGAAGCGTCAACACCCTCTATTACTATAAGCTTTCCCATAATTATTCCCCTTTATATATTTTTATCATTTCCTGTCTTCTTCCACAGCTTTTTGCACCCTCAGGGCATGGTCCCGAAACGCATGGAGGTCCGCTTTCCTTAAATACTGTGGGAGCAACCTCTTTTACCAGTCTCAGCATTTCATCTGCTAAAGCCTTTATTTCCCACTGTGCTCTTGTACAGCAACGGTGATTAAAGAAATTGAAAAGACTTCTTGCATTGAAGGTGGCAACTATCTTTGTTTCGCAAGCATTGGGAAGAACAAAACGGGCATCCTCGATTGCGGTTTTTTCCGCAGTCATTTTAGCGGTTTTCTCATCCTTGCCTTCGCTTATAAGCCTGTTATAATGCTGCTCAAATAAAATGGCAGTAAGCTCATCGTAAGTTTTCTGGTCATCCTCCATTGCCTTTAGGAAAATTTCCTTTGCCTTTTCGTTATTTTCAATATAAGGCGGTACAACATAGGAGAATGCACCCTCCTTGACATATCTTTGGGATTTTACCGAATAGGATGCAATTCTGTGCCTTGTAATTTGTGCAAGAAGGCTTCTTGAAACACCCTCTATACCGAAGGTAAAGCTCATGTGCTCAAAGGGACTTTCGTGATGCATAGAGGACAACCTTCCCAAAAAGGAAGCGGTTTTCTCCTCATCCAGATTTTCAAAAATATCCTCTATTCCCGACGGAGAATAGCATAGTTTTGCCGCCGCGGCAACCACCTTTTCACAATCCTTTGTGTAGCTTAATAATTTAACGTTAAGCATTTTTGTTCCCCCTTTTTGATTTTATAACTGCAATCCCGAATTTAGGAAGCGCCATCATACGCCCTATTCTTGAAGGATTTTTAATAAGTCTGTAAAGCCATTCAATATTAAGCTTAATGAAAAATTCAGGTGCCCTCTTTGCAGTGCCCGCAAATACATCAAGGCTTCCCCCTATTCCCATCAAAACCTTTGCATTAAGCCTTTCTTTATTTTTATGTATCCAGTTTTCCTGCTTAGGGGCACCAAGACACACAAATACAAAATGAGGCTCTTTTTCGTTTATGTGATTAATAATATGGGTATCATCGGTAAAGTAACCGTTTTCCACCCCGCATATATCAATATCGGGATATTTTTTTAAAATTTCTTCCTTTGCCTTAAGAGCAACTCCCTCTTTTCCTCCGAATAAGAAAAGCTTTAATTTTCTTTCGTTCATTACGGGAAGCAAACGGCAGGCAAGGTCATAGCCTGCAACACGGCAGGCAACCGGTGACTTAAGAATTCTTGACGCATAAACAACTCCGATACCGTCTGCCGTATTAAGCTCGGAGGAGTTTAATACATTTTTAAATTCTTCATCATCCTTTGCCCGATATATTATTTCCGAATTGGGAGTAAAAACCGATTTTGCACCGTCCGTTTCAAGAAAGGATAAAACTCTCGAAACTGCGCCCTCAAAATCCACCTTGTCTATTCTTACGCCCAGTATTTTCAGACTACCCATACACTTTCTCCTTTTTTAAATTTTTAAAAGCATACACGCCCAAAATATATATTAACACAATTATCAAAAATGTACAACAAAAAGATAATAAAAACTAAATACTTTTTTATTTTAACATGATATAATGTAAAAAAAAATATGAAAAAGGTGATCAATTATGGTAAAAGTAGGTTTAGTTAATCTGGACATCTCCCATCCAAAGGCATGGGGAGAAAAGATGGAATCCTTCTGCATGGATATCAAGTATCACTATCTTTGTAACAAGGGTTTCCGTAAAGCTGATGAGGAAGACTGGTTCGTTAAAAGATATGCTTTAGAAGGCAAGGTTGCTGAAATCGAGGATATGGTTGACAAGGTTGACATCGGCTTTATTCAGTCCTGCAACTGGGATAATCATCTTGATTATGCTATGCCTTTTATTGAAAAGGGCAAGCCTGTATTTATCGACAAGCCTATTGTAGGTTCGGTTAAAGACATAAAGAGAGTTAAGGAGCTTGTTAAAAACGGTGCTAAAATCATCGGTTCATCTTCCGTAAGATATGCTAAGGAAATCCGTGAATTTTTGGCAAAGCCTGTTGAGGAAAGAGGCGAAATCATCGCTTTATTCGGAACAAGCGGTGTTGACGAATTCAACTATTCGGTTCACATTGTTGAAGCCTTCTCCGGTCTTGCACAGTCAAAAATCGTCAATAACAAGTTTGTGGGAAAGGCTGAAAAGGAAGGCCGTCCCTGTGAAATCTTTACCTGCGAATTTGAAAACGGCATTATCGGTACATACTGCACAGGCACAAATATCTGGCGTCCCTTCCATATTGTAATCTTTACAACCAAGGGAACCTTCCACATAAATATTGACACCGGTGATATATATGTTAACTTCATAAGAGAAATCTATAAGGAAGTTATTGGTAAGCCAAACGAGCTTGCTGATATGGACTTAATCTTAAACTGCACCGAGGGTATGCTTTGCGGTCAGATTTCAAGAGATAAGAAAAACGGCGAGGTTGTATGGATAAAGGATTTACCTGAGGATGCGGCCTTTGACGGTGATGCATTCGAAAAAGAATATGCAGCTGCCGCAAAGGTACTTTATAAAGACTAAAAGGAGATAAAAAATGAAAATTACAGTTTTGGTTAACGGTGCAAAAAGAGAAACCGTTTTCGGAGAAAAATATTACGAAAGATTAAGAAAACAGGGCGAAGTTAAAATTTATGATAAAGATGACTTCGAGGATATGGATTATGTTCATGAATTTGTCAAGGGAAGCAATGCCATCATAACATCCTGGGGCTCTCCTAAAATCACACAGGAAATTCTTGATTTATGCCCTGATCTTCAGATTGTTCTTCATGCTGCAGGCTCCATCAAGCCTATTATGACTGACGAATATATTGCAAAGAAAATTCCCATCACAAACTCTGCCTGTGCAATCGGTGAGGGTGTTGCCGAAACAGCTTTAGGCTTTGCACTTTCCGCCTGCAAGGGCTTCTATCAGTTAAATGCAAACACATCAAAGGGACTTTGGGCTGAATGTAAAGATTTAATCGTTAAGGACTTTTACGATATTAAAGTTGGTGTAATCAGCGGCGGTTTTGTGGGAAGACACATGGTTAAGCTTCTTAAGAACTTCCATGTTGATATTTTAATGTATGACCCGATTTTAACCAAAGAGCAGATCGAAGAAATCGGTGCTGTTAAGGTTGAGCTTGACGAGCTTATGGCGACAAGTGATGTTGTTACCGTTCACGCTCCTTCCATCCCTGCTACCGATAATATGTTAAATAAATCCAATCTTTCACTTATGAAGGAGGGTGCGGTTTTAATCAATACCTCCCGTGGCTCTGTTATCAACGAAGCAGACTTAATTGCAGAGCTTCACAGACACAGAATCTTCGCTTGTATTGATGTTACAAATCCTGAACCGCCACTTGAAAACAATATGTTAAGATATATGGATAATGTTGTTTTAACTCCTCATATCGCAGGTACTGTTACAAACGGTCTTAAGAGAATTGCACTTCACGTTTGTGAAGAGCTTGAAAGATTTAACCGTGGTGAAAAATTAAAGGCAGGCGTTAACTTAGATAATCTTTCACAGTTAGCTTAAATAAAAACGGGATTTTAAAATTACGATAGGGATGCAAATAAATTACCGATAATTTATTTGTATCCCTTTTAAATTAACTTTTTATGAATTTTATCAAAACCACTTGTATATTTTTCCAAAATAAGATATAATAATAAAAAAAGAAATACGGAGGTATTATATTATGGATCAGACAACAGCAGGGGGCGCAAGCTCACTACTTTCTCTTATCCCAATGCTTCTTATCTGGGGTGCAATTTTCTATTTTCTTTTAATAAGACCTCAGAAAAAGAAGGATAAGCAGTTCAAGGATATGCTGTCAGCTCTTGAGGTTGGTGACAAAATAGTAACCATCGGCGGTTTCTACGGTAAGGTTACCAAAATCAAGGATGATAAAATTGACTTCGAATGCGGTCAGGGTGAGAACCAGGCAGTTATGCACATTTATAAATGGGGCATAAAGGAAGTTCTTAAAAAGGAAAAGGCTTAAAAATTTAAAAGGGGATGCAAATAAATTACGAGTAATTTACTTGCATCCCTTTTGTACTTTTAAAAGGACAGGAAAATACATATTAATATATTTCACTTTTTTGCGGTCAGGAGTTTTTACATCCCCTCTATTTTTTCAAACAGCTTTTCAAACTGTGCAACGGGCATTGGCTTATAGTAATAAAAGCCCTGAAGATAATCACAGCCCGATTCGGTCAGAAGGTTTTTCATTTCCTCGGTTTCAATCCCTTCACAGAGAGTTTTAAAACCAAGCTCCTTTGCGGTTCTTAATATATTCATGAAAATAAGATATCCGGTTTTTTCAAGAGCATTTTGTATTACCTTACGGTCAATTTTTACAATATTTACATTAAAGTCATTTAAATCGGTAAAGGAGGTAAAGCCGCTTCCGAAGTCATCAAGAAGAATTACTATTCCCTTTTCCTTAAGAACGCTTATATTCTTTTTAAGAATATCCTTTTCCTTATCCGAAAGATTTTTATCCTCCAGTATTTCAATAGCGGTTGCAGAATACTTTATTCCGTATTTATCGATTATACCGATAAGCTTCTCGGGGAATTTTTCATCACAAAGAGTTTCTCTTGAGAAGTTTATGGTGTACATATACTTTTCCCTTTTTTCCTTATCGTTTGAAATCCACTTACAGTTTTTTTCAAATATATAATAATCGAATTTCTCGGTAAGGCCTACATTGTTTACCGCATCTAAAAAGGCACCCGGGTTAAGCACACCCTCATCCTTGGAATTAAGACGGGCAAGAACCTCAGCTCCCATTGGAAGACCTGTTTTTGCATCAATAATAGGCTGATACACAAGAAAGAAACGGTTATTGTCAATCTCGGTTTCAATATTATTTTCTATCTTTACCTTTTTTTCAAATTTACGGCCGTTCTGAGAATCCCACTCACAGTAATGCTCATCAGTTTCTTCTGCTATGGCACACGCCTGCTTTGCACGGGTAAGAGCCGTATTAAAGGTAACCTCGGTTGAATTGGTAGAATAAATACCAAAGCGCACCTTGATGGCATTGACTCCCCCATTATCTATAAGCTTTTTATTAATCTGGGAAAGTGATACCTCTATATCATCTATTATCTCCTGCGCCCCGTCATCGGTAAGCACTAAGAAATTATAGGTGCCCGCAGATGCAATTTTACTTTGAGGATGCTCGGAAAACTTCATAAGGAAAAGACGGCGGATATCCAGAAAGACTCTTTTTGCCTTGGATTCGGAATAAAGTCTTATCATACTGTCAAGGTCAACCGAGATAAAAATAAGACAACGGCTCTTTTTATTCCGCCTTGATTTGTCATAATCATTTTCAATTCGGTTTATTCCCACAAAGCCCTTTTCCTCGGTTTCATTTGCTACTCTTACACATTTTACCGAAAAGTAAATTCCAATAGCTCCCATAATAAGAAAGCCGGCTACCAGAACGGTTATTATTACATAGGGATATTCAAAAATCTGCATTATCAAAGCTCCTGTTTTCATTTTTCAAACTGAGGGAAGGCATCATTGCCCCCTGTTCTTTTAAGACCGTATTCCTCTGCCGCTTTATAAAGCTTGCAAAGGTCACTTTTTGCACACTGTTTTCTTCTTAAGATTTCCTTTATAAGAAATAACGGGGAGAAATGAAGCATCCCCTTTATTATATTCTTTTTGGGAATCTCCTGACGTTTATACTCGGCAAGCATTTCCAAAAAAGCATAGCTTACGGCAGCTTTGGTAAATGCGCCCTTATTATTTGCCTTTACCCATTTAAAAAGCTTTATAAGCTTATCCACATCCGCATTTTCCTTAAAATATACACCCGATATGTAAAACTCTTTTATTTCATCGGGGATATGGGAAAGCAGCCCTTTATAGTATTTTTCCTCTACCAAAAGAACCTCCTTATGCTGACGGTCAAGAGTGGTGCTTGTAATCTGCTTATCGTGAAGCCTGTATATTAAAAGATATTCGGGCAGGATTGCAATTTTCTTACCTTTAAGTACCATTCTTGTCCATAGCTCCAAGTCTTCGGTACAGGTAAGCGTTGTATCATACATAAGCTCGCAGGCTACTTCTTTTTTCATTATAACACCCGGATGCAAAATGGGATTGGTTACAAGAAGCATTGCTTTTAATGCCTCGTTATCCGTTCTTCCACCGCATCCTCCGGGGAGATACACTCCGTTTTTCAGGGTTAAAAATCTTATTGAGGAAAGGTCAACATCCTTATTATTTTCCATAAATAAAAGCTGTTTTTCAAAGCGCTTCGGAAGACATAAATCATCCGAATCCATTCTTAAGATATAATCACCTCTGCACAAAGATATTGCCTTATTCAAAGAGGCGGGAAGCTTTAAATTAACCTCATTGGTATAAACTCTTATTCTTTCATCCCTTTTAGAAAGCCCGTCCAAAATTTCAGCCGTCCTGTCCGTTGAGCAGTCATTTATAATTATAAGCTCAAAATCGGTACAGGTTTGATTAAGAACACTTTCAACAGCCTCGCAAAGATAGCTTTCGCCGTTATATACACTCATAATAACCGACAGTTTGGGAAGCTTACTCAATTTATTCACCCTCTTTTAAAAATCACTTTAATTTTTTTACATATATCAAGAAAATAAAATGCCGTTATATACAGCCCTGCCTTCATAAGAAGAAGGGTTATTCTGCTTTTTTTGGAGATTTTATCAAATTTTGCTTTTTTTATACTGCTGTGGTGCAGTGACGATTTAATATTCCTTTTTAGCTCCCCCGCCGACTTTAAAAAGCCACCTTCGGCAGCTGCTGCCGTAATGGCAAGGCACATAAAATAAGAATAGCGGTCAAGCTGGGCGTCAAAATCCTTTGGTTTTTCCAGACTTATCCCCTTTAGTTCGTTTATCACATCTTCAATCAGGAGGATTTGCCGTGAATTAAAGTCCTTGGAAATGGAATCCTGCCTTACGGTGTAAAGATAACTTGCCTCTTTACTTATATACACGCTTTTTGCCTGCAAATAGCAAGGTACTACGGTACATAAATCCTCGCCCAATGAAATTTTCGGATTAAGTGACAGCTGAATTGGAGATAAAAGCTCTCTTTTTACAGCTTTTCCTGACAAATAGTAAGAAATATGCTCCATATTCTTATCCATTAAAAGACGGGGGAAAATAACTTTGCGTATATCCTCATAAGAATAAAAACCCTCTTTAAGCCCGTCATCGGTAATTTTCAGGATACGGTCAAAGGAAACCCACTTATAACCGGATGTAACTATATCGCAGTTATATTCTGAAATTATTTTATAGCAAAGCTTTAAGGTATCCTTTTCAATGGCATCGTCTGAATCAAGACTGTAGACATAGTTCCCTTCTGCTACTTTTATTCCTGCCTGCCTTGCGCTTGCAAGACCGCCGTTTTCCTTATGGACTACCTTTACACGGGAATCCTTATTTTTATATTCCTCGCAAATATTCGGGCAATTATCCAAAGAACCGTCATTTACAAGAATAAGTTCAAAATCCGAAAAGCTCTGATTAAGAACACTTTCTATACATTTTCTTAAATATTTTTCTACCTTATAAACAGGTACAATTACTGAAAAAAACATATTTTCTCCCCTGCTTTATATCTGTTATTTTGCTCTTAAAACAACCATTTTAACCTGAAGATAATAAAGCTTAAATTTCATGGCAAAAGCGAAAATCGCCTGTTTCAGCGGAAGACGGTAAAAGGGATAGCTTTTCAGCACACTTACCGTTTTCGGATTTTCACATATCATTTTAAGTCTTTCCCTTAATTTTTTATAAGGGATTTTATTATCCCGGGCATAGAGTATTTCCTGAGAGCATACAAAACGGCAAAAGGATTGCCAATAGCGGTTTAAATATATTATGTAATCCTTATACTCAATACTGTTTTTAAGTCTTTTTTCCGCCTCTTCTATGAAAACAAGCCCTTTTGAAAAGCGGTTTTCCCTGTAAGATTTGGAAATTGACTGAGGGTTTCTTATATAGTTATAAAAGGCGCCGGGAATACCTGTAGCTTTATTTATACAGCCTGCATAGTCAAGTAAAAACAAAAGATCCTCGGAAAGCATTTCCCTTTCCGATTCAAATTTAAGAGAATTTGTAAGAATAACATCTCTTTTAAAAAGGTTTTTCCATACGCTTGTTCCGTATCTGCTGTCCTCTTTTTCATTTGGAAGTGAACCTGCAAAACCAAGGCGAAGCTTATTTATTTCTTCCTTACCTTCAAAATGAGTATCCTCATCAAAGTATGATAAAACCTCAGTTTCACCCGCTTTACTAAACACATTCCCGTCTACATAGCGGATTCCTGAAATAACAAGCTGTGAGGAATTTAAAGTTGCCTTTTCATATAATACCTGATACATATCAGGCTCTGTAAAATCATCCGAATCCACAAAACCGATATACTCGCCTTCAGCAATTTCCAGGCCGGCATTTCTTGCTTTGCCTGCTCCTTCATTTTCCTTATGGATAACCTTTATACGGTTATCCTTTTCCTTTGCCTTATCGCAAAGCAGAGGTGTACTGTCCGTTGATCCGTCATCCACAAGTATAATTTCAATATCCTCAAGGGTCTGGTTTATAAGTGAGTCTACACATCTTACAAAAAAATCTTCACAGTTATATACGGGAACTATAATGCTTACCTTCGGTTCAGCCACTCTTTCACCTCCTGATATTACCCGATAACACCAAGCCTTCATACAAGCTTATAAGTTTTTCGCAATAAGTATCTATTCCTGAAATTGTATCTCTTTTTTGTTTCACATTTTCTTTAATGCTTTTATAGTATTCTTCATTTTCCGTAAGCTCTAAGATTTTCTCTTTAATTCCTTCGGGAGAAATATCGGTAACAAGACTTCCTGTTACCCCATCCTCAACAAGCTCACGCATACCGCCGTAATTCATGGTTACAACCGGAACACCAAGACTTTGAGCCTCAAGGATGGATAAGGGGCAATTCTCATAGCATACCGACGGAAGAAGAAGCATTTCAGAGGAGGCTATAAACTCGCAAAGCTCGTCCCCTTTTAAAAAGCCCATCATTTTTATATTTGGAACATTTTTTAAAATTTCCTCATCGGGACCGCTTCCGGCTATACAAAAGGTATACTGAGGTAAAAGCTCTGCGGTTTTTCTTATAAGCTCAACACCTTTTTCTTTAGAAAGCCTGCCCACATAAGCTATGTAGGGCTTAACCGAAGATTCTTCTTTTTTAAACTGCTCTTTATTTATAAAGTTATGAAGGGTTACGGTTTTTCCTTTATAAAATTTTTTCGCCAGGGTAAGCTTATCCGAAAGAAAGTTACTTGGACAAATAAACATATCCACCTTTTTATAGGGTTTTAAGACCGAATAAAAAATGGCTTCAATTGCACCTATTATGCTTTTTATTTTAGAGCCGTGGATACAGTTATTTTTAACACAGTTTATATAAGAGCCCTGTACACATTTTTCACAGGTCTCGTTTTTTTCAAAGTTATAAAAAAGATGATTGGGACAAAGCATCTGATAATCGTGTACCGTTTGTACAAGCGGAATTTTTCTGCTTTTAACTCCGTAAATAATGGATGGTGTAAGCTGGAAATTAATATTATTCATGTGAACTATATCCGGCTTGAAATTATCTATGACTTTTGTGATTTTTCTTCTTGCCTCAATAGAATAGATAATTTTAAAGGGATAAAAAAAACGCGAAAGTCCCTTTGAATGAAAATCCATATTTGTGGTATAAAGCTCTGCGGAGTTTCTAACCGTATTGGCTTTATCATACATACCGAAATATTCTACGGTATGCCCCTTTTCTTCAAGATATTTTCCCAAAGACAGCATATAGCTTTCGCTTCCGCCTCTTGGATATAAAAATTTATTTACCATTAATATTTTCATATTCTTTTCACTTTCCGAATATTTTCATTCTCGCGATTTTAACGTTATCGTCATAACCGCTGCTCATCATAAGGATTGCAAGCACCCCGGTTAAAAGCGGATAATTCATGGTATTATCGGTGGAGGATACAATTACAAGATATAAAATCAGTATAAAGGCTTTTATGGCACCGTCCGCATTGTTGTTTTTTCCGAAATACCATACTCTTACAAGTGTCATGGATATTAACCAGATTATATAGCCGAAAAACCCCAAATCTATAAAATGCTGAAGGAAATCGTTATGAATGGAGGCAACGCCTATACTCATAAAGGTGTTCAGCTGATAAGTAAGAAAACCGATTCCGTTCCCTATAAATTCAGGGCTGAATTCATAGAACTTATCCACTGCACGGTACATTCCCACACGGCCGCTGGTATTGATACCTGCTTTTTCAAGAAGCTCAAAGGCATCCATTTTTATAAGTGCCACATAAAGCAGTAGGATTCCTATAAGCAGAATACAAAGAAGTGTAATAAGGTTTATCGCAGTTTTTTTATTGAATTTTGCAATAAATTTTAAAAGGTAGCCGAATACAAGTGCTATGGCTATTGCCACTATGGCTATTCGCTTGAATGCCGCCAGAAAACAAAAGGCGCTTAAGAATAAAAATATAAAATATCCGATACTTTTTTTCGGGCTGTAAAGCATAAAGATAAGGTAAGCACCAAGACAAAAGGCAAGCTCGTGGATTTCCGCTTCAACTATTATTTCACCGGTTACATCGGCAAAGGTTACAACTAAAGTTATAAACTCCGAAAAGAAGGCGCCGGGGCCGTATTTAAAAATAATCATAAAAATCATAATCAGATTGGCAATTAAAATTGCCGCAAGATTATACCAGACTCCCTTTTCCCCGAATACATACAAAAAGGCACCTGCACAAAGGGCAAAGGAAAGCATATTTGCATATACAAAGGAGCTGGAAAGCCCTCTTGAGATAACCCCCACATCCACAGTGTTTACAAACCATATAAAAAGGGATACCAAGGTGGTCACAAGTAAAGGCGCCGAATAGATAAGTGCACCCTTAAAGGAAACTACCCCCCTTGGAATATCCGGCTTTATTAAAAACATAAGAATTGCCGAAAGGGCAATTAAAAGGGCAAAGGCGTGGCGGTAGGTTATATGAAGCCCTACATCAATGTACTCGGTAAGAAAGAAATACAAAAGCACACCGGTAGCCATAAAATAAAATACTTTGACTTTTTCAAGAATTTTATTTTCCAACCCATTCCCCTCCATTTGTTATCAGGATATATAATCCTTCTTGCTCTTTATGGTCTCTGCAAGTAGCTTCCTTGCAGTTTTATTATCTCTGAAGGTTTCTGCAATACCTATCTTATACTCAATTTTTACCTCTTTATGCTCGTCACGGTCATCAAGTCTTAAACGGAACAAGCCCATAATATCCTCAACGGTAATATAATCGGTGTTTTCGGTAAGTACTACAAAGCTTCCGTTGCCGTTATAGATAAACTCGGACTGAGATTTTCCGAATGCCTCTTTTAAGTACACGGTAAACATTCTAATTACGGCATCCCCTGTTTCACGGGAATATATACTGTTTATATGACTTAAATTCACTATATCCACCATACAGTAAACCACACCGTCATCAAGAAGCTTTTTATCCCTTGCCTTTAAGTATTTATCAAAGTATGCGCGGTTGTAAAGATTGGTAAGATGGTCGGTATAGAAAATATAGCTTACAATATCCCCTGCTCTGCCTATTATCACAGCTCCGCCGCAGCATACTCCCATAAGGAATAAAAATGCGATTATAGTATAAAGAAGTACATTTACGCTTTCCTTTACCGATGCGGAGGAAAGCACCGAAATATAGCTTGCACCAAGATATGCGTTATATTCATCATTGGTTTCCCTTGAGATATTATAAAGCTCGGTAAGCTCCGAAATAAGCTCATCAATATCCTTTTCAACCTCTGCTCTTATATTTTCATAATCCGGGTTTGAAAGCTCGGTACAGGTTTTATATGAGCCACTGCATACTCCGCCGCAGGCTCCCGTACATCCGGAGAAGGTGTCAATTACATACTTTGAATAAGCAGAATCTATGATGGCGTGCTCTCTTGATTCGTTATGATCTCTCCAGCCGTAGATAAGCTCGTCATAGGTCACCGTCTGATCCCCTACATATTCCTGAAGATTTTTCTCATGAAGGTTATCAAGAATATATTCATAGGTTACATTGGTATTTCCCGATTCCCTCATTTTCTTAACATAGGCGTCGATTACGGTAACAATATCCTCAATAATGCTTTCCTCCTTGGTATTTGAAATATTGTTATCGTCAATTCTCGTGTTATAGTCGGAAAGCAGTACCTGCTTGTTTTTGGTTATCTGATATTTATAAATCTTTGAGAAAAGCTCTGAAACCTTGACCTGTCTTAAATACCCGAATTCCTCCGCCAGATCCCCGAAGGAGGCGCCGGTTGTGGTGGCTCTATAGTAGCTGTTCTGGTTCATTCGCTGATACATGGTATTCATGGTTTCTTCGATGCTTGTATCAATAAGCTCCATCATTTCAATATAGTCATAGTTATCCTTCTTAAGGTTTTCTATGGTATTGTTTGCAGGAGCAACATTAACATATTTCTGACTGAACTGAGCAAAATACACATCAAGAGTTTCGTCAAGAATGGTTCTTGCAAATTCAGGGCCCTCACCGCTGTTTGCGGCAAAGGAAACTATAAAGGTGCTGGGCTCGTAGATATACTCCTCCCCTTCCTCAAGCATAGCTTCCTTTCTTGCCTGCTTGTCTGCATCGGGAAGCGGGATTATATCTATTCTTGAAATAAGACTGTCTACCGAATAAATACCGGTAAGCCCCATTTTATCAACAACCTTGGACATTACTGCCGAGGATTTGATTTCGTTAACATCCAGCTTATCGCCTGTGGGAGCAAAGCCCTGCTCAGCTCTTTCGTCATTATAATGAATTACCTCTGATGCAATATACTGATTGGAGGTGGAAAGCTTATAATAAACAAAATATGTTATTAAAAGACAAAAAATCATTATAAAAGGCAACAGCTTTTTTATATATCTGAAAATTTGAAACTTTTTCATTTCCTTCTCCTTCCGAATCAGACTTTTTCAGGGAATTTTTTTGAAATCTCGAAAAGCATAAGTGCTGCATACACAAGAGCAAAACATAACAAAATTGATTTAAGCTCGTTCATTAAGGATACTCCGTAAATGCTTACGGCAATACACTGATTCATACGGTGGCTTGAATATTCCCTGCCTGCAGTGATTGCTTCCTTTTCAAAGCTTTTGATGCTTGTATAAATCGAGTTGATAAGCTCATCAGCCGACTGATTGCTTCCGCTGAAGGCACTACCGCTTTCCATCTTTTCTATTATAAGATTATTATCCATGATTTCTTTCTCGTTAGAAGCAACATTGTTACTGAACTCGGTTGCCATTACCGAAAGCTCATCAATGCCCACCTTTGTTCTGCCCATATAATATTTACCCGACTTATCCCAGGTAGGGACAAGAACAATTCTTGTCATTTCTTCAGAGTATCTGTCAATGGCTTCATTACAAAGGTTAAAGGAAACAAGATTTTTCTGTCGGTTAAAATCGGTGTTTTTATTCTGATAGGCAAGACGGTCAATATATTCCACCTTATCCTTTGCCACGCCGTTTTGCAAAATCAAGGATTTTAAGTTCTGATTTATCTGGGTTTCCTTAAACTGATAAACCTTACCCGCAATGGAATTGAAGGTGGTATTTGCGCTTGTTACAAAGCTTGGAGCCTTTGCAGCCATTCCGTAAAGATAATTAAGTATTGAGGATATCTCCTTATTGAAGAAGGCAACAGTATCCATATACTCAAGCTCGGAAAGCTCCTCGGGCTCGGGATATACACTTAAGCTGTAGTTATCGGTATATTTATCTATGTAGTATTCCTTATAGGCTGCCGTTATAAGCTTGATAACATTTTCGGTATCAAGATGACGGGTATGCTTTGAAGCGTGATATTCCACAGCAAATTCGGTTGAGATGTGATACTCACTTTCATCACCGACACCGCCCTGAACACATGGGTAAACCACAAGACACTCCTTAAGCTCTTTAACGGTAACATCCGGAAAGGCTCCCTTTTCAATAGCCTTTTCAATTACCTCATCGCAAATGATTTCCGCCATATTGTAACGCGTTCCGTTGGAATTCTGAGCCTGGGAGGCTTCGGAATAATTAAGGGCAACTATGGCGTGAACGGATTTTTTTGCATTTATATGATTGAATATTCCGAAAAATGCCGTCATAAGAACACTTGTGATAATAACCCAAAGAGTAAGATATTTTGCTGTTTTGAATATACGCACCACTTCAGAGTAGTTAATGTTTTTATAGCGTCGGTACATTACAAACAATGACCATATAAGAACACCTATTGCAATAAGCAGGGGTATTTTCTCAAGTATAGATGTTATCATTTTTCCTTTCCTTTCCCGGGATATTACCCAAATCAGAATTTGTTTATGTCGATTATAACAAGCTCGGGCTCGTTGTTAAGACGAAGCAGGTTATTGTTCTCAAGCCCTCCGCTTACGATAAGAGGACGACCCGATACGTCATATCTTCCGTAAACATAGTCCCCGCTTCTTTCAGGGAAAAGACCTCCCTCGTGAGTATACAAAGGTCCAAGCACGGGAACACGGATTGTTCCGCCGTGGGTGTGACCGCATACTAAAAGGTCTCCCCAGAAGGATTCGGTAAATTCCTCAAATATATAAGGCTCGTGAACAAGAGTTATCTTAAGACGGTCTGTATTTTCATATCTGTATCCGGCAAAGCTTTTTTCAGTGTATTCATAGAAGGCTGACGGATTTGAGGTAAGAATACCAAACACATCTATATCAACAGTACCTGCCTTTAAAGTGGCAATTTCGTTTTTAAGAACCTTTACTCCGCTTTTTTCAAGTCTTTCAAAAAGCGTGTCCTTATACTCAATAAGCTTGTTCTCATCACGGGTGTCATCATTGAATCCAAGCTTTTTATCAATCGCCTCTTTTGTAAGAGGAAAGTCATAAACGAGCTCTGTTTCGTTATTGCCGTAAACATAGTATGCGGGGGCAATTTTGGAAAAACCTTCACACATTTTTATTATACTGTCAAGCTTCGGATTATCCGAATCAATTATATCCCCCGCAAGAAGTATCAAATCGGGCTTTAATTTACCGGTACGGCTTACAAGCTTTTCATTATCCTTTCCGTAGCTTACACTGTGAAGATCGGATATTACTGCCACTCTTATGCGGTTATCCGCTTTAAGACTGCTTACATTGTAAAAGGTTTCACGAAAATCACGGTTATTTATATAACCAACGGTTAAAACAATAAGTGAAAAGGCAATCGCTGCAAAGATAAGGCTGAGAACCAGAAGCTTTGCGGTTTTTATGGTCTTTTTGGCTTTGGGACTTATATCCTTTTCCTTTTTGATTTTTCTTTTTACTATTTTAAATTTTTTCCTGTGCCCTACAGTAGAGTTGAGATAGGACCAGAGAGTTTCCCTGTAAAGCTTATTTACCTTATCAATCGGCTTTTCACCGTGATAGCTTATAACTATCTCGTTGGAATCTATTTTTTCAATATCCATATAGTCCGACCATATACTAAGTAGCTCCTCCGATACGTTACCTAAAAGCTTTTCTTCAACCGAAGAGAAAACCTCTTCCAGCTCGTAAGGCTCCATAACAACATTTTGTTTTTTCTTACTCATAGCAAGCTGCCCTTTCATATATTTTTATACAGATTACAGGTTTTTACAGCAATTTCATCCCAATGATAACGGGAAAGAATAAATTCAGATACCCCGCATCTTAATTTCTCCACTTCACCGGGATTATCACACAAAAACTGAAGCTTTTCCTTTAAATCGGCAGTATCCGAATGCTTAAAGTACATTATTTTATCCTCGCCTACCGATGAATTTTCAGGAATGTCTGAGGCAAGCACCGCATTTCCGTATGCCATAGCCTCAAGAAGACTTAATGACATTCCCTCAAGGTCGGAGGGAAGGGTTACCACATAGGCATTGGTATAAAGCTCTTTAAGCTCGTCCCCGGATTCAAAGCCGGTAAAGATTATTTTGGGGTTATTCTTTGCCTTTTCCTTAAGAGAAGCCACATAATCATCGGTATCGCTTGTATCACCTACAATAACAAGCTTTTTATCCGTATCCAGCTGATTATAGGCATCAATAAGATAGTGGACTCCCTTTTCGGCGGTAAGCCTTGATATTATACAGATGTAGCTGTCCTTTGTAAGGGAAAAATCCTCGGTTATCATTTTGGCTTCCTTTTTTTCGGGCTTGTCTATTCCGTTTGGTATTATTACGGTTTTACGGTTATAGGTATTTAAGAAATAATCGTAAGCCGACTGACTGAGAACTATTATTTCATCGGCATATTTTACCATGGTTTTTTCTCCGAACTTTATATACTTTGAAGCAAAGCCCTTTCCCCATTTTTCTCTTTGCCAGTCAATACCGTGAACGGTAGCGACGCACTTTTTCCCGAAAAGTTTCGGAATCCACATTGCCGCGCAGGGACCCTCTGCGTGAAAGTGAACAACATCATAGCTTTTAAAGCTTGCGGATATTGCCGCAGTAAAGGAGGATATCATTGCCGCAAAGCCTCTTACATTAAGAGTGGGGGCTTTTTTCAGCTTAACACCCTTATACATATTATCTTTTACGGTGCCCACATACTCATTTTCCACCTTATCGGAGGAACGGTTGTAGCAGGTAACCTCAACCCCCGAGGCTACCAAAAGAGGACAAAGGGTGGTAAGCACCCTTTCAATTCCCCCGCGCCTTGAAGGAATAACCTTATGACCAATCATTGCCACTTTCATTTTTTCGCCGCCTTTTTTACCGTCCCGTTGCAGTCAGCATTACAATGGGAGTTTTAAGCATTATTTTTATATCATTTGGGAAGGTTCGGTTCTGAATATAATCAATATCCATTTCAACCCACTCCTCAAAGGGAACATCATTTCTGTTTTTATGTATCTGCCAGGTACAGGTAATACCCGGGGTTACATGAAGACGAAGCTTCTGATAGTCGGTATATTTTGCAACCTCCTCAGGAAGAGGCGGTCTCGGACCTACGAGTGTCATATCACCTTTAAATACATTGAAAAACTGCATAAGCTCGTCTAATGAGGTTTTTCTTAAAAATTTTCCCACTCTTGTGATACGCGGATCCTCCTTCATTTTGAAAACAGGACCGTCCATCTCATTCTGATTATCGAGCTGTACGCGCATTTTATCGGCACCCTTTTTCATGGTACGGAATTTATACATATCAAATTCCTCTCCGTGACGGCCAACTCTTTTCTGAACATAAAAGGGACCGCCTTTCGGATCGTCAATAACAATAACAATTGCAATCAGTATCATTAAAGGGAGAAAAAAAAGCAATATAAGGGTTGCAAAAAAGATATCAAAGAGTCTTTTCTTTTTCCAATAGCCCGCATAGGATTTTTCAATAATCTCCTCTAATTTTTTTCTTGTTTTTTCATCTACCTTATTCTCATCTATAAAAGGCATTCCGCACACTTCTTTCTTTATTTATATTTTACCATTCAAGCCATTTTACCTTATGCAGGAATTTTCCGTAAAGCTTATCATAAAGCTTAACTCCCAGTATCCGCTTTGCAATACGGGTGCGCTTACTGGTTTTTGAAGTCCAGGAGGCGCTGTAATGATGTATTGAACAGGTTTTATCGGTTATGGTCAGCTTCCCCGATATATATTCCATAGGACATAAATATTCCCGGGGAAGGAATTTAATTCCCATGAAGGTCTGGGACTGTTTGGAAACATCCATCCCCAGTCTTTTTAAGGTTGCTGCATTTCTGTCAGGACAGGGTGTAAGGTCATACTTACCGGCTTCAAGCTTAAAGGGAATATTATCATAATCCTTTAAAAGCTCACCTACCAGCTCATTTCCTGCTTCACAGCCACATCCCAGTCCGGTACACATAAGACCGTTTTCATCAAAGCCCATAAAGCCTTTTTCATCAGTAAGAAAGTCAATGGGCTTTATAAGCTCAACATCGGTATCAAAATATATTCCGCCCTCCTCATATAAAACCTTCAGTCTTACATAGTCGGTTACAAAAGCCCATTTTTGGGCTTCATAGGCTTCCGATACATAACGGTTGCAGTCAAGATTAAAATTATCCTCATTCCAGCATTTTATTTCATAGCCGGGACAGTATTTTTCCCAGCTTTTTATACATTTTTTAAAAAGAGGAGGCATTTTTCCGTTTCCAAACCAGCAATAATGGATAATCTTAGGAATACTCATAGCTTATCCCCCTTTAAAAACTTATATAAAAATCTGAAAGCATCAGGATTGAAAATCAGATTAGCCACCACATATAAAGCTACAATCCAGGGTCCATGGATAAGTCCTTTTATAATAAGCTTTCCAAAGGAAAGTCCTGAAAAACTGTCTACAAAAAAGATAACCATTACCAGAATAAACACTCCGCCGTTTACCAACCATAATTTATAAGTTTTAAATAAACTTCTGTTGAGAACCTCTTTATTGGAATGAGCTATTACTACTATGCTTCGATATATAAGTGCCAGAATTGTTCCCAAAATAGCACCGCAGATACCGAATAATTTTATGCCGATTACAGTTGTGACGATATTTATAGTCATTTCCCATAATGCGTGTGAACGGGTTTTCTTAAAGGTTCCTGCATACTCAATAACATTATTGGCAGGAAGCTTTGCATTGGATAAAAGCTGCATAACCGCAAACAGCATAAGAAGATTGGAATTTATGTAATCAGCGTCATTTATTCCTTTTGTATAAATCTCAATAAGCGGCAAAAGAAATACTGCCATAAGCGTATATATTATAAACGAACACATAATATAAAACACTTCATATACATAAAATTCTTTATCAAATTTCTGACGGTTTGGTTTATAATCCTTCCCTAATCTGTGACTGAAGGATAATGCTACACTTGATATAACCGTTTGCATTTGTGCAAAAAACATATTGTATATGGCATAAACACTTGCAGCCGTGAAATTACAAAGTGCTGAAATCAGAAGCACATCGGTATTATTAAATACCATCCCGGAAACCTGATGGACAAGTGCAGAATCCTTTTGGGAAATCGCATCAAAATCAGGAGTGGTTTTTATATCAAGCCATTTATATTCTCTTTTTGCATATCTGTATAAATAAACTATCTGTCCTAAAGCAATAACACAATATACAAGCTGAATAAGAATAAGACTGTCGGTAAGAAACAGCACCAGAATTTTTCCTGTATTAGCTAAAATCTGGACAACTGTTTCGGAATTATTCAAAACAAAATTTCTGCCATCTGCCTCCATCAGTACTCTATATTTAGACTGTATGAAATAATTGAAAATTCCCGGTATTCCGTTTAAAATTACAAGTAAAAAAACAATAAAACTGTTTATTCCTGTATCAATAACAAAGCCGTAAACAAAAGCAATGATAAAAACAATAAGAGTATAAATAATTCCCGTTTTCCTGTAACAGATATGAGTAGCGGATAAAACCTCGCTTACACTTTTTCTGTCATCAATTTCCAGAATTTCATAAAGCGCATGCTTGGTTGCAGCACCGACTCCTGCTTCCAGAAGACACATATATGTAAAAATTTGTTTAATAGTTGATAAAACACCGTTAACCGATGATCCGAAATTCTCAAGATAAAGTCTCGGAAGTAAAAAACTTATGGAAATTAAAACAAACTGCTGTATAATTGAAGATTTAAGATTTTTCTTAATTCTTCCGTCATTTCCGGACATTTTTTCACCCCTTTGTTCCCCTTTTCAATGATATAATTTTCCTTATAATCATTCACTTTATATTTTACCACTTTATATATATATTGTCAAATACTTTTAAGTATTAAAAAGGATTGAAAACTAATGTTTTCAATCCTTTTTAAAGTGGTGGCAAAGACTCTGCCGCACTGTTTAATTCACTTAACCTTGTTGCCTTTTTTATGGCTTTTATTTCCTTTTGATTATCGGGGAAGTTTTCTCCTGCATGCACCCATATTTCCTTAAGCTTGTGGAGAACATTTTTTTCAGAATCAAAAAGCTTCATATAGCATGCTTCAAGCTCTTTAAAGAAGCTCAGAAGCTCACCGGTTTCAAGCTTCTTTCCCCCTTTTATTTCACGGAAGATTGCAGGATTTTTCACACACCCTCTGCCTATCATAATGCTGTCAAGACCGGGGAACTTATTCGTGATTTCCTTATAATCCTCAGAGGAATAAATATTACCGTTATAGCAAAGGCGCATCTTAAATTCTTTATAGGCCTTTAAAAAGCTTTCATGATTGGGAACTCCTTCATAAAACTCCTCCCTTACCCTGGGATGAAGAATAAGTCTTTTAAAGGGATATTTTTTATATATGTCAATAAGCCTGTCCATTTCACCGTGGGAATAAAAACCTGCTCTTGACTTTAAGGTTATTTTTATATCAGCATTTTCAAAAATGTTATATAAAAGCTTATCAAGAGAATCGGGATCCTTAAGAGCACCCGAGCCGCGCCTTTTTTTTACAACCGTCCCCGAAGGGCAGCCAAGATTTAAATTAACCTCGTCATAGCCTAAGGCTTTTATCTTATTTGCGAATTCTAAAAAGGCTGTGTGAGTGGAGCACATAACCTGAACATAAGGCTTTACAGCATTATTTTCAGGAAGAATTCCACGAAGGGTTTTTATACTCAGTTTTTCATTATCGGTGGGAACTATAAACGGGGCATAATAACCGTCACAGCCTCCGAAATGGCGGGCATGGACATTCCGATAAGTGTAGGTTGTTATTCCCTCCATAGGGGCAAGATAAAGTTTCATACTATTCATATTCCAAGAAGCCTCATTGCGTTTTTATAATAAATTTTTTCTTTGTCCTCCTCTGAAATATCCAGGTTTTCTATAAGTCTTTTTTCCCAGATCGGTCGGTGCCAGGGCATATCTGAGGCAAAAAGAAGCTTACCCGGAGTGTGCTTATCCACAATCATCTGAGCAACGGCTCTCGGCATTACCCCATAGCCAAAGGATAAGTCGAAATACAAATCGCTTCCGCATAGCTTTTCTATAACCTCAACTCCACAGCTTACACCACCCCAGTGAGCCGCAACTACGGGCGAATCAAACCATTTTAAAGCATTAAGAAGATTATCGGGCATACAGTGATAGGGCGGCGCATATCCGTAATCATAGCCCGAATGGAATACTGTTATAAGCCCTAACGAGGATATTTTTTTATAAATGGGCTTCATTTTTTCATCATCAGCATAAAAGCCCTGATACTCGGGATGAAGCTTAACGCCCTTTAAACCCATGTCTTTTATTCGCTCCAGCTCTTCAAGAGCATTATCGGCATCGGGATGAACAGAGCCGAAAGCAAAAATACTTTTTTCGTCACTTATCTTTTTCGCAAAATTATTGACATTCGTCTGCTGCTCAGGATTGGTGGCGATAGATAATACAACCGAAATATCAACCCCATCCCTTGCCATTTCCTCCTTTAAGGAAGCTACCGTTCCCTGTCCCTGAGGCTCTAAACCTCCGCTTAAATGAGCAAGCTTATCTATCGCCCTTTTACTGATAGCATCGGGAAAGGCGTGTGTATGAAAATCTATAAGCATTTTCCTGACCTCCTGTGATGTATTGCTTATATTTTTTGTCATTTTCTGTTATTATTGTTTTTCTTTTTTACCAAAGATCTTCTTCCGTAAGAGTAGAAAAGTCCCCTTCTTTAAAACCGACTTCAGACAGATATTTTTCAATAATAAGATGCTTATCCCCATATTGATGATGGGAATCCGAGCCATAGGTTATTCTGATTCCCATTTCAAAAAGCTCACGCAGAAATTCAATATACTGAACACGGAATTTTTCGGTCATTTTATCCGAAGTAAGGAACCCGCTGTTACATTCAACAAATTTTTTATTATCCCTGATTGCTGCAGCTATCTCCATATTCATTGAACGGGGAATCAGATTAAAATCCTCATACCACAGTCCTCTTCCGTTATACCAGGGGTGCCCTAAAATAGTTACTCTTTCATCGGTGGCAAGCCATAGCTGCTGACGGTACCATTCTCTTATATACCCTTCCATATTATTTGTGGTCTCCTTTGGCTTTGGTCCGTCAACTCTCCAGTGAGATGCCCCTACACAGTAGCGCACTCCGCAGGATATAAGCTCTTCCTTTGTAAGAGGAAGCTCAACAGGAAAAAGCTCATCCGTATAAGGAGGCTCAAAGCCTTCTTTCGTACCTGTTTTTTTATGTAATCATAAAGCGGCTTTTCTATGGGAGTAAGCTCCACTCCTAAAATAATATCCTTATGCTCCTTCTGAAATTTTTTAACGGTTTCACAGGAGTTTTTAAAATCAGCTGTAAATTTTTCATCATTGAAATTTACATGGTCTGTTATTCCGACTTTCTCAAAGCCGTACTTTTTTGCATTGCCGTAAATTTTTTCAAGAGTTAAACTTGCATCGTAGGATGCTTCTGAATGTATATGCCAATCGGATTTTATTATCATTGTTATTCTCCTTTTTTTGCTATGTTCAAATACGATATAACTCCGTTGCGATATGATATAAGAACCATCACGAAATATAACGAAATCAAAGATTTCTATATTTCGGAGAACCTTGTTGTGCTTCGCTACAATAAGAACCATCACGAAATATAACGAAATCAAAGATTTCTATATTTCGGAGAACCTTGATACTCGCAAGCTCGTATTAGGACCTACTATTTTTTCTTGATTTTTCAAATGTTTTTCCTTTAACACTTTTCCTTAGAATCCGCGAGAATACTGAATTTTCTCGCTCCGATATTATATGTAAATATTTATTATCGGCAAACTATTTTATTAAATTTAAGTTTTGTCACAAGCAAAATTATATGTGTTTTGAAAAAACATTACAATAACGGCTATTAAATTCAACACATGTTATTTTACTAAAAGGAATATTGAATACCTCTTCATACCACTCTCCATCACAATTAAAATCTTTCATTGTGATGCTTCTTGTAGTCACTTTAACAATCTTTCCTATAATAAAAGCGTATTCGGTATCATAATCTTTTTCACACTTAACTATTATATATCCATCATGTTTTTGCAGAGATTCAAAAACAGTTTTCCAATCAGTTATATCAACATCAGGAACATTAAAATATTTGGGCAGACCTTCCACTTTGATAATTTCAAAAAGTCTATCTCCATCTGTTCTTATATCAACTGTAGCAACATCAGAAATCTTACCAATATGATATCCAGCAAAATCAAAATCTTCTTCTTTTGATGATAAAAATAATTTTTCATTTGCTATTAATGGAAACAAATATTTAAGATAGTCATTATACTTATAACCAACCCTGCATAAATTTTTGTTTTCAACAGATTCATTTATTATTTGAATTATTTCGCTTTTTTTCATTAGTATTGTCTCCTTTCGTAATATTCGACAAAGTTCGCACTTGTATTAATTATCTTTTTTATTCTTAACGGTGTTAATCGAAGATATCAACATTCTGCGAATTTGTCCGCACTCATTGAGTATAATCTTATATTGTTCATCAGACAAATACCCTGTCCTATTTAGAAGTTCTAACCAATATTCTGATTCATAACACTCTTTCAACGCTATCTGCATTTTAGCAATAAAATCTGCAGTACCATGTGCATATTTTGATTCATGAATATTCGCACCAATTGATGTTCCTGAACGCATAAGCTGATTTGTTAAAACACTTTCCCTTTTTGTTTCCTTGATTGTTTTACACACATTTATAATTTCAACTGCAAAATCTTTTGCTTTGTCAAGCATTATACTTTCTGCCATGTTATCACATTCATTAAATTTATTTAGCTAAATTTTGAACTAAAGTTCAAAGCTAAATTATTCCGCTTTGCTACATAGCTAAATTACCCCTTTGGAGTAGCTAAATTAAATTCGCTTTTGTAGCTGACCGCACGGTCAATTTAGCTACGAAGTAATTTAGCTGAACTTGTTCAATATAGCTCGCGGAACGCGAATTTAGCTGCGTTGCCTTGCAACGCTCGTGTCAAGTCAGGGACAAAAAAATTTAATTTGCCTTTTTTAGCGTTCTTAAATACTCTTTTTGCTCTCTTGAAATTCTAAGGCTTTCAATTGCCTTTTGTATTGTTTTATTATGTGTCCATGTA
>SVKB01000025.1 GCA_015068665.1 Oscillospiraceae bacterium | reverse complement strand
GAAGTAAAGATTAAAGTTTCCTCATCATTCAAGGAAATGACGTACATTCGCAATGGTTTAAGATATGGTGCTCGTTCTGGTAACATCGTTAAGAAGATGGTTGAAGCATACGAAAACGGTATGAAATAATTTATCTGATAATTTTTAATTGTAATTAAGAAAAATAAGTCAAGGAACAAGTTCTTTGGCTTATTTTTTTAATTATTGGATATAAAAATCAAAAAATGAATATTGATTAGCGATTTATGGTATGGTATCATATTATTATAACAAAATAGAGGAGATGTTTAGTTGTGTTTAAAAAGATAATTTCTCTTATCCTTGTACTGTCTTTTGTTTTCGCCGGAACATTGGCAGAGAGTAGTACCGAAATGGTAAATTTAGCTGCAGGCAAAAATGTTTCGGTAAGTGGCGGCACAGGAGACGGAAGCTTGCTTACAGATGGGGTTTTTGGTGTATCTCAATCCAATATGTGGCAATTTGATACAGCAGGTCATTATGCATTAATAGATCTTGAACAGCCAACGGCCTTCAACACTGTAAAAATCTACGAGCTTTCAACTGACGGCCCGAGATTAAGCGGATATAAGATAGAAATATCCGAAAATAATGAAAGCTGGGAAACTGTTCTTGAGAGTAAGGCTGATTACTCATTTACTTCTGCGGACGGATATGCAACTTACACAGGGACATTATCCTTTGAAACACAAACTGCACGTTATGTAAAAATTACGTTTAAATCAATTATCAAGAAGTCATTCATAAAAGAAATTGAAATATACTGTGATCCGGATGCGGTAATTACCGTTCCGCCCGAAGAAGCCGAGGATGAAGAAGAGGATTCTTCGCAAACGGTTGATCTTCGTAATTTCGCAATTGGTAAAAGCGTTACAGTCAGCAGAGAAACATCCGGTAAGGATCATACAAAGGTAACCGACGGTATAAGAAATATATCTCTAAACTCAGAGGCATGGAGTGTTAAGGGCGGAGATTATATCATAATTGATTTGGGCGAGCAGAAAACATTTGATGCTGTTGTTGTATATGAATACTCTTTTATCAGGACAAAGGGGTATACTATTGATGTTTCAAATGATAATACAACCTGGTCTAATGTGGTTCCTTATTCTGACGAAATATTAAGCGCTTTTGGTGGCGTAACCAGTGCAAAATCAAATGCGCCTCATTATTACGGAAAATTTCTTTTTGACAAAACAACTGCTCAATATATAAAAATTACAATCGATGAGCTTACTGAAGGAAACTGGGCATATATTGAAGAAATAGAGGTATATGACAGTAATAATATGCCTACAATCGAGGAAGGGGAAGCACCGGTTAATATAACCCTTGATCCTCCCGTCGTAGTTGATAATGTTCCTTATGAAAGTGAAAAATTCCATATATATTTGTTTATGGGACAGTCAAATATGAGTGGAGTAGGAAATCTTCTAAAGGAAGACTATGTTGTTACCAATGGGGCATATCTTTTAAATTCCGATGAAAAATGGGAAATTGCACAGCCTTATCCAAAGGAAGGGTCCCAATACAAAGTATATCAGGGCTTTAACCGTTACTCCAATATTAATTTTGATGCTAAAAATCAGACCAATCCTGCTTTATCCTTTACAAGAGCATTACGTAAAAATATTCCTGAAGATGTTGGAATAGGTATAATATGTAATGCAAGAGGCGGTACTTATATAAGTCAGTGGCAAAAGGGATATACAAGTGAAACAAATGATTTTGATTTATATGAAAAAACCGTCGAAAGAACGAAAGCAGCACTTGAAAAGGGTGGGGTTTTAAAAGGAATTTTCTGGCTGCAGGGTGAGCTTTGCGCAAGTAAAGACGGTTATCTTGAAAAGCTTAATACTATGGTTGAAAATTTAAGAGCAGATCTTGGTGTTCAGGCGGAAAACGTTCCTTTTATTGCAAGTCAGTTTGTTCCGACTAAAACCGTACAGAATGAAACTATCTCACAAATTGCAACTGTAATAGAAAATTCTGATTATATAAGCAGTGAAGGCACAACCAGCATTGGAGACGATCTTCATTTTGATGCTCAGTCCCAAAGGTTACTTGGTGTACGTTATGCCGAAAAGATAATGAAAAATGTATATAACACATCAATGACTGCTGCACAGCTATATGATAGTGTATATAACAATTCCGGATTATCCGATTTATCGGCATATGTAAGAAAACAGTCTGTGCTTAACTGTTATGTACTTAATTCGGACGTTGGTGTTACCGTGTATTCAAAATATAATGATACGGTTACCGCGCCTACAATAGCTTATATCTTAAATCATGGTATGGAACGTATAGGTCTTGAAGATGATTTATCAATACTAAGTGATTTTATTAAAGAAGGATATACTGTTGTAGTGCTTGATTATAAAAATAATCCTGATGCAGTTTCTCCAAAGCTTGATACCAGCATTTTTGAAATACGTAAAAAGATTTCTGACGGAACCGTGCTCCAGGACACAAATTTAAGTGTTGAAACAAATAGCTTATATATTGTTCCGTCAGGATACCGATTAAAGAGAAATGTTACTTATTGGGATTACTATAAGCATGCTCCGAACGGAGTTTTAAATAATATCGTAAAAAGCTATAACGAAAAGGTTGTTCCTGAATTCGGAAAAGCTCCGGTTACTCTTGAAACTATACTTGATATGGAACGCCCTGACGGTACACCGGTAGATTTTTCCTTGAAAATGGATATAACATATCCTTCAAAAACTGCCAAGAATGTTCCTGTAATGATGATGCAGTCTACTCTTACTCATCGAAACAGAAATGAAGGCAGTACAACAGGTGGAATCAGATATCATTACATCGGTTTTCTGATGCGTGGATACATTTATGTCAATTACGATCATTCATGGAATCCTCTTGCTCAGCAGGATCACTACGGATATGACATGTTTGTATATGGCTCAACTATGGCAAATTCGGTTGGTATTGCCACAAATTCAGCGGCAGTACGTTACATGAAGGCTAATGCAGATGTTTATAATGTTGACTCAAATCATATTGGAATCTGGGGACATTCAAAATCCTCTCAGGGCTCACTTCAATTGTCGAATCCCCATCATATGGAGTGGACAGAAAGAAATACCGCTGTGTGGAGCTTCAAGGATGCAAACGGTGAAACAGGCCCCCGTGAAGAACAGCCTTGGCAAGGAGTTGACAGTCTGGTTGCGGCAAGCTATCAGACCATGGGAACCGGTACAAGAGATTTTGCTTCGGGAGCTTACATAAGTGATGAGGATGCCAAAGATCAGGTTCCTACTATATCCGCATGCGGTGAAAGAGATGAATATGGTGCATGGAGCTACTGGCCTGATCAGAAAGCGCGATATGAAAAGGCAGATATTCCTTTCCTTGCTTTTGATATGTATAATTTAGGGCACACGTATATACATGGCTTTGACAGAGACTATCAGATTGACAGATATAATGCTGTGTTTGACTTTTTCGATGGTTATCTTAAGCCGGGAACTGCTCCTAAAGTAATATATACATTACCTTATAACGAACAAAATGAAATTCTTCCTGATGAAAGCATTTCCGTAAAATTTGTTCCGAATATGGCAGAGGATACTATAAACGAGTTAAGTGTTGTTCGTGTATCAGACGGAGTTGAAGCCTCCGGAACATGGACAGTGCATCAAAAAGGATCGTTATTCAAATGGACCCCTGCTGAAAAAATGATTCCGGGAGAGGAATATGAAATCAGAGTAAGTGAAAACGCAAAAAGCTCAGATAATATAAAGATGGCGAAGGCTTTCTCAAGCAACTTCCATATTGCAGATATAACAGTTATAAATTCGCAGGGTGACACAACTGTAAAATACGGTAATTCAGGTGATGAAATAAACTCAAATTTCGCATCCGATGATTATCTGACAGTTCGCAATGTTTTCTCTGATGTGGAATATAAAAATGTAGCCTTAGAGGATGGTGTTAACGTAACTGTAAGCAATCTGTCCCCGGGCAAACAGTTACAACGTATAAACGATGGCGTTACAGAAGCTGCCGGTACTACAGCAAGCACTTCGGATGCAAATGTATTATGGTCAACGGCTTCCGCCACTCCGTCTGCAAAATATGATCTTGGACAGGAATATCTTGTAGATAAGATTATTCTTCACACAGCTGCTTTTTCAAAAAATCGCTGTTCACAGTTCAGAGTAGAAAAAGCCGATGATGCTGATTTTACTGTCGGAGTTGAAGAGCTTGGAACATACAGTAATTCAGAAGGTATTCCGGATGAAGGCGCTGTTGTTGAATTTAGCGAACCGGTATCATTAAGATATATCCGTTTTGTATCTCTTGCTAATAAAACTACGGGTTATGTGTATTTTACTGAGTTTGAGGTATATGGCTATATCGCAGGGGAAAGCAGCGAATCAGCGAATTACAGCAATAAAAGCTATATTAAATTTTCACAGGATAAACAATTTAATGAAGCTACCTACGCTGAATTAAGATTTACAACAAGCGTGGATCCCGATACTGGAAAAATTTCAGAAAAAAATATAGATATATACGGGTTAACCGATACCGACGATAATCATTTGTGGGATGAAGGAAATCTGACTTGGAATAACGCACCTGCCAATAACATATTGTCTAACGGAATAAAAGAAACCTTGGTATATAATGGAGAAAAAATAGGTTCTGTAACAAATTCCAATGCAGGAGAATACAGCATTGATGTTACCGAATACATAAAATCCCTTAACGGAAAAACCGCTGTATTTATTTTAACTGATCCTGACGGCTCTTTTATTGATTCTCCTGTTACACATATAATTTCAAAGGAGGGTGCCTTGAAATCGGAAGTAGCAAATGGGCCACAGTTATTGGTTACTTTTGAACCTCCGGTGGCTAAGATAACAGTTCCGGTACAGTATGATATCAGCACAAAAAATTCTGAAATTTCTTTTACTTGTGATAATTTTGTCATTGATACATCTTTATTAAATAAAGTTGAAATTAAAGAAATAACGGGAAATATCCCGGTTTCACCTACAATAACAAGTATTACTGAAAACAGCGGAACTGTTACAGTTTTAATGGATGGATTAAGAAAAGGGGGAGTCTATACCCTTGATATGTCCAATGTAAAATCTACCGAAGATACCGGAAGACTTACGGTTCCCGATATTACATTTACAACCGAAGCAAGTATAAGCTACAGCGTTCACACCTATAAAAATGTGAATAAAACTATGACTGCTGATATCAGCTTCAAGGATGGAAGTAATAAATATTTGTCCAAAAACAGTCCCGTACTGATAATGGCTAAATATACTAATAATGTACTGACAGGTGTAAATCAGAAACCGATAAATTCTTCTGTATGGTTCTATGATGACTTTAACAATAACGGAGACACTCCGCTACCGTCAAAAGAAACAGGATGGAGCGGTGCGGGGTCAACCTCAGTATACTATAACGGTAAATTACCGGACGGAATACCGGGACAGCCATCAGGAATTAAACGTGCATTAGTTTCTTCAGGTGAAGCCGGGGCATACAGATATTGTAATGTTGCATCTGAAAACTCAACTTCTTATGTTGAAGCCTGGTTTTATGATGACGGTGTATTAAATTCTTCGTCGGTGGAAACAAGATACGGTGCTTTATGGGTAAAAGCACTTGATAAAAACGGAGAAACGGTAAATCTGTTTGCAGGATTAAGAGAAGCATCCGATTCTTACAAATTCAGCATTGGCTCTACCTCTGCAGGAAAACCAATTGCAAGGCAAAACGGATGGTATAAGGTGGCATTTGATTTCACAGGTGGTAACGGCTACAGAGTTCTGATAAATGATATTCAGGTTTATCCTAATCCCGATGAAGAAGGTATAAACGATGGAGATGTGGATTCTACCTATACATCCTTTGAAAGATTTTCGGTGGGCTCTAACGGTTGGAAAGGAATACAAGCTCCGTACGGTCTTGTAATGGCAAGTACAGCGGTACCCGGAACTGAGAAATATAGTATATCCTTGGAAAATGTAGAAGAAAACGACACAGTTAGATTGTTTATATGGGATTCTTTAAAAGGATTACAGCCCGTTGGACATCTTACAGATCAGGATGAATAAATTCCATTCTTGTCTTATAAGGAGAAAAATATGAGTAAAACGATATCTAAAATATTATTATTAATATTTCTGCTGAATATAATTTCAGTTGTTTCCTTTGCAGGCGAAGATTACATATCGCACTGGACTATGACAACTGATAAAAAAACATATCTTCCGGGAGATTATCTGATTCTTACGATAAAAAACAGTAACAGTATAAACCCTTTTAATGGCGCACGTATTCATTTTACATTTGATGAGAATCTTTTGGAATATGTTACGGATTTTGATGAACTATATAATAATATCGGAGCTGAGCCTGCAACATTACCGGGCTCTGCTTCGTACGGAACTTGTTCGGGCGGAATGATTACCAATGACGGTGAATTTGTTGATACCATTGCATCAGTTGGTTTAAACTTAAGGGAAGCAAAGGATGTATATACAGTATATTTCAAAATAAAAAAAGACATTTACGGAACGCGTGAGGTTAACTTCAGATGGATACTGAACAGTAAAGATTATCCCTCATGGGTTGTGCAGACCGTTCCGGGAGTATCAGGAGATACAGAAACCTATCTTAATGTAAAATTCGAAGATACATCGATTGTTATAACCGGTGAGAATATGGTTGAAGATAATAAGATGTTATCGGGCAGTCATTCAGGTTCATTTTCGGTAAAGAATGACAGTGAAAACACTCTGACGGAAATAAACGGTACTGCTACATTCATATCAACCGATTATGCAATATCCTTCGGAAGAGTTGTTCCAAGAAATAACGGTGTTATAAAAACCAAAGCGGGCTTTCTTCTTTCAGCAACTAACGTAGATATGAATATACAAAATAAAATGTTGAAGAATTTTGAGGCTGTGAATTTTGGTTCGGACAATTTTTTTGTCGGCTTATTTTACGGCCCCGGATTAAAAGCCGGAGAGACTTATTATGTAATGCCATATGTTACATATAGCGATGGGATAACATTATACGCACCGCAGGCAACTTCTTTTACAATGCCGGGAAATAAGGAGGATGCACAATGAAGTATATAAAACCTGAATTAACTATAGAAAAGATTTTGCTTCCTGAAATTGCGGCAGCCGGACTTACAGACTGGCTTGAAAGTTCTGAAGAAAAGGATGCAGTAGTAACATATTTTTATGTTACAAGCGTATAAAGGGGGATTTAATATGAAAATGTTAAAGAAAATCCTTGTATTAATTGTAATTTTATCATTTTTTACTGTCGGTGTATATGCGGCGGATTCTGTGGGAATAAGTAACATTACAGAGGAGGATTATTCTGTAAAAGTAAGCTTTGAAATTTCCGGACTTAAGGATTATGAGGATGTCACTATTCTCATTTTCAGAAAAACAGAGGAAAAAAGCGAGCCTGATACCACTAATATCGTATACGTTAATCAAATGCATACTGATAATAATGAAATCAGCTTAAATTTGTTGCAATCAGCTGCAGAAGGTGTTTACGAGGTCAGAATGGGTGGCGATGATATTGATAATATCAGCATCGGAACCTTTGAGATTACAAGTGTCCTGTGGGGTGATGTAAACTGTGACGGTAAAATCACGGTATCAGATGCAGTGTGGATATTAAGAAACCTGTCCGGTGATGAAATGGCACAATATGTTACAATAGAAAACGGCAATATCAATTCAGATAATCAGATAACTATAAGTGATGCTGTATGGATACTTAAATATTTATCCGGCGCTGAAATTCCCGACTACGTAAAGCTTTCGAAATAAAAAACAATTAATCAAAAAATCCTGTGCTCAATATAAAAAGGGCAGGGATTTTTTGAAATTTTAACATAAATAAATTTACAATAATGGTTTTATATGATACAATATAAAAAAATGATTACATGGAGGAAGTATAATGAAAATAATCGGCAATTTGTTTTCAAAAGTCTTAATTTTAATTATAGTTTTATTTACATTGATGCCGGATGCTTCTTTGGTTATGGCAGAAGAAACGAATCTCGCCCTGAAAAAAGAAGTTTTTGTTTCAAGAGAGACATCGGGGAAAGAGCATCAAAAAACAACGGACGGATTAATGGATATTAAAACCTCGTCAAAGTCATGGAATGCCAAATCCAGTGACAGTATTACAATTAATCTTGGAGCCATATTGGATTTTAATCAGATTGTTGTGTATGAGTATTCCTTCCAGCGTGCAAACGGATATAAGCTTGAAATATCCAATGACAATATCTCTTATACAGCGGTTAAAGAGGATTCGGGGATTATTGCTTCAACAGAACGTAATTTCAGAACTAATGCTCCTCATTATGTTGGGGTAATAAACATTGAAAAGCAGTCTGCACAGTATATAAGATTAACTGTGACTGAGGTTTTGGAAAATAAGGTTTCGTATATTGAAGAAATTGAAGTCTATAATTCATCTGACCCTGATAAGTTTGCAACTGAGGACACTTCTTTAAATGCTTCAACTGATTTAGTTGTTGATTCAGCCTTCGGATTTAAAGCTCCTAAAGTATCAAAAACGATTGAAGAAAACTATGCCGCAGGAAAACCTGTTTTTGTCAGCAGGGAAACCTCGGGAAAATATCACGAAAGAATAACTGACGGTATCAAAAATATAAGCACCGGCGGTCATGCGTGGAATATAAAGGCAGGAGATTATGCTATAATCGATCTGGGCAATGCTAAGGAAATTGATTGCGTAATTGTTTATGAATATTCCCATTTAAGAGCAAAAGATTATGTCCTTGAGTTATCAAATGATATGTCCTCCTGGACAACCGTTTCAAGGGTTACTGACTATGTTAGTTTAAACGGAGAAACAGGTGAAAAATCAAATGCACCTCACTATTACGGTAAAATTGAGTTTGACAAAACTTCAGCGAGATATGTTAAGCTTACCATAAATGAAACTGCGGAAAATAAGGTTGCGTACTTCGAAGAAATCGAGATTTATAACAAGGCAAATAAAATGCCTGAGTTTAACGCTCAACCAAAGGAAGAAGAAATAAAGCTTTCCGCACCGGTAGTTTCCGAAAGCATTCCATACTCCAAAGAAAAATTCCATATTTATTTGTTTATAGGACAGTCAAATATGAACGGCAGAGACAATATTCCAAATTCCGAAAGAGTTATTTTAAAGGATGTTTTTCTTTTAAATAAAGAAGGAAAATGGGAATATGCTCAGCCATACCCATTCGGCACAAAATATTCCGATTATCAAGGATATAACAGATACTCATCCGTTGACGAAGGAACAAAAAACGGTCTGAATTCGGCTTCCTCCTTTGCAAGAGCAGTTACCGATAATATTCCTGATGATATCGGTATTGGAATAATATCTAATGCACGCGGCGGTACAAGTATTGAAAAATGGCAAAAGGGTTCAGGTGAAGGCTTATACGAAGAAGCTGTCAGAAGAACTAAAGAAGCTATTTCCATGGGTGGAACCTTAAAAGGAATTTTATGGTTACAAGGTGAGTCTTGTGCCAAGAAAGAAGGTTACCTTGATAAGCTTAATCAGATGGTTACCGATATGAGAAATGATATCGGAGGTATTGATGACGTTCCGTTTATTGCAAGCGAGATAATTCAGTCCCGTCCCGAAGGAAATGTAACGATAAGAAAAATTTCCGAGAAAATAAAAGCTTCAGACTACGTAAGCAGTGTCGGAACAAACACAATAGACGGTCTTCATTACGATGCCGAATCACAACAGTTGATTGGTGTAAGATTTGCAGAAAAAATATTAAATAAAATCTACGGCGTAACCGTAACTTCAGATGCACTTCTGGCATCTTTGTATAATAAAGAAATACAAACGGAAGAAATTGTTCCTGATTATCAGTTTAAAATAAAAATCAACGGAAAATATCTTATAACCGATGTTGAACCGATTATGCATGAAAACAGACTATTTGTTCCTTTAAGAGCTATTTTTGAGGCTCTTAACTCTACTGTTGAATGGGAGGAATCGACAAAGAAGGTTACAGGAATCAAAGGACCTAAAACTGTTGTTATGCATATAGGCAGTCAAAATGCTTATGTAAATGGAGTAGCAGTGCAAATCGATGTTTCTCCTATGCTTGTAAATAACAGAACTCTTGTTCCTATCAGATTTATTTCAGAAAGTCTTGGAGCAAAGGTAGAATGGAATCAGGAAATAAAAACCGCTTACATAGAATTAAATTAAAAAGAGGAGTATATTATGACTTTTAACAGGACAGATATTTTATTACCTAAGTTTTCTCATGATAAGGATTTAATGAAAAAATGGAGCATAGTTGCATGTGACCAGTATACATCAGAGCCTGATTACTGGAATGAGGTTTCAAAACTGGTTGAAGATAACTATTCAGCTCTTAATCTTATAATTCCTGAAATATATCTTAATGATGCTGATATTGATTCCAGAATAAAAAATGCAAATTTAAATATGAATAAATACATTGACGTCGGAATTTTCACTGAACATAAAAATACATACATTTATGTAGAGAGAACATTAAAAAACGGCGTTAAAAGATTGGGGATAGTCGGTGCAGTTGATCTGGAGGAGTACGACTACCAAAAAGGCTCTCAAACTAAAATAAGAGCTACCGAGGGCACTGTTTTATCAAGAATACCGCCTCGTCTTAAGGTAAGACAGGATGCTCTTATTGAATTACCGCATATAATGATGCTTATTGATGATATTGATTGTGATATTATCGAGTATAATGAAGCTATAAAGAGTTCTTTTGAAACTGTTTATGATTTTGATCTGGCAATGGACTCCGGGCACATCACAGGATATAAAATGAGCAAGGATGCTTGCGATTTGCTGGATGAAAAGCTACATAAATTGGATTCTGTAGATGCTTTTAATAAAAAGTACGGAGTTAATATGGAGCATCCGCTGATATTTGCAATGGGAGATGGCAATCACTCTCTTGCAACTGCTAAAACATATTATGAAAACCTGAAAAAAGAAATAGGGGAAGCTGCAAAAGAATCTCCGGCGAGATTTGCATTATGCGAGCTTGTTAATCTTCACGATAAATCATTGGAATTTGAAGCAATTCACCGTGTTGTATTTAACTTTGACGGAAATGTTTTTCTAAAAGCATTAGAAGAAAAATATGATATATCCTATGCCGATGATGCAAAAGGACAAGCCTTTGTATATGTTTATGGGGGAGAGAAGAAAAAAGTAACTGTTCTTAATCCTAATGAATATCTGACAGTTGCAACCGTTCAGAATCTTTTAGATGAATTAACAAAAGACAATGATTCTGAAATAGATTATATCCATGGTGAAGATGTTGTATGTAAGCTTTGTGAAAATAAATCCAATTTTGGTATAATTTTTGATGCAATGAAAAAAACTGATTTATATAAATCGGTTATAATGGATGGCGCACTTCCAAGGAAAACATTTTCAATGGGAGAAGCCTGCGATAAAAGGTTTTACATAGAAGCCAGAAAGATAAAGTAAAAGGAGTAAAAAAATGTTAAAAAGAGTTTTATGTTTAATTACTATTTGTGCATTAGTTCTGTCAGGTCTTAGTGTTTTTGCAAGTACATCTCTAACAAACTATGCTTTAAACAAAAGTGTTATAGCAAATGGAACAGGCAATGCCATCACTGTGCTTACAGACGGGAATATAAGCGCAACATCAGGCTCACAATCTCATTATTCTAAGGCTGCCAGTGATTATTATGTCATAGATTTAAACAGTCAGGTTGTCATTGATACTGTAAAAATTTATGAATATTCATATCAAAGACTTGCAGGTTATAAAATCGAAGTATCAACTGATAATACTCAGTGGGAAACTGTTGCAGAAAGTACTGAGAGTGGCAGTTTTACTGAATCGACCGATACTTCAAAAAGATTTGTTGGTACAATATCTTTTACGCCAAAAACAGCAAGGTATATTAAAATAACTTTAACAAATGGCGGTACAAACTACTATTATATTCAGGAATTTGAAGTATATAATTCCAACGAAGAACCATCCCAAACACCCGGAGAAACGCCAGAGGAAACCATTTCAAATCTTGCATCCGGAAAAACAGTTGAAGTAAGCGCAGGTACTTACAAGGATGGTGTACTTACTGATGGAAATATAAGTGTCAGTGCATTGGCAAACACCTGGTATAGTGCAAGTGCTGATAATTATCTTATTCTTGATTTGGAAGAAAGCAAAACATTTAACAATGTTTTAATATACGAATATTCCAGTAGAAGAATGACAGGTTATAAAATAGAGGTATCTGATGATAAAACTGTATGGACTACTGTTTTAGACAGCTCGGAAGAACAACTGTTTACAGTTGCAACTGACAATACCAAAAGATTTAAAGCATCATTTGTATTCAATGAACAAAATGCGAGATATATTAGATTTACAGTAAAATCTGCAACTTCAACTTTCTATGTTCAGGAAATTGAGGTTTATAATGATGCAAACGCAGTTGCTACTACCCCTGATGCAGAAGAGGATGAAGAAGACACACCAATAGTTGAAGATGTGCAGAATTTTGCAAAAGGTAAAACTGTTACAGTAAGCAATCCAAGCAGCAATGGTAACCCTGCACTTATTACTGATGGTAATTCTTCCGTTGGTTCAAGAAATAATACCTGGTGGGTAACAAAAGAAAGTTCTGCGGTTATTGATTTGGCTTCTGATAAAACATTTGACTGTATGGTTATATATGAATATCAGAATATGAGAGCAAAAAAATATCTGGTTGAAGTTTCAAGTGATAATGAAAATTGGACAACAATTGTTCCTGAAACCGAAGACTGGCTCGCCGCTGCCGGTGGCGTTATATCAAACGGACACTATTTTGCAAAACTTGAATTTACAAAAACAACAGCGCGATATGTAAAACTTACAATTAACGAACTGCTTGATTCAGCAACAAGTGAAACAGCAACTTATACTTATATAGAAGAAATTGCAGTTTATGATAAATCAAATATGCCGGAGATTAAACCTGAAGTAAGTGTAGATATTACACTTGATGCTCCTACAGTTGTTGAAAATCTCCCGTACGAAAAAGAAAAATTCCATATTTATTTGTTTATTGGACAGTCAAATATGAATGGTCGTGATTCTATTCCGGCTGAAGAATATGTTGTTTTAGATGATGTTTATCTGTTTAACAATGAGGATAAATGGGAAAATGCTCAGCCGTTTCCATTCGGAACCAAATATACTGCATATCAGGGATATAACCGATACTCATCTGTTGATGAAGGAACTAAAAACGGTTTAAATTCAGCTACATCCTTCGCTCGTGTTATGAGTGAAAATATTTCTGATGATATCGGTCTTGGTATAATTTCCAACGCAAGAGGCGGTACGAGTATTGAGAAGTGGCAGAAGGGCTCGGGCGAAAATCTGTACGAGGAAGCTGTAAGAAGGACTAAGGCTGCAATTGAAAAAGGCGGAGTATTAAAAGGTATTTGCTGGTTGCAGGGAGAATCCTGTGCTGCTAAAGAAGGCTATCTTGATAAACTGAATACCATGGTTACAAATATGCGTGCAGATATTGGAGTTGAAGCTGCCGATGTTCCATTCATTGCCAGTCAGATTATTCAAACAAGACCGGCAGGTAATGCGGTTATTTCTCAGATTGCGGGTACAGTTGCAAATTCTGACTACATAAGCAGTGAAGGAACCGATACTATTGACGGTCTTCATTTCGATGCACCATCACAGAAACTGTTGGGTATAAGATATGCTCAGAAAATGCTAAGTAAATTGTACGGAATATCAAAAACCGAAACCGAGCTTAAAAATAGTGTTTATTTAACGCGTCCCGATGATTTGCCATCATACGTAAACTCGGTAAAATTCGAAGCTTCTGAAGATATTGTCACCGTACTTAATCATAAGGGAGAACAAGAAACAATTTCAGGAAAATACGTTCTTTTAGCATCAAAAATAGGTACTATTGACACTTCAAAGTATACAATAGAAGAATACGGTGTACTGGTTTCTTTGTCAAATAATAAAGCTGAAATCGACAGCTGTGATGCAAAGGCTCAAGCTATGATTGATTTAACTTCGGGAAATTCGTACGGTATGCTGATTTATAACCTTAAAGCAAATACAACTTACTATCTGATACCTTATGCTGTTTACAGCGATACAGATAATAATTCATGGGTAGTTTATGATAACACCGTAACCCATACATCAGGAAACTGATAAATACAAGTGTTTTCAATTAAAAAAAGATTGAAAACACTTGATTTTTATGTAAAAAAGTATTGACTTTATCACTTTAGTGTGCTAAAATGATAAAGTGGTTTTAAGAGGAGGTACGAAATTATGAATAAAATTAAATCAGAAGCAAAGGACAGACTGTTTAAAGCTATACTGAAACTTAATACGGTTGAAGAATGCTATAATTTTTTTGATGATTTATGTACAATAAAAGAGGTTCAGGATATGGCTCAGAGACTCGAGGTTGCAAAAATGCTTAATGAAAATGTAAGTTATATTAAGATATCGGAAAAAACAGGTGCAAGCACAGCAACAATAAGCCGAGTGAATAAAGCTCTCATGTACGGCAGTGACGGATATAAGCTTGCACTTGAGAAGATGGAGGAAGAATAATGGATTTTCTGGCAAAGGTTCTTGATAAAAACGAAAGAATTCTTTATACACTAAGAAAACTATATATGGATTCCGGTTATAAAAAATACCGTATGAGTAAATTTGAAGAATATGATTTATATGTTAAAAACAAGGATTTTCTTGTTTCATCAAATGTCATAACCTTCAATGATATTGACGGTAAGCTGATGGCACTAAAACCCGATGTTACTTTATCAATAATAAAAAATACCGGCGATTGTATAGATGGGGTTCAGAAGCTCTTTTATAATGAAAATGTTTACAGGGCTTCAAACGAAACACAGTCCTTTAAAGAAATAATGCAGACCGGGGTGGAATGTATAGGCAATATCGATAATAAATGTATATGTGAAAATATTATACTTGCCGCACAAAGTCTGAATATGATAAAGGATAAGTTTATTCTTGATATATCTCATCTTGGAATTATAGAAAAGGTTACAGGGCTTCTTAACTTATCGGAAAACGGAAAAAAATCCATCCTTAAGGCATTTGGTGAAAAGAATACAGCCTATGTTGATGAAATACTTAACTTTGAAGGAATAGACACAAAAGAAGGAAATGCACTTAAAACGCTGATTAAGACATACGGAAGCTTTAGTGAAATAATTTCAAAATTAAAAATCGAAGCTTTCAGCTCTTTGATTGAAGAAGAAATAGAATTACTTGAAGAAATTGCAGTATCACTTGAGAAAAACGGTTTATCAGATAAGGTAAGACTTGATTTTTCGGTTATCAATAATATGAGCTATTATAACGGTATTGCCTTTAACGGATTTATAAGCGGTATTCCCGAGGGCGTTTTATCAGGTGGACAGTATGACAAGCTGATGAATAAAATGGGTAAAAAATCAAGAGCAATAGGTTTTGCGGTTTATCTTGATGTTTTAGACAGAATGTAAGAGGTTTAATATGGATATGTTAAATATTGCCTTACCAAAGGGAAGGCTTGGAGAAAAGGTATATTCAATGTTTGAAAAAGCAGGCTTTGAATGTCCTTCCATAAAAGAAAATAACAGAAAGCTTATTTTTGAAAATAAAGAGCTAAAATTGAGGTATTTCTGGGTTAAGCCCTCTGATGTAGCAATTTATGTTGAACACGGTGCAGCTGATATAGGTGTTGCAGGTAAAGATATACTTCTTGAATATGAACCGGATGTATATGAGCTTCTTGACCTTAAAATAGGCAAATGCAAAATGGCGGTGGCCGGAAAAAAAGACTTTTCATACGAAAATCAGAAAACAGTAAAGGTAGCAACAAAATTTAAAAATATTGCAAAAAAATATTATTCAGGTATAGGCAAGGATATTGATATCATACATCTTAATGGTTCTATTGAAATTGCACCTATACTAGGATTGTCAGATGTTATTGTTGATATTGTTGAAACCGGCACAACCTTAAAAGAAAACAATCTGACAGTGCTTGAAGATATAATCCCTATAAGTGCAAGATTTATCGCCAATAAGGCAAATTTTAAGTTTAAGGGCGAACAAATTGAAAAAATAGTAAATTCCCTTAAGGAACAAGTGGAGGCTGCAAATGATTAAAATTCTTGATTATGACAAAGTATCCAGTGAAGAAATATTTGCAAGAACTGTAAATGAAGCAGATGTTTCGGGAATAGTTAAGGATATTATAGAAGATGTTAAAATCAATAAAGATGAAGCGCTTTATCGTTATTGCGAAAAATTCGATAAGGTTTCACTTTCAACATTAGAGGTTACAAAAGAAGAAATTGATGAAGGTTACAGCAACGTAAGTGATGAATTTATAAGAATACTTGAAACTGCAGCCGAAAACATAAGAAATTTTCACAAAAGGCAAGTCAGAAACAGCTTTGTAATGAATGAAAGCGAAGGTATTGTAACCGGACAAAAGATAATACCCGTAGACAGTGCCGGCTTATATGTGCCCGGTGGAACTGCAGCCTATCCTTCAACAGTTCTTATGGATTCTATTCCTGCTAAAATAGCAGGTGTAAAAAATGTGTATATTGTTACTCCTCCAGGAAAAGATGGCAAGGTTAATCCTGTTATACTGGCAGCGGCCAAAATTGCAGGTATTGACCGAATTTTCAAAGTAGGTGGAGCACAGGCAATTGCAGCTCTTGCTTACGGAACCGAAACTATTCCAAAGGTAGATAAAATAGTAGGACCCGGTAATGCCTTTGTTGCCGAAGCAAAAAAACAGGTTTTCGGAATGGTTTCTATTGATATGATTGCCGGACCAAGTGAAATTCTTGTTATTGCGGATAAAAACAGCAATCCGGATTTCGTTGCCGCAGACCTACTTTCTCAGGCTGAGCACGATAAACTTGCAAATTCGGTTCTTATAACAGACAGTAAGGAGCTTGCCTTAAAGGTAAGCGACTCTATAGAAAAGCAGCTGCCTGAGCTTGAAAGATACGAAATAGCACGAGCTTCAATTGATAATAACGGCAAAATTATTGTATGTGATAATCTTATAAAGGCTATTGAAATTTCAAACGAAATTGCACCTGAGCATCTTGAATTATGTGTAGATAATCCTTTTGATTATCTTGATAAAATCCGTCATGCCGGCTCAATATTTATGGGTAGATACTGTCCGGAGGCACTGGGAGATTATTATTCCGGAGCTAATCATACACTGCCCACAAGCGGTACAGCTAAATTTTCAAGCCCGCTTTCAGTGGATGATTTTATTAAAAAAACGCAGTATACCTATTATACAAAGGATGCTTTTGAAAAGGTATATAAGGATATTTCGTATTTTGCCAATCAGGAAGGCTTAACTGCTCACGGAAAAAGCGCAACAATAAGATTTGAGGAATGATTATGAGCAAATATTTAAGTAAACGTTTTGATAAGCTGACTCCGTATATTCCCGGTGAACAGCCTAAAATAAGCAATTTAATAAAATTAAATACCAACGAGTCACCGTTCCCGCCATCCCCAAAAGCTATAGCAGAGGCAGAAATTGAGCTTTCAAGGCTTAATTTATATTCTGATCCGGAATGTACCGTACTATTAAAAAAGCTTTCAGAGATACTTGGTGTAAAGGAAGAACAGGTTATTGCTACAAACGGCTCGGATGAAATACTTAATTTTGCATTTATGGCTTATTGCGATAACAATACAGGGGTTGTTTTTCCTGATATTACCTACGGTTTTTATAAAGTTTTTGCGGAGCTTTATAATCTGGAATATAAGGAAATTCCTCTAAAAGATGATTTATCGATTGATTACAGGGATTACCTGAATGCAGGCAAAACTATTTTCATCGCCAATCCCAATGCACCTACAGGTATCTACCTTGGTCTTGATAAAATAGAAGAAATACTAAAATCAAATCCGGATAACATTGTAGTTATAGACGAAGCGTATGTTGATTTCGGTAATGAAAGCGCGGTAAAGCTTATAAATAAATATAATAATCTGCTTGTTACCGGAACTTTTTCAAAATCACGTTCAATGGCAGGCGCAAGATTGGGCTTTGGCGTAGCTTCCAAAGAAATTATAAAGGATTTACAGGCAATAAGATATTCTACCAACCCCTATAATGTTAACCGAATGACACTTGCCGCAGGCTATGGGGTTTTATGCGATGAGGAATATACCAAATCAAATTTAAAAGAAGTTATATATAACCGTGATTATTTATCAGATGAGCTTAAAAAGCTTGGTTTTAAAATGACTGATTCAACAGCCAACTTTATTTTTACAAAGCATGAAAAAATATCAGGTGAGCTTTTATACAATAAGTTGCGCGAAAGAAATATTCTTGTAAGGTATTTTAATAAAGAAAAAATCAGCGATTATCTGAGAATAACAATTGGAACTAAAGACGAAATGGACAAATTGATTAAAAATATTAAAGAGATAATCAGGGAGGTGCTGTAATGAGATGCAGTAATATAACCCGAAACACAAAGGAAACAAAAATTATACTTTCACTTAATCTTGACGGTACAGGAGAAAGCAATATTGATACAGGATGTGGCTTTATTGATCATATGCTGACTTTATTTGCGAGCCACGGTAAGTTTGATCTTGATGTAAAATGTGAGGGAGATACTCATGTTGACTATCATCACACAGTTGAAGATATAGGAATTTGTCTTGGCGAAGCATTTAATGAAGCTTTAGGAGATAAGAAAGGAATATTAAGATACGGATATATGATACTTCCTATGGACGAAAGCCTTATTCTTTCAGCGGTAGATTTATCCGGCAGAGCTTATTTGGGTTACGGTCTTAATATTCCTGCCTACAGAATAGGAACCTTTGATACTGAGCTTGTTGAAGAATTTTTCTACGGCTTTGTAAGATGTGCAAAATGCACATTACATATATCTCAGCTTGACGGAAAAAATTCTCATCATATTATTGAAGGTACCTTTAAATCAGTTGCACGCAGCTTAAGAAAAGCGGTAACCTTAAGTAAAAAATACCGTGATGAAATTCCTTCTACGAAAGGAGTTTTATAATGATTGTTATCATTGATTACGGTGTAGGAAACCTGTTTTCCCTGAAAAGCTCCTTTGATGCAATCGGAGTGGAAACAATTGTATCAGGTGATGAAGAGATTATAAAAAAAGCCGATAAAATTATTCTTCCTGGCGTAGGAGCATTTTGTGATGCAGTAAAAAAGCTTAAGGACACAGGTCTTTTTAAAATTATTAAAGCCGAAGCAGGGAAGGGGAAACCCATTCTCGGAATATGCCTTGGTATGCAAATGCTTTTTGATAAGAGCTTTGAAAACGGTGAGTATGACGGATTAGGTCTTATAAAGGGTAAAATTCGTCCTTTGAGCGATATAATTCCGGGGAACTTGAAAATCCCCCAGATAGGATGGAATTATCTTAAATTCGAAAATAACAAGCATCCTTTATTCAAATATATAAATGAAGGAGATTATGTTTATTTTGTTCATTCCTATTACGGTGCTGAATGCGATTCAGTAATAGCATATACCGAATACGGAGCATCCGTTACTGCGGCTGTAGCAAAGGATAACGTGATGGGATGTCAGTTTCATCCCGAAAAAAGCGGTGATATAGGTCTTAAAATTTTAAAAGCATTCAGTGAATGGGAGGCTTAAGATGAATATTTTTCCGGCAATTGATTTGTACAACGGTAAAGCGGTAAGACTTTACAAAGGGAACTATGATGAAATGACAGTTTACAGTAATAATCCCATAGAAATAGCCCGGGATTTTGTAAACGAAGGCGCTCAATTTATTCACATTGTTGATCTTGAAGGTGCCAAAACCGGTGGAACTCCTAACCTTGAAATAATAACTGATATTGCTAAAAACACCGGCCTTTTCGTAGAGGTTGGCGGAGGTATCAGAAGTATTGAGGTAATTGAAAAATATATAAATGCAGGAGTAAACAGGGTAATACTCGGAACTGCCGCTGTTAACGATGAAGACTTTTTAAGAAAAGCTGTCAGCTTATATAATGATAAGGTCGCAGTTGGCATTGATATCAAAGACGGATTTGTTGCCATAAAAGGCTGGACGGAAAAATCTCAATACACTCTTGAGCAGTTTATGGAAAAAATGATTGATATAGGTGTAGCCTGTTTTATTTGCACCGATATTTCAAAGGATGGTGCAATGGAAGGTACTAATGCCGAAATGTATAAATTACTTGCGTCTAAATATAAAGTAAAGCTTATAGCTTCCGGAGGTGTGTCCGGTATTGATGATATAAAAAAGCTTAAGGAGCTTGATTTATACGGTGCAATTATCGGTAAGGCCTACTATATAAAGGCAATTTCCCTGAAAGAAGCAATCGAGGTGGCAAAATGATAACAAAAAGAATTATTCCATGTCTTGATGTAAGAGACGGAAGAGTTGTAAAAGGAGTTAATTTCGAAGGAATATCCGACGTATCTTCACCAATTGAGCTTGCTGAATACTATAGTAAATCAGGTGCTGATGAACTTGTATTCTATGACATTACCGCATCCTTTGAAGGAAGAAAACTTTTCACGGATATTCTTACCAAGGTAGCAAAAAAAATATTTATTCCTTTAACTGTCGGTGGCGGAATAAATACTGTGGAGGATTTTGACAGAGTTTTAAAATGCGGTGCCGATAAGGTTAGTGTTAATTCAGGCGCAATAAGAAATCCGGAGCTTATAAAAGAAGCATCTTTAAAATACGGAAATCAATGTGTTGTTATCTCCGCAGATATAAAAAGGGTTGACGGTGTTTTCAGGGTTTTTGCCAAGGGTGGAAGAGAAAATACAGGTATGGAGGCTATCAGCTGGATAAAAAAATGTGTTAATTTGGGAGCCGGTGAGGTTGTTGTTAACTCAATTGACACAGACGGTGTGAAAAAGGGCTTTGATTTAGAACTTTTAAGCGAAGTATGCAGTGCCGTTAACGTTCCTGTTATTGCTTCGGGTGGCGCTGGCTCAATTGAGCATTTTATTGAACTTTTCAATAAAGTTCCTGATGTGGACGCAGGCCTTGCCGCATCTATATTCCATTTCAATGAAGTGAAAATCAAGGACCTGAAATACAAATTAAAAGAAAATTACATAGATATGCGCATATAGGAGGTTTATATTATGATTAATCCCGATAATTTAAAATATGATGAAAAGGGTCTTATTCCTGCTGTGGTTGTAGACGAAATAACAAAAAAAGTTTTGACTGTTGCTTATATGAATAAGGAAAGTCTTAAAATTTCAATGGAAAAAGGTCTTACCTGCTTTTATTCGCGTTCAAGAAATGAATTGTGGCTTAAGGGCGAAACAAGCGGAAATTACCAGCATATTGTTTCAATAACCGCAGATTGTGATAATGATGCTCTTACTGTTGTGGTAAGAAAGGATGGACCTGCATGTCATCTTGGCACCGACAGCTGCTTTAATAATCCTGTGTATCAGAGTGAGGATTTTACCGAGTTTTCCTTAGAAGGCTTACTGAAGCTTTTAATATCAAGAAAGGAAGAAAAAAAAGAAGGCTCTTACACCACCTATTTATTTGAAAAAGGAATTGATAAAATCCTTAAGAAAATAGGGGAGGAGGCAACTGAGGTTATCGTAGCCGGTAAGGGGAATGATAAAAAAGAAACAATATATGAAATTGCCGATTTAGCATATCATGTTATGGTTTTAATGGTGGAAATGGGGATTTCTTATGAAGATATCCATAAAGAATTAGCTTCGCGACATATTATAGATCACAAAGTCAAGCAGGAAAAAATGACTAACTAAAAAACGCTTTCAGACAAAGTGCATAACATAATCCGATATAAATTGGAATATGCGCACTTTGTTATTTTTTTAACAAACAGGGGATATAAAAATACTTAAATGATACTAAGTAACAAACTTATTTTCAAAAAAAGAGAATAGATGAATCCATTATTCAGGACCATACTTTTTAAAGTAGCTTACTTATAGAAATACATCAGTATTCATACAGTATCCTGAAAATTTAACGATTTTCTTAAGCAGTATAAATCATTTTATAAGATTAACTGTAAAAAACATAAAAAGCGGCAATAAAAATACCGTTTAAAAAATCAGCTGATATACAAGGTATCATCGACAAAAATTTTATCGCAAAATTTTAAGCATTGTTTTTAGTAAAAAAAAACTTTATGTCTGAATTATGCTGAAAAATGAAACATTTTTATAATTTATAAAAAAATTTTTATAATTTAATCACTTATTATGTATGACAACAATAATATTTATAAATATACTTTATAAACGAAGTGTAATATAATTATAGTTTAACACTAAAAAACGGCTGAAATCAATCAAAATGTACATATATAATATATTTTATGAATCTATCCATATTATTTTTATACAAAATTTTTATTTTGTATAAAAACTGATATAATAAAAAAGAAGGGGCAGAATATCCCCTGTATAAAAAGATACCGGTTTTGATAAGTATCCGGTATCTTATTTATATTTAATTAAAGCTTTTAATCCAGGTCACCAATGAATTGTGATAAACATTATCATATACATCCTTTTTCATTTGCTCAGTTACCGGACCGTTTTGCTTCATTCTGTTAAGAATTGCTTCCTGAAGCTCTTCAACTGTCATTTCCTCAAAAGGTTTATTTACCGTGTCAGAAGGTTTTATAGCCTTTATAATAACTTCTTCACAGCTTTTTATACCATCCGTACCGGCTTTTGCTTCTGAAATACTATTTAAATTTAAAGGTTTAACTGAAGCTTCTGTTTCAGGTATCCATATTTCACCCGAATATGCCTTTATATTAACGGTTATACATCCGTCCTTTGCACTTACGGTAATTCCTGAAATACCGCCTGTATAAGTACTGTGTTCAGCTTTAATATTCACGGTATAATCACTGTCACTGTTATTCACGGTCACTATAATGCTTTTTCCGTTATATGATCTTGAAAATGCATACTGACAGTTTGTAAGAAATAATTCTTTGTAATCACCGTAGGATAAACCGGGATTTTCAAGCCTGATATTATTAAGTCTCTCAATTACTTTTATAAAACGGTTATTTTTTATTATCTCAATATATTCTTCGTATTTAATATACGGTCGTAAGGAGTCGTCAGTCCCCTGCTCTTTTTTACCTTCGATTCCGAATTCAGAACCATAATATATTGAGGGAATTCCCGGTAAGGTATATAGCAGAATATGAACAGGTATATAATGCTCTTTGTTACTAAGCTTTGTAAAAATTCTCTCAACATCGTGATTATCCGTAAAATTATAAAGCTTAAGACCATCGGCTTTCATACCGCCCATTTCATATAATCTTTTAACGGTATGAGCAATTTCAAAATAGTTTTTGTCATTATGACCTGAATACAAAGCCTTATGAAGGTGATAATTTGTCACAGAATGAAGAGTTTTGTCATTTGCCCATTGAATATAATCCCCATGAATAACCTCGCCCATAAGCCAAAAATCAGGCTTTACCTCATTAGCTACATTACGAAGCATCTGCATAAAGCTGAAATCAAGTACATCAGCCGCATCAAGGCGTATTCCGTCAATATCGAACTCCTTTACCCAGTAGCGTATTACATCGGATATATACGCTCTTACCTCACTGTTATGCTGATTCAAGCGTACAAGCAGATTATATCCGCCCCAGTTATCATAGGAAAAACAGTCATTATATTCATTGTTACCGTAAAAATTCACATTACAATACCAATCCTTATATTTCGAAGCCTCCCTGTTTTCCAATAGATCCTTAAAGGCGAAAAAATCTCTTCCGGTGTGATTAAAAACACCGTCGAATATTACCCGTACTCCCTGATTATGACATTCCTTTACAAAGGATTTTAAATCCTCATTATCGCCAAGTCTTGAATCAAGCTTTTTATAATCTGTGGTTTCATAGCCATGTCCGACAGATTCGAAAAGCGGACCGATATACAAAGCGTTAAAGCCCATTCTTCTTATTTCTGAAATAAACGGAAGTAAAGTATTTAACCTGTGCTCTGCTTCACCGTAAGTGTTTCGCTTCGGTGCCCCTGTCATTCCTAATGGATATATATGATAAAAAATTGCCTCGTCATACCATGCCATATATTTCTCCTTTTATTATCAACTACTTTTTATATTTTAAGAAAATATATCCTGCCTTATCCATATTTTTGACCGTAATACTCTTGTCATCATAAGAAAGCTCTGCATTATTACTGTTTGAAGCTAAAACCTCGATATCTGATATTTTTATATTAAGTAAGTATTTATAGGTATCGTCGTCACAAAGCTCTTTAAGAAGAATAAGATATCCTTCCTCTTTCCTTTCAATAATGAATCCGGTATAAGATATACCGTCAGGACGATCTCCTATAGGATTAATAACCGCATCCTTAAAGTATTTTCTTTCGTTTTTATATACCGATATGATTTTTCTTAGCATTTCAACCTGATTATCGTTAAGTCCCGACATTTCCATCCATATAAGGGGATTCGCAATCATCACTGAAGCAAACATATAATCAATCGGATACAAAGACGGCTTTAATAAATCATCTTTATAGATATCATCATTTCTAAGCTGATTAAGAACCTCAAACTGCATTTTATGAGCAGGAATATACTCGCATAAGCTCCATAGATTTCTTAAAGTACGGTGAGGATAATAGTTTCTCCAGTCTGTATATCTGTTTTCAACAAATAAGGTTGAGTGCTGCTTTGCTATAAAATAACCGAAGCGTCGGTTTGCGGTAATATCAAAATTAAAATTAATCTTACCGTTGGCCCTTTTATCGATAAATTCACAAAAATTATAAATATTCTTTTCGCATTCGTGATTATTAATAACAAGCCCGTCTATTTTGAAATAGGAAACACCGTATTTTTCGTATAGCTCAAGAATTTTCTCAGCATCCCTTTTCCAACGTGCATAACTGTTTTCTTTATCCATCGAAAACCATAATCCAAGTTTTATCCCCTTTTTATCAGCATATTCTTTTATAACACTAAAACCGTTAGGAAATCTGTCAGGGTTAATTTCCCAAAAATCAGGGTCAGAATCGTAAAAATCACCCCATGACCCATTTTGTGTAAATCCTGAATTTGCAGAAAGACCTTTTTGCCATCCATCATCTATCTGGAGTATATCTATACCTAAACCTGAACCAACATCTATTTCTTTTTTTATAAACTCTTCGCTAACCGAAGTATCTCTTTTTCTGTCTCCCCAGGTATTAGACATAATAAAAGTATCATCTTTTTTGTATAAACAGGAATAAAAAGCCTTATATTCATCAGTAAGCTTTTCCTTTGCTTCGATAACAGCTGTAACTCCTCCGAGAAAAACATAATCATCAAAATTATCTTCAATACCGCTGCCAAAAACACATATAGCATCCTTAGTGGCAGAAAAATCGTTATCCAGGCAGAATTTCTTACCTGACACATAACCTTCGGAAACAAGCATAATAGCCTTTTTTTCGGTATAATTATCAAGGATAAGAAAGCTTCCGCTTAAATATTCATCGTATCTTCTGTATAAAAGTCTATCCTCATAGCTTACAAGCTCATTATATACATCAGTCTGATCGTATAGTCGTACTGCTCTTGCTTTAATATGCTTATCACTTATATTAAATGAATCAATTACACCATTTTCAGGAAGAACGGCATCGATTAAAGCATCTGTATTGTTTGATTCAATAGATGTATCGGACAGCTTGCATGTCTTTTGTGACGATATTATATTACCCTTTATATATAGCTTAGTGGAAATTGCTCCAATACCCGGAAAAACATAAATAAGAAGCTTAATATATATATCTTCAGTTTTGAAAATAAGCTCCCCTGTCAATGCTTCTTCGGATTTTCCGCCAAAACCGGAAATATAGGAATCAAATGATATATCGGCATTTTTAAAATCAAAATCAGCAACATTGAACATAGAAACGTTACCGCCCTGCCATTTATTGCATTCATTTCCAAAGCTTATTGATACAGGAAGCCCGTTTTTGATTTCAATTATTCTTTCAACTTTCTGATTACCTATTTTAAGCCTATTATCAGTAAATTCTATATAACAATCCCTAAAACTTGTGTTCACTTTTATAACTCCTTTTTTAAATATCATGCCCCAGTGATTTCATATAATCACTTACTTTCTTTCCATCAACCTGCTTAGGTGAAATTTTTTCTTTAATACAAAGTGAAGCGGCATATCCCGCAGCCTCACCAACAGTTGCCATATTTCCGATTACTCGATATGATGCAAAGGGATAATAATCTCCTGAAATACATCTTCCTGCCAAAAGCATATTATTACATCCCAAAGGTACAAGGCTTCTGTACGGAATATGGTAGGGCTTGGTTTTTATTCCTCTTGATACATCCTTGGGATCGTCGGAAGCTGTTGTTTTATGTAAGTCAACCACCATGGTTACAAGACAAATTCCGTCTTCAAATCTTCTGCCTTCCTTTATGTCATCAGTTGTTATTCTGTATTCACCAAAAATCCTTCTTCCCTCTCTTATACCAAGATAACCTGCTGTTTCAGAAAGATACACATTTTCACACCCTTCAACTTTTTTATAGGCTTCTACAAGCTTAAAGGCCTCATCCCGTGCATCTATTACAGCATCAGAAAGTCTTATAATATCCTCAGGTAAAACATCATATTCAAAATTATATCCTGCAACCCATTTTGATAAGGAGGGATGTTTTTTTACGCATATTGTTTCAGCTGAAGAATTATACCCCTTTTCCTTGAGCATCTCTCCGTATTCAAGCTTTGCCTCTACTGAATCGGTTCCGTTTATTTCAGAAGGCAACCCACCTAAAAAAATACTGAGACTTGCGGGATTAGGAGGATTTCCACACTCCCATTTTAAATCACAAAGAGCTGATAGGTTTCCGTTTCCCGTAGCATCAATAAAAATATCTGCTTCGATAATAAAGTTACCGCAATAGGTACTTATCATAATGGAGTTAATGTGTCCGCCTTTCATATCAACACCGCATACGGTACTACTGTACAATATTCTGACACCGGCTTCAAGACACAGCTTTTCAAAGCAGTATTTTGTACCTTCTATATCCAGTATGCGGCCTGTTATGCGTTTGCCGTTTTCATCAATCTTTGGACCTCTATTAGCACAGGTCATATCTCTCGCTTCTAAAAAATGATAAATTTCACTGATAAGACCGCCCTTGTTCTTCCCATCCATTATATTACCCATAATTCCTTCGGTAACAGTTCCGCCAAGGGAATTTAAGCTTTCAATCAGAACAACATCAGCACCATTTCGTGCAGCATTCAAAGCGGCACCGATTCCCGCGATTCCGCCCCCACAAACAGCAACGTCAAATTTTCCCAGCCTTCGTTCGTTGAATTTAAACATAATATATCTCCTTTTATATTAGTTACGATCAGATGAAATTGTTCTTGTTTGTATCTCTCTGAAATTTTTTTCGTATACACCCACAGACAGCTTTTCTATATAATGATAGCTGTTTTTTAAGGTTTCATCATCCGGGTACGAGTCGTAATATCCTCCACATAAACCGCAATGATCACTGCCGCCTGATATAAACCAGTTGTTTTTGATGCAAATATCGTAAGCTCTTATTCTTTCTTCTTCATTCAGTCTGGGATGTAATACCTCAAGTCCGACTATTCCGCATTCTTTCAGCAAATCTACTCTGTTAAGCTGTTCTGTTTGCGGGTGAGCGCATATAGCAAAGCCGCCGGCTTCATTTATAAGTTTTACAAGCTCTTTTAAGGGTAAAAAGTCATCATCTTTCTTATACTTACTTCTCTGATTACAAAAATTAGTATTAAACCATTCCATATACTGGTTTTCTTCAATTAAACCTTTTGCCTTCATTGCCCTGAAAACATGGTTATTGCAAAGCCATGGTATTCCCTTATTATATTCTAATACCTCCTCCCATGTTATGCCTTTTATCCCACCTGTTTCCAAAGCCTCCTCAAAGCACTTCTTTGTAGTGTAGGTTTCACATTCAGCGCGTTTTTTTAAATATTCTTTAATGGGTGGATACTCAGGATCAAAATCAAAACCTACTATATGAAAATCATAAGGCCTTCTTACTGTAAATTCCACTGAGAAAATACATTCCATCCCCTGTTTATCACATTCTTCTTTCAGTTCAGTATAAGCACTCGCGGTATCGTGGTCGGATATAGTCATTGCCTTATATCCTTCCTCCTTGGCTATTCTCACAAGCTCCTTGGGGGAATAGGGACCGTCAGAATGAGTGGAATGCATATGTAGATTTGCATAAAGTTTTTCCATTTTCATTGTATGTAACCTCCATTAGCTGCAGCTTATGTTTTCAAAGCTTACACCTTCACAGCATTGCAGGTAAATACTTTGCTTTCTGCTATCCTGACCGTTGTCTATTTTTATATTTTTGAATTTGACATTTTTTATAAAGTGACCGGGAACATCAAAACCGGAAAGCTCAATTGCCTCACAATAAACATCTTCATTCTCTTTGTTGCGAAGCTTTGCTGTAATTATCATATTTTCAAAAGTACAATCTTCAAATACAGGCGGAACAGGTGCTCCTTCGCCGTCATCGTTGTACTTTACCGAATGCATAAGTATTCTGCACACCTTGGTAAAGCTTACGTGAATATCCTTTACAAAACCCCCTCTTTTTTTGGTGCCTTTGATTTCCACACCGTATACCGAAGTTCCCATATCACAGTTCCAGATTCGAACATCCCTTACACCACCGGACATTTCACTTCCTATTGTTATACCGTGTCCATAATGGCTTATACAGTCGAAAACTCTGATATGTTCACACGGTTTATTTATAATATTACCTTCGGGATTTTTTCCTGATTTAATTGCAACCGCATCGTCACCGGTATAAAATTCACTTCCAAACAATGTACAGTTGGTTGAGGAATCAGGATCCCATCCGTCACCGTTCCATACTCCCTGAGAACGAAATACACAGCCACAGGTCACAATATCATCCGAATAAATCATATGAACATTCCAGGACGCACCGTTTTCTATAGATATACCGGTTATTGTTATCCCTTGTGCACAGCTTATATTAATAAGTCTTGGTCTGACTCTTCCTTGTATGGTATAGGAAGTTTCACATTCTTCAATTTTACTACCCAGGGATTCAATATATTCTTTCATAAGGACAGTTTCGATATCTACAACATTTTGTGCAAGCGTTCTTCCTCCACCGCATACAGAGCCTTTGCCGGTAATTCTTACATTTTTACAATTGTATTCGTTATCCCTGTCAAGCACACCTATATTAATAAGCCCTGCATAACACATCATTTCATGGCCTTCAAAACGGCTTTTTATTTTTGGTTCATAGTCTTTGACATCAGCGGTTCCGTGAAGAATACCGTCTTTTTCGATATACAATTCCATATCTGAATGAAGAAATAATGACCCCGTCATAAAATCGCCTCGGGGAATATAGACACACTGATTTTTTCCGCAATTATTAATTGCTGCCTGAATTTTATCGGTATTTAAGGTTACACCGTCCCCTATCGCATTATAAGGCGGTTTTGATATATCAATTCTTTCCTTCTCTTTTTCTGTAGTACAGGTAATGTCTCCAACAATATCTGCATTTACACCTGTCATTTCAACCTTAAACACATAGTCAGTCTCAGGCAAAAGTGGATCAACTTCAATATGACATTTTTCCGTTTCAGCATAAAAAGCTCCGTTCACTGAAACTATGTACTTATTCCCCTCCACAAAATTATCGGGCAAATCCCAGTATAAGATTATTTTAGTTGAAAAATTAATACTTTTTATCATTTTTGATCCTCTCTTATGATTATTTTTTATATTTGTATAAATTTAATATATTTATTTAAAAGATACTTAGCTCCAGCTCTTTGCTTAATAACTCCAATGCCTTTATTCCTGCACAGCTGTTACCCTTTTTATCTAAAGCGGGAGAATATATTCCTATTCCCATTCGATTGGGTACAACAGCCATTATTCCGCCGCCGACGCCGCTTTTTGCAGGCACGCCCACAGTAATGGCAAATTCTCCGGACCCATCATACATTCCGCAGGTCATTAAAACAGCATTGATATATTTGGCGTGTTTTTTATCAAAAATCCGCTCTCCTGTTATCGGATCATTACCGCCGTTGGCAAGTACCAATCCAATTCTTGCAAGATCAACACTTGTAACCTTTATGGAACAAGCGCGGAAATAACAGTCAAGCACCTCTTCAGCATCTTCATTTATAATACCGTAAGCCTTCAGCATATATGTAAGCGCTCTGTTTTTGTTGCCGGTGGCTTTTTCAGACTTATAAACAGCCTCATCAATATCAAGGTCAGGATTACCGGAAATTTTTCGGGTTAAATCCAGTAGTCTTTGAAATTTGTCCCGGTAATTTTCTCCGTCTATAAGTGTGCATAAAGCAATAGCTCCTGCATTTATCATAGGGTTAATATGCTCACTCTTTAAATCCTGATCACTGTAATTGAAGGCATCAAAGGGTTTACCCGTTGCTTCCACTCCCACAAGCTTTCTAACCCCAGCTTCACCTTTATCCTCAAGAGCCCTGAGTAAAATAATTGCTTTTACAATACTTTGCATAGTAAAGCTCTTTTTATAATCTCCTACACCGCTTATACCATAATCCAATGATATAGTGCAAATGCCAAACTCATTCGGATCAGCCTTTGCCAGCTCGGGAATATATGTAGCAACTTTACCGTTTTGTATATACGAGGAACACACATTTTTTATTTTTTGCAGTAATTCTTCCATGTATAACTTCTCCATTTTGGTATCATTATTAATATACTATTTAAGAAAATCTACACCTTTCTTATCAATCATTACTATCATTTTCATACAATCCTCAATAACAACGTCAGGATTTGCAAAAATTACATCATTGTTATTCTTAAAAGCAATTATATTTATGTTATATTTTTTTCTTAAATCAAGCTCTCTCAATGTTTTACCTGCCCATTCAGCTTTTATATCCATTTCTAAAATCGATATATTATCAGTTACGTCAGCAATATCAATAAACCCTGAACTAAGGATATTTTTGGCGAGTCGTGTTCCGGATTCGGTTTCAGGCAAAATAACCTCGTCGGCTCCAATTTTTTTCATAACCCTGCACTGTGATTCATCAGAGCACTTTACGATAACTTTTCTGACACAAGCTTCTTTGCAAAGCATAGTTGCCATAATACTTGCCTCAAAGCTTTTTGCCATTGAAA
>SVKB01000024.1 GCA_015068665.1 Oscillospiraceae bacterium | reverse complement strand
CCGCCCGTTAAAATGGCATAGGGAATGCCGTATTCGTCGGTGCCTAATACATATTGCCACATATCCTCCTCTGCAAATGCAGGAATCGCAGGCAAGATAATCACAAGGCAAAGCAATAACGCCATCAATTTCTTCATAAAAATACCACCTTTCAATCGTGCTATAGAATCAGCGAATGGATTTGGATGCCAAATATTTTCAGCAATATACTCGCTCACGCTCGTGCGATATAATCTCACATAAGTTCGCTTGCGATATTTTGCAAGCAAAGCGATATGATATAAATTCCTTTTTTTCTCACCCCGAAAGGGTATATCGCATTACGAAGTAATATATCGCACCGCAAGGTATATCGCAAATTCCGTCAGGAATTTATATCGCTGAGTTTAATCGTTTCGCGATTAAACTCATTATACCACATCTTTATAATTTATTCAATAAAAAAGGTGAAGATAAGTCTTCACCCCTTTAAATATTAAAGCTTATTGATATCCGCTTCGGTAATCAGCTTAAAGCCTGCATCCGCCAATGCATTTTCCGCCGCCGAATTATCTTCAACTCTTAAAACCACATAGGCGTGCTTTTCGGTACGCGCCATAAATGCATAAAGATATTCTACATTGATATCCGCCTTATCAAGAACATCAAGGGCGCCTGTAAGCTTACCGGGTGCATCCCCGATTTTAACACCTACAACATCAACTGTTTTGATAAGATATTCATTTTCCTTAAGCACCTTTTCGGCTGTAGTCTCATCGTTTACAATAAGACGCAAAATACCGAAATCCTCGGTTTCTGCAATGGAAAGAGCACGGATATTTACGTTATTCTTTGCAAGAATATCGGTAACCGAAACAATTTCACCTTTTTTATTGGGAACAAATACTGTTAACTGCTTGATTGCCATTTTTTTCTCCTCCTTAAATCAACTTTCTCTTATCAATTACACGAACCGCTTTACCTTCACTTCTTGCAATGGTTTTCGGAGCAACAAGATGAACTGAAGGATTGATTCCAAGCATTGTTTTCATAGCACCTGCAAGATGCTTTTCCATTTTAAGAACTTCGCTTACCTTATCGGTGAACTGTTCGGGAGACATTTCAACATTAACCTCGAAGGTATCGGTGTTGTTTGCTCTGTCAACAATAATCTGATAGTTTGGCTGATAGCCTTCATTTAAAAGAACGGTTTCAATCTGGCTCGGGAATACGTTAACGCCTCTTATGATAAGCATATCGTCTGTTCTTCCCATTGGCTTAGCCATCTTGATAAGAGTTCTTCCGCAGGAGCATTTCTCTCTTGAAAGCACACAAATATCTCTTGTTCTGTATCTAAGAAGCGGGAATGCTTCTTTATCAAGGGCAGTAAATACCAACTCTCCCTTTTCACCCTCCGGCAAAACCTCTCCTGTGTCCGGATCAATAATTTCAGCAAGGAAGTGGTCCTCGTTTATATGCATACCGGCCTGCTCGCTGCATTCAAACGCAACCCCCGGACCGCTTGTTTCGGTAAGACCGTATATGTCATAAGCCTTGATACCAAGAGTTTCCTCAATACCGTGACGCATTTCCTCCGTCCATGGCTCTGCTCCGAATATACCTGCCTTAAGAGGAATATCCTCAGGCTTATAGCCCTGCTCCTTTAAGGTTTCGCCGATATATGCCGCATAGGAGGGAGTACAGCAAAGGATTGTTGCACTAAGGTCGGTCATAAACTGAATCTGACGCTCGGTGTTACCTGAGGACATTGGTAAGGTCAGACATCCAACCTTATGGGATCCGCCGTTAAGACCGGGGCCGCCTGTGAAAAGTCCGTAACCGTAAGCAACCTGACATACATCCTTATTGGATCCGCCTGCCGCAACAATGGCACGGGCACAGCAATCCTCCCATAAATCAACATCCTTCTGAGTGTAGAAGGCAACTACACGGCGTCCTGTTGTACCCGAGGTGGACTGAATACGAACACAGTCTTCAAGAGGCTTTGCCAGAAGTCCGTAAGGGTAAGCATCTCTTAAATCAGCTTTTGTTAAAAACGGAAGCTTATGTAAATCCTCAATTCCCCTGATATCCTCGGGCTTAACACCCTTTTCATCCATCAGTTTGCGATAGTATTCCACATTTTCGTAAACATGTTTAACCTGTTTTACCAGCTTTTCTGACTGAAGTTTTTTCATTTCTTCAACCGGCATAGTTTCAATTTCTTTTTGATAGTAGTTCTGAGCCATTTTTGTTCTTCCTTTCCGATTTATAAGGTTGTTTTAAAACAGTCTTGCAATAAAAAAGCCCTCTGCAATCCTGTTTAAGGATACAGAGGACGAAAAATCATTTCCGTGGTACCACCTCAGTTTATCGCTACCTCACGACAGCGACCTTATCAGGTACTGACATACCTTAGTTCTGTGACGGGAACACCCGTTGCATCCTACTTAAGATTTCTCTTGTTCAGCGCACTGCTAACAGAAGGAATTCGGCAGGGTCATCGCCATTGCCTTGCACCAACCGGCAACTCTCTAAAAAGACGCTTTCCAAGCTTACTTGTTTCTGCTCATCGCATTTAATATTTACGTATGAATTGTAGCACATTAAAGTAATAAAGTCAATAGATTTTTTTCAAAAAAAGCTTAAGGTTTTTAATTTTCGCTGTAGCACCCGAATATCTCGTCTACTCTCTTTGTGTCTTTGTTTTTGGTTAAAGCGCTTACCAAAGGAACGATAACCATTGAAACTGCCATTGCCGCAACACCCATTTCAGGTGATTTTGCAGCAGCTGCCGAAAATCCCGAATCAAGAGAAATAACAAGGGTTGAAATACCTACAACTAAAAGGCCTGAAAGCACACCTGAATATGCCCCGATTTTAGTAATCTTCTTTGAGAAAAGACCCCAGATGTAAGGACCGATAAAGCAACCTGAAACTATTCCCCAGGAGAAGGACATAAGACTTACGATGATGGGGATATTTTGTGTTGCAAAGATAAAGGAGCAGGCTACGAATACAAGGCAAAGAATTCTTGTAGTCATCATCTGAGTCCCGGGAGCTGTTTCCTTCTTTCTAATAGACGGAATAAGGTCAACGGCAACTGCGGATGCGGATGTTAAGACAACCGCCTCTAAGGTGGACATTGATGCTGAAAGAAGAAGAATCATTATAACAGCAAGTAAAATGATACCAAGTGTTCCTCCGCCTAAAACCTCCATTAATACAGCAGGAATTACCGCGTCAACCCCGCCCTCGGGCATAACGCCGCCAAGAATAAGTCTTGAGGTAGAGCCGATAAGATATGCACCGCAACCGATTACAACGCAGAAAATTGTGGAAATGATGGTTCCTCTCCTGATTGCTGCTGTATCCTTGATTGCATAAAATTTTCCAATCATCTGAGGAAGTCCCCAGGTACCGAAGCTGGTAAGCATTATATTAAAGCAAAGGAATTTAAAGGAGGAACCGCCCCAGATATTTGTAAGCTGTGCACCGTCCCCGGGAATTTTGGAAAGATTCTCCATAAGCCCTGAAATACCGCCAACACTCTTGTGTCCAAGAACCGCACAAATAAGACACACAACGCCGACAATCATAATAATTCCCTGAATAAGGTCTGTATAAGCGGTTGCGATATATCCGCCTGCAACAAGGTAAACTGCTGTAAGGCAGGCTATGATAAGCATCCATACCCAGGTTTCAACTCCCGGGAAAATTGCTCCGAAAAGCGAGCTTAAGCCTTTGTAAACTGCTGCAGAATAAGGGACCAAAAATACAAAGATAATAACGGCTGCCAATATTTTAAGCCCTTTTGAGTCATATCTTTTTTCAAAAAAATCGGGCATTGTTCTTGCGTTTAGCTTTTTAGTCATTTTTCTTGTTTTATTCGCAAACAAGAGCCAGGAAAGCAAGCATCCCAAGACCGCATTACCGACACCAATCCATATACTCCCTACACCTATATTCCATCCGTGCTGTCCTGCATAACCGACAAAAACAACCGCTGAAAAATATGTAGTTCCGTAGGAAAAGGCGGTTGCCCATGCCCCGATATTTCTTCCGCCGATTAAAAAACCGTCCAAGGTTTTTGATTTACCGGCACATAAAAATCCGATAAGTGCCATTGTTATTGCATATATGCCAAGAGCAATAATCGTGTAAAGCTGTGCGTTTGTCATTTTTTGTTACCTCCGGGTATTGATTTTTTCTGTAACATAGTATATAATACTTTATAACATCAGTCAAACAAATGGTTTTGATGTTTGCCATCTAAAAAATCGATGGAGGGAAAATAATGGAATTAAGAAATTTAATAACATTTATTCATGTTGCAGAGCTTGGAAGCTTTACGAAAGCGGCAGAACAGCTTGGCTATTCACAGTCTACGATTTCATTTCAGATAAAACAGCTTGAGGATGAGCTTGGCTGTCTTTTATTTGAAAGAATAAATCATACGATAACACTTACAGAAAGAGGCCATGAGCTTATTACATACGCTCATCAGGTTCGTGCTTTAACAGAAGAATTCAGGGAAAATCTTGAAGAAGAAAAGAAATGCAAGGGGCATATTCACATTGTAACCCCCGACTCGGTATGTGATGATATGATAAGCCGTAACTACATTGATTTTCATAATAAGTATCCCGACATATCAGTAAAATTTACAACGGCAGACACTTCGGTTATGTTTGATATGCTTGACCATAACGAAGCAGATATTATTATTACTTTAGACAGTCATTCCTATCACAAGGATTATATTATTGCAAAAGAAATGCCTCTTTCAATGCATTTTGTTGCAAGTACCTCCTCAAAATTTGCAAAGAGGAAAAATTTATCAATATTGGATATAATAAACGAGCCTTTTATTTTAACCGAATACGGACAGGGCTACCGAAGAGTTTTTGATAAAGAGCTTGCGAAAAAATCATTGGAAATAATCCCCGTTCTCGAAATCGGAAGAACAGATATGATAACCTCTCTTATAACAAAGGGAAATATGATTTCCTTTCTTCCTGATTTTGTTACTCTTGATATGGTAAAAAAGGGTAAGCTTTGCTATCTTGATATATGTGATATGAACATAGAAATCTGGAAACAGCTTATATATCACAAAAACAAATGGATGTCAAAAGCGCTAAAAAGTCTGATAGACTATATAATTGAAAAGGATTTTAAATAAATAGGGAATGTAAAACGCCTAATCAAAAAGAACTTATAATACAGCTGATTGCCAATATGAAAGAATAAAATCAGGCTGAAGCATAATGGACTTCAGCCTGATTTATTTTTAATATAAAATTTTATTTATTCATTTTATCAAGGTCATTTTTACGGATTTCAACACGCCTTACTTTTCCGCTGATTGTTTTTGGAAGCTCATCCACAAATTCAACAATTCTCGGATATTTATAAGGTGCAGTATGAGTTTTTACATATTCCTGAATTTCCTTCTTAAGCTCATCGGAGCCTTTATTTCCCTTTGTTAAAACAATAGTTGCCTTAACAATCTGACCTCTTACCTCATCGGGAACCGGGGTTACCGCACATTCTAAAACATAAGGTAATTCCATAATAACGCTTTCGATTTCGAAGGGGCCGATACGGTAGCCGGAGGACTTGATAACATCGTCAATTCTTCCAACATACCATAAATATCCGTCTTCATCCATTGTAGCCTGGTCACCTGTGTGATAGAAGCCGTCGTGCCATACCTCGTTTGTTTTTTCCTCATCAAGATAATAGCCGATAAACAAGCCGCAGGGCATGTTATCCTTAACACGGATGCAGATTTCACCCGTATCACCTGTTTTACATTCATTTCCGTCAGGATCAAGCACAACAACATCGTAAAGAGGACTTGGTCTTCCCATTGAACCGATTTTCGGTGTGGAGCCGACAAAGTTTGCAATTGAAAGAGTGGTTTCGGTCTGACCGAAGCCTTCCATAATGGTAAGCCCTGTTGCCTTTTTAAACTGATTGAACACTTCAGGGTTCAGCGCTTCGCCTGCTGTTGTTGCATATTCAATAGAGGAAAGGTCGTACTTTGATAAATCCTCCTTGATAAAGAAACGGTACATTGTAGGAGGTGCGCAGAAGGTTGTGATATTGTATTTTGCAAACATCGGAAGGATGTCCTCCGAATGGAAACGGTCAAAGTCATAGGTAAATGTAGCCGCCTCACACAGCCATTGACCGTAAAGCTTACCCCAAAGAGCCTTACCCCAGCCGGTATCCGAAATGGTAAAGTGAAGTCCGTCGGGATTTACATTATGCCAATGCTTTGCGGTAGGATAATGACCTAAAGCGTATTTATAGGAATGAGTTGCGATTCTCGGATATCCTGTTGTACCCGATGTGAAAAGCATAAGCATAGGATCGTTTCCGCAGGGGGTATTTTCATTACGGTAATAGTGGGTACTGAAGCGTTCCATTTCAACATTAAAATCGTTCCAGCCTTCTTTTTTACCGCCAACTAAGATTTTAATCATTCCCGGGAAGTCCTTTGCAGCCTTTTCAGCCTCAGTTGATACATCGCCGTCGGCAGTACATACAATTGCTTTTACCTTTGCGGCTTTATATCTGTATTCAAAATCGTGCTCTACAAGCTGATTGGTTGCAGGGATTGCGATAGCACCGATTTTATGAAGGGCAAGCATTGAGAACCAGAACTGATAGTGTCTTTTAAGCACCAGCATTACGGTATCTCCCTTTTTGATGCCGAGAGATTCAAAGTAATTAGCGGTTTTAGCGGAATATTTCTTCATATCGCTGAAGGTAAATCTTCTATCCGTCTTGTCATTTGCAACCCACAGCATAGCCAGCTTGTCGGGTGTTTTCTTTGCAATTTCGTCAACACAGTCAAATGCGAAATTGAATTTATCCTCGTTTTTAAAGCTGATTCCGTTAAATACGCCGTTTTCATCATAGGTGGATTCGATAAAGTTATCAGCAACTGTTTTTGCCGATGACTTGCTTTCGGAAACTGCCTTTTTATCAGCATAAGGAGTTTCAGGATATGCTTCACTTAAATCTCCGTCCTGCGGATTTAAAACAACTGCGTGGAATTCACATCCGCCCTCGGAAACGGCAATCATACCGTGAGGGATTTTACTGTTATAGAATATTGAGTCCCCTTCGTTAAGAACGTCAACGTGATTACCGATTTGTACCTTTAAAGAGCCTTTAACGATAACATCAAACTCCTGACCGTTATGGGAGCTTAATTTGATGGGAGCATTCTGCTCCTCTTCAAGATAAGGGAATTTTACCAAGAAGGGCTCTGCTAATTTATCCTTGAATTTAGGAGCTAAGTTATCATAAACATAGCCGTGCTTTTTAACAATCTTTGCACCCTGCCCTTTTCTTGTAATAGTAAATGAAGAAAGGGTTGAGCTGGTTCCTTCCAAAATATCAACTACCTCAACATTACATGCCTTTGCACACTTGTAAATGAAGGTAAAGCTGAAATCGGTTTCACCTTCCTCTAAAAGAAGGTAATCCTCAACAGTAACTCCGGTAAGCTTTGCAAGCTCCTCGGGAGTGTAACCCTTTGCTTCTCTTAACACTTTGATTCTTTCTGCTACTTCTTTTAAACTGTAGTCCATTTTGTTCGGCTCCTTTCTGCCTTTTTAAAAGTTTTAATGAAAAAAACCTGAATATACAAAAAACCCGTCTCAAAAAATCTTTTGAGACGAGTTGATTAAAACCCGCGGTACCACTCAAATTGCGGAAAAGAAATTCCGCCACTTTGCAGGACTCAAACAAGCCCCTTGCTTTTACGCAGCATTACGGAAGGAGTCTACTTGCTTACGCTTTCGGTCCTCCGACTCGGAAGTGATGGGTCATTGGTAAGCTTCACCGTTGCCTCGCACCAACCGGCAATTCTCTTGATGGTTACACATACCGACCGTCTTCGTCGCAGTCGTTTGTGATATTCAAATTTGTAGCTATTATACTCCTTAGGGAAATCCTTGTCAATAGTTTTTTTAAATTTTTTTTATTTTTTTTGGAGTCCAAGCATTTCTATTGACTGTTCGCGCATTTTGTATTTTAAGATTTTTCCTGCCGCATTCATGGGAAATTCATTAACAAAAACAAAGTATTTCGGAACCTTGTGGGCTGCAATTGACGCATTACCGAATGCCTTCATCTGCGCTTCATCTGAGGTTTCACCCTTATGAAGAATAATCCACGCACAGCATTCCTCGCCGTAGCGTTCATCGGGAACACCTACCACCTGAACATCTCTTACCTTTGGATTGGTAAGATAGAATTCTTCAATTTCTCTGGGGTAAAGATTTTCTCCGCCTCTTATAATCATATCCTTAAGTCTGCCGGTTACCTTGTAATATCCGTCAGGAGTTCTCATGCAGATATCTCCCGAATGAAGCCAGCCTTCGGAATCGATTGCCTGTGAGGTTGCTTCGGGCATTTTGTAGTAACCCTTCATAATATTAAAGCCACGGGCAACAAATTCACCGCTTTCCCCGTCGGGAAGCTCTTCACCTGTTTCAGGGTCAATTATTTTACATTCAACCCCCGGAAAAGCACTTCCTACTGTTTCGACACGGTGGTCAATATCCTCATTAACCTCGCCCATGGTACAGCCGGGAGATGCCTCGGTCTGACCGTAAACCGAAATAATTTCCTTCATATTCATTTCATCGGCGGCACGGCGCATAAGATCTGCAGGACAGTTTGCTCCTGCCATAATTCCTGTTCTCATATAAGAAAAATCGGTTTTTGCAAAATCTGCATGATTGAACATTGCAATAAACATGGTGGGAACACCATTAAAGCAGGTTATATGCTCATCATTTACACAGGCAAGAGAAGACTTTGGTGAAAAATAAGGGATAGGACATAAGGTTCCCCCATGAGTCATCATTGAGGTCATGGAGAGCACCATGCCGAAGCAGTGGAACATCGGCACCTGAATCATCATTCGGTCTGCGGTGGATAAATCCATTCTGTCCCCTATGGTTTTACCGTTATTAACAATATTTCTGTGGGTAAGCATTACACCCTTGGGAAATCCTGTTGTTCCCGAGGTATACTGCATATTACATACATCATCGGGCTTAACCAGCGACGCACGTCTTCTTACCTCTTCATAAGGCACCGTAGCGGCACGGTCAAGCATTTTCTCAAAGGTTAAGCATCCATCCATCTCAAAGCCAACTGTTACAACATTTCTTAAGAAGGGCAGATTTTTTGAATAAAGAGGCTCACCGGGAGTTAAGTCCTTAAGCTCAGGACAAAGCTCGGCAATGATTTCTTTATAGTTTATATCCTTGCAGTATTCAATCATTACAAGGGTATGGGTATCTGACTGCTTTAAAAGATATTCAATTTCGTGAATCTTATAAGCGGTATTTACGGTAACCAAAACAGCACCGATTTTAGTTGTTGCCCAAAAGGTAATAAACCATTCGGGAATATTGGTCGCCCATACCGCAACGTGATCCCCTGCCTTTACCCCAAGGGAAATAAGGGCAGCGGCACACTCGTCAACATCTCTTTTAAACTGCTTATAGGTTCTTGTATAATCAAGAGTCGGATATTTGAATGCATACTGGTCGGGATAAGTATCTGCCATAGTATCTAAAACATCCGCAAAGGTTTTGTCTATTACATCGTATTTTTTCCATACAAAGGTACCTGTTTTCGCACGGTTGTAGTAGAAACGGTCAAAATCCTTCTTATCCCTCTCAAGAGAAGAAATATAATTGGCAAAATGAGTAAGAACTATATCTGCATCATTTACTTCTTCATTCCAGGCAACACAGATAAAGCCTTCATAATTAAGTGAGGAAAGTGCGTTGATAAGCTTGGGAACCTCCAGCTCACCCTCACCGATAAGCACGGTCTTGCCGTCCTTCATATCCCCTAAGCGCACATATTTAATATATGCACCAAGAGTTTTAATTGTGGTTTCACTTGTTTCGCCTGCATCAAAATAGGTGCCTCTTAAATTCCAGGAAACACCGATTGCCGCAGAGGAAAAATAGTTTATAAAATCAAGCACCTTTTCGGTATTTGATAAAAAGCCCACCGTTTCAAAAAGGATTTCAACATCATTTTTCACTGCCAGGGAAACGGCATCTTCCATTTTCTTCTTTAAGCTTTCAAAGGGAGTTTCCTTCTCTACTCTTACAATCACATACTGAATTCCTGCCATAGCCGCCATACTTACATATTTAGAAATAAGAGCGGGAGTTGTTTCCTCGTTTTCAACAGGCTCGGGCATACGCAAAGCACCCACCGAAAGCCCTCTGTTTATAAGCTTTCTTTTAGAGTCTGCCATTCTGTCCCGTCTTAATATACTATCGTTATGTGAAATGCGTTCCTTTAGTGCATCATATATTTCAAAGCCTTCATACCCGTAGTCATAGGCATATCGGCACAAATCAAGAAATGAGCTTCTTTGCACATTCTTGGTTGAAAATACAATTTTCATTTTATGCCTCCTCGTAAACTATCTTGTTAAGTGCGTTTATATAAGCTCTTATGCTTGCGGCAACAATGTCTGCAGAGATACCGTTACCCGAATAAAGCTTTCCGTTGTTTCTTAATCTTACCAAAGCGGAGCCTAATGCCTCTTTACCCTCGGTTACCGACTGAACCTGGAAATCGTCAAGCTCATAATGGTGACCGATACACTGCTCAATGGCACGGAATGCAGAGTCAATCGGACCGTCTCCCATACTTACTCCCATAAGGGTTTCACCGTTTGAGGTAAGGGTTACCTGAGATACCGAGCCTGTAAGATTACTGCTGGTGGTTGTGTAATTTTCAAGGTGATAGGTTGACGGAGCCTGCATAGCAGAGCTTGCAATCAAAGCCTCAAGCTCTTTTGCACCAACGGCATCCTTCTTTTCACAAATTACCATAAGAGCCTTATGAACATTGCCAAGGTCCTTATCGTCAAGGTCATAGCCTAAAACTGCAGCAGCACGCGCAACCTGGGAAATGGTTGAATCCGAATCAAGTAAAATTCCCTTCTTTTCGCTTACATCCGAGTCGGTTTCATATTCCTCGTGTTTTATATTTGAAAGTAAATCCTCAATGCTTGCATGGATTTTTGTATTATTAAGAGAACACTCAGCATTTATTTTAGCTCCGCACGCCTTAAGGGCATCTGATAATTCACCTGTAAGAAGAACATCCTTGCCTGCCATAGCGCATTTAACACCGTCTGCGCCCTTTTCAATTGCGCTCACAACTGAAGCAACGCCCATTCCGATACGGTCGGAGGTCTTTACGAAAACCGGAATACTTACCGAATTCTTCACAATCTTAGTAAGCTCACCAATTTCAGCTGGAAGACTTATTCCTGCATCATCGCATACAGTCACGGAGGTTGCTCCCTTATCTTCAGCTTCCTTTACTGCCGATATAAGGAATTCTTTATCTGCACGGGTTGCATCAAGACAGGATAATTCAACATTATCGCAAAGCTCTCTGGCAAAAGCTACAAGCTCACCGATTTTTATAAGCATTTTTTCAGCCTTTAAATGATAGGTGTATTCCATCTGAACGGTAGAAACGGGAAGCTCAATGATTAACTTCGGGCTTTTTGCATCCTTTATACATTCGTAAGCAGCCTTTACAGACTCCTTATCAAAGCCTGCCGGAATAGCAAGAGCAGCATTTTTTATTTTTGATGCAATTGTTTTATATATTATCATATCCTCACGGAGATTCTTTACCGGAGCAAGCTCGATGATGTCGGCGCCGATACTGTCCGCACAAGCCGCTACAGAAGTCTTTTCACGGAAAAGGAGTGCAGCCTCACGCTCTGTCGCCATGTTTTTAAGTGTAATGTCCGAAACAATAATTTTTTTCATTTTTAAAATCTCCTTTTATAAAAATTTCTTTCTTTATTAACAAAAAAACGCTCCCGTCTCTTTGTTTTACATAAAGAGACGAAAACGCACAAAATACGCACACTTCCGCGGTACCACTCTTCTTCATCCGATAATACGGATGCACCTTTGATGCCTGCACATCTTAACTCTGTTACGGGAGTTCCCGTCTGCCATTACTTTAAAATTTCACGGCAGCCGCTCTGCGGTGAGTTCAGTAAGAATTCCCAATGCCTCGCAGCAACCGGCATCTCTCTCAAGGCGAATTTTTTTACCTACTATTCCGCTTCACAGCGTTTTTTAATGGTAGTATTTTATCACATATTTTTTTTATTGTCAAGTTTTTTTTATGTTTTCCCATTACTTAATTTCTGTACTTCGTACAGAGTGATATTTTTGATAAGTCAAAAGTGTTATTAAAACCTTTGGTTTTAGTAGTATTTTATTCGCCAATAAACTGCCGAAGGCAACACCACTGCGTAGCAATATCACTTGCAAAGCAAATACCACTCGCCCAAAGGCGAATAAAACTGCCGAGTGTCCTTAGGAGCACTCGGCATAGCTAATTACACTTTTTTCAGAGCTTTCTCTGCTCTTCAAGTGTCAGTCTCTTTTCCATCAGTTTGTAACGGGAACGAAAGTTATTGTAATGAACTGCCATATCCTCAAAGCTTCCGTTATATCCGCATTTAACACATCTGAAAATTCCGTCTTCATATTCGCTTACAGGTACATCATTAAGAGTGAAAAGACATAGAGGGCATCGGTATATTACGCCTTCTGTTTTTTTATATTCAGCCATGATTTAATCTCCTTTGTATTTTTATCAGGGGTATACTTTAACTTAAGGGTAAAGAAGGGTGAAAAATGGTGTCCGTCACAAACACTTCCTGTAGCCTCACCGCAGGGCTTTAGCTCAAGTAATGTATTTACGGCAGGAATTACTGCTGCCACACTGCCCACCGAAGCCTTACTGTAGATCTTTGCATTGTATCCGTAATCAGCCACCTTTTCTCCGTTAAGTAAAAGGCTTATTCCCTTCATATTTTCAGGATATTCGGTAAAACCGTAGCAGGCTTTTATATATTCGCAAAGCTCCGCCTTACTGAAGTCTCCTGACAAAAGTCTTCTGGTTAAGCCGATTTCTCCGTTTGCATAAAAATCGTATACGGTTTGAATTTCAAATACGGAGCCGTCCTTAAATTTCATTGTAACCGGCTTTAATTCAAGTCTTACATCGTTACCCGTTCTTTGGACTTTGTCAATCTTAGACGGATAATTACACATATCCAGAGTTTCCCCGTTTAAGGTAACAAAAAGAGTCGTTCGTGCACCGTCCTCGTGATGATGCTTAAGACCGCTTCGGTACTGAGACTGCACAAGATAGGGGTAGGAATTCATAAGGGGCTTATCGGAATCTACACCGGTAAAAGCTTCATATTTGCCGATATAAGGTCTTAAATCACCGACAGAGCCTCCCTGGAAGGTATCAACAAGAGCACGGTAGGAGCTGTTCAATACCCACATATAATGCTTGCCCGAGCCAAAAAGTATATCCTTTCCCACACCTACATCGGTGGTTCCTAAAGGAACATTCTTCTTATAGTATTCACCAAATTCGGAAAGATGCATATCGATAAGCTTTCCTTCCTCTTTTAATGAGGCAAGATATTCAAGGGTTTCTCTATATAATCTGCAGGTGGTTTCACTGCTGTCAAGTATATTCGGATTTCCGAAAAACCATCCCGGACTTACATGAATCTGATAATAGGAAAATCCGTTGTTATAGTCCTCCTGCATTCTGTACTGATCAACCAGATTATAATCGTAATTATGTATTACACCGTCATTGGCAAGACCTCTCTGAATATTGGCAGGATGACTTGCAAAAAAGTCATTTCTCCCTTCATAGCCCAGAACTAAATCACGGCTAAGGTGCGGAACTGCCACAACCCCCGCCCAGTCCTCACTGCTTTCAGCCGGACGGACAGATTGCGTTTTTGAAGGATACCAGGGGTTCCAGCTCATTCCCTCGGAGAAAAGATACCAGGAATTATTACACCCGTGAAAAACCTTTACGCCTTCTTCAAAGCAGCCTGCCACAACCGTTGTAACCTGTGGACAGTAATCCTTTAAAATTTCTATAAGCTGGGAATCCATTACATAATTCCCCACACATTTTGGCGGATATCCGAAATGCTTTATAAAAGCATCAACGGAATATTTAACCGTTTTTACTTTATCCTCACGGCTTAACAGCCATACCTGAGTATCGGGCATATCACTTAAAGGGTCAAGCCATATTCCTATTTCATCATTAAAATTACGGTTATCCTCTTTAACGCTTTCCATAACCCTTTCGTTATCAAACTGTCTCGAAGGAATTAAAATAGTGGTCTTAAAGTTAAGCTCATGGGCACATTTTCTCTGAAAATCGTATGACTCGTAATGCCCGCACGGTCTGTGAATCAGGTTGAATATCATTATCCTTCCTCCTTTAAAATAATTGCATTATATACTTATATATGCTATACTTATTTTAGAGATTATTTTTACCTTAGTCTACAATTATTTTTGCGAAAGTTCGTACTATTTTTACATTAAGCAGATGCGTTAGTAGCCGAACTCCGCCAAAAGCTTTTAAATCAGGCTTTTTCATCGTTGTCAATTTTAATATACTTTAAGGTGATTTTTATGTATAACGAAAGGCCCCTTACTTCCGATTCTGATTTCTATTTAATCAAAGAGCATGAATATGTAAGACGTTATAAACTGTCAAATTTACATTATCACAGTGAATTTGAGCTTATTTACGTGAAAAAAGGATGTGTAAGATTTTTTATTAATCAGGAGGAATACGATGTCAGGACGGGAAGTGTTATCTTTATAAACAGTAACATTATTCATCGCACCGAATGTGCGGAAAATAATACGGTTAATATTATACTTCAGTTTAAAAACCCTGTCGATTCGGCTTATGCTTTAAGATATATTTCCGGATTTATTAAAAAGCACAAGGTAACCCACAGTATTTTTACCGCCGATAATCCCGATACTGCCTCCTTAATTGATTTTATGGAGAGCATTCTTAAGGAAAACAAGTCAAAGCGCAATTCATACAAAAGCTTTATAAACGGATATCTGCATCTTATTACAGCCTTTATCCAGAGAAACAAGCTTATTCCCGACAGCAAAGAAATTTTTAAGCAGGAGGAAATCCAAAGATTCAATCCCTTATTTGAATATGTAGATAAAAACTATTCACAGCATATTACGGTTGACGCTCTTGGTGCACTTATGCACCTTAACGCCACTTATCTTTGCAGAATATTTAAGGAAATCACGGGTAGCACCCTGACGGAATACATAAATTATGTACGTATTCACAAGGCAACGAAAATGTTAAGCTTGGATAAAACCCTGTCAGAAATAGCTTATGAATGCGGTTTTTCTTCTCTTACCTATTTCAATCGGATTTTCAAAAAAAGAAGAGGCTATTCAGCCTCAGAATACAGAAAGATTGCACAGTACGAAAATATAAATAATTAAAAAAGGGAAAGTAAATAAATTTACAGTCCCCAAAACAATTCAGAGGGGATAGGAAAAAATCTTCAGAATGGATAAACTTAGCCAAAATCTTTGATTTTGGGTCACCCAAAGGCGTATTAGATACGTCGAGTGGTAGCCGTCGGAAAGTTATCTGAACTCGTTTTTAAATTGTAAATTTTTGATATAATATCGTTAAAATCCTCGGTAATATCCGAATATTACCTGCGTTTTTGCCTCATTCTATCTAAAAATTTCCTAATTTGAAAATTCTTATAGAACCTATAACCCTTTAAAATTGAGATTTTTCAAGGCGGAAGGTTTTGATAATACGAGGTATATCGAAACCGACAACAAAGAAAAAGCCTATTTTTAAGGGTTTGAGGCGAGTTCGGATAGCTCTCTGACGGCTAAGTTTATTCATAACCAAAAACTTAAATTTTAAAGATTTTTCTAAAATCTTTACCTTTTAATGGTTAGCCGTCGGATAACTCTCCGACGGCTAATTTGATAAGTTTCTCTATCAAAATCGTTGATACATCTTGTTTTTGGTGGTCTGGAGTTTTTTTACATTCCCATTTCTTTATATAATTTCAGTTACCTTATATCCGTTATCGGTTATAAGCTTTGTAAATACTTCAGCGGAAACCGCAGCTGATAAGGTTACAACCGCTTTTCCCTCGCTGTGGCTTACATCGGCGGATAAAACTCCCTCAACTCCCTCTAAAAGCTGTTTAACTCTTGCTTCACAGTGAGGGCACATCATACCTTCAATTTTAATTGTCTTTTCCATTTTTTTAATCTCCTTTGTTTTAATTTTTTTATCATGCTTTGAATCTTTTATATTTATAAAGTTAAGTCTTAAGGCATTGGTAACCACAAAAAAGCTTGAAAAGCTCATTGCCAAAGCTCCGAACATGGGATTTAACTGCCAGCCGAAGGGGGCTATAAAGCAGCCTGCCGCAAGGGGTATACCAAAAATATTATATATAAATGCCCAGAAAAGATTTTCCTTTATATTCTTAATGGTGGCACGGCTTAATCTTATAAGGGCGGGAATATCAGAAAGAGAGCTGTTCATAAGCACTACATCCGCCGAATCAATAGCCACATCGGTACCTGCACCGATTGCGATACCCACATCAGCTCTTGTAAGAGCAGGAGCATCGTTGATACCGTCTCCCACCATAGCGGTTATTCCCTTTTTCGAGCAATCCTTTACCACCCGTTCCTTATCTATGGGAAGTACCTCGGAAATAACTTGGGAAATGCCTGACTTCTGTCCGATTGCTTCGGCGGTTTTCTTATTATCCCCCGTAAGCATTACCACGCGGATACCCATATTTTTAAGCTGAGCTACAGCACGGAAGCTATCCTCCTTAATTACATCGGAAACTGCTATTATTCCGATTATTGCTCCGTCAAAAGCGAAAAACAGGGGCGTTTTCCCCTCCGAGGAAAGAGCATCGGCTTTTTTTATTACCTCATCGGTAACCGACGCATTTTTCGAAATGAATGAAAGATTTCCGCCAAGAAGACTTTTACCCTCCCATAGTCCTGTAAGACCGTTACCGGGTAAAATCTTGAAGCTCGATGTTTCAAAAAAGGAAAGCTTAAGCTCTTTAGCTTTTTTTACAATTGCCTTTGCCAAAGGATGCTCGCTTTTTACCTCCAGGGAATAGGCGAAGGTTAAAAGACGGTTTTCATCAAAGCCGTTTAAGGGAATAAGGTCGGTAACCTCAGGCTCGCCCTTGGTGATTGTTCCTGTTTTGTCAAGAATAACAGTTGTTATCTTGCCCGCCGTTTCCAAAGCGGTGGCAGTTTTAAAAAGAATTCCGTTTTTGGCTCCCACACCGCTTCCCACCATAATGGCAACAGGGGTTGCAAGTCCCAATGCACAGGGACAGCTTATTACCAGCACGGAAATTCCTCTCGCAAGTGCAAATCCGAATTCGGAGCCTGTAAGAAGCCATACCGCTATGGTTATAAAAGCAAGCAATATAACGGTTGGAACAAAGACTCCCGATACCTTATCGGCTATTTTTGCTATAGGTGCTTTGGTAGCGGCAGCATCCCTTACCATTTTTATTATCTGAGACAGGGTGGTATCCGAGCCTACCTTTGTTGCCTCACATTCCAGATATCCGGAAAGATTCAGAGTGCCCGCAAAAACGTAGCTTCCCGCTTCCTTATCAACAGGAATACTCTCTCCTGTAAGCGCGGCTTCATTAACAGGACTTTCTCCCTTTATAACCACACCGTCAACGGGAATTGCCTCACCGGGACGAACGATAAATACATCCTTAAGATTAACCTTATCACAGCTTACGGTTTCTTCCCTTCCGTCAACCAGAATACGGGCAGTTTTCGGTGAAAGCCTCATAAGACCTTTAAGTGCATTGGTGGTTTTTCCCTTTGAACGGGCTTCAAGCATTTTCCCCACTGTTATAAGGGTTAAAATCATTGCCGCCGACTCAAAATAAAGCTCGTGTAGGTAATGAGTCTTATCCTCGGCAAAAAGCATGGCAAAAAATGCACCAATACTGTATACAAACGCCGCACCCGAGCCTAAAGCAACCAGAGTATCCATATTCGGTGAGCGGTTAAGTACACCCTTAAATCCGTTTATGAAAAACTTATTATTTATAAGCATTACCGCAAGAGCTAAAATCATCTGTAAGAAAGCTATCAGAACAGGGCTTTTCTCTAAAAAACCCGGTAACGGAAAGCCCCACATGGTATGCCCCATGGACAAGTACATAAGTAAAGCCATAAAGCCGATTGAATATAAAAGTCTTTTTAAAAGCTTCGGTGTTTCCTTATCTGAAAGAAGCTCAGCTTCTGCCTCGGCAGAGACCTCCTCACCCTTTAATGAAGCACCGTAGCCTGCATTTTTTACTGCATTTATAATAGCTTCGCTGCCGGCTGTGCCTTCAACCGCCATGGAATTGGTAAGAAGACTTACCGAGCAGGAGGTCACCCCCGGAAGGGAGGACACCGCCTTTTCCACCCGGGCACTGCACGCCGCACAGCTCATTCCCGTTATGTTAAATTGCTGCATTATTTTATTTCCTTTCTTTAAAACCGTATGATGTTTAGCCGTCGGAGAGCTATCCGACGACTAACATCATTATACTTTAAAAAATGTTACAAATCAAGTCTTTGACTTATTTTATCTGCCAAACCCCTGTTTTTTTCCTCCTCAATTGAACCGATACTTATAATTGGTAATGCATTGACTGATTTATGCCTTTTCTTTAGCCGTCGGAGAGCTATCCGAACTCGCCTCAAACCCTTAAAAATAGGCTTTTTCTTCGTTGTCGGTTTCGATATACCTCGTATTATCAAAACCTTCCGCCTTGAAAAATCACAATTTTAAAGGGTTATAGGTTCTATAAGAATTTTTAAATTAGGAAATTTTTAGATAGAATGAGGCAAAAACGCAGGTAATATTCGGATATTACCGAGGATTTTAACGATATTATATCAAAAATTTACAATTTAAAAACGAGTTCGGATAACTTTCCGACGGCTAATCAACCAATAATTGTTTTAAACTTAAAAAACCACTCACTAATTGGTTGACTTTGCAGAGTTCCAATAATAATATAAAGGTAAGACAAAGTATACAAAGATAAGCCGAACTAAAAATCTTTAAACAAAGGGGTTGAATTTTATGGAAAAATACATAGTATCAGGAAAAAACTTCTGCATAGAATTTCAAAAAGAAAAAAACTGCGCTTATATTTCCGGAGGGTATTTTGGCGAAATCAAGCTTAGCAAAGCTCATTTTTTTATGTGTGAAATAAAGGATTTAAAAACAGGAAAAAAACAGGATATAAGCTCACTTAGCAACTGGGAGAGCGTTTTAGTCGAGGAAAGCGGTGAGTATATCAGATTTTCCTTTTCCGCGCCCGAAGGGATCCGTAATATCAGAATACTTCTTTCAGGCGAGAAGTATGACGACAGAATTGAATGGCATACAGAGGTTGTAAATGACAATCCCGATTTTTCTGTTATGTCAGTTTCTTATCCCACCCCATCTTTAAATGCTCCCTACTTTGATTTATTCGTTCCTATAAATTCAGGAAGAGTATTTAAAGATGCAGGCAACAGAGGCTTTAGTCATGATTCCAATAATGAATTTGTCATAAGTATGCATTATTTTGCAGTTTACGGAAAAAACAGTGGAATATATATAGGCACCGAAGACCCTGATGCCTGTGTTAAAAGATACAGAATTAACGCAAAGGATAACAGTGCTGAAATAAGGGTTGATTTCTTTGGTATTGACGGTAACAAGCCTGAAAACTCCTTTAAAATAAGGGGAATTTCAAAATGGCAGTATTTTGAAGGCGACTGGTATGATGCAACTCTTATTTACAAAGATTTCGTCTACAAGAAAGCAAGCTGGCTTCCTGAAATAAATGAGGACGGAAGACCTGACACTCCTAGAAAATTCAAGGAAGCACCCGTCTGGATATACGACTATGTACCAAATTCAGAATATCAACGGGATAATATGCCCCGTACTCTTGCCATCAGAAATTATCCTGATGACTACTGGTATAACGCTCCCATTCAGCTTCAGAAAGAACTCAATGTACCCCTTGTGTACCATGTTTATAACTGGCATAAAATACCTTTTAATGTTGAATACCCGCACTTTATGCCTGCTAAGCCTGAATTTATTGAGAAGGTTAAGAAATTAAAAGAAAATAATATTTACGTAATTCCGTATATAAACTCTGTAAGCTGGGAAGCTGACGACAAAGAAATGGACCACGAAGTAAATTTTGAAAACACAGGAAAATTCGGATGTGCTGTAAAGGACGATGGAACAAACTGGACTTTTCCGTATCCGCAAACCACCTTAAGCGGAAAAAATGTCGGACTTGTTCAAATGTGTCCATCCTTTGATAAATGGCATGAAATCAACTTTAATACAGTAAGGCAAATGGAAAAAGAGATTGATATAGACGGAGTATATTTTGACCAGGTTTCCGCCTGCATTGGCAGACCATGTTATAACCCTCAGCACAATCATACGACAGGCGGAGGAAGCTACTGGGTTGACGGATATAACAAAATGATGGAAAAAATAAACAGTAAAAAACCGAAAGACAGTTTCTATTTCTCAGAATGCGTTACCGAAGGATATATGAAAAGCTTTGACGGTTTTTTAAGCTGGATGTGGGTTGCAAGTGACGAAGTGCCTGCCTATCCTGCGGTTTATTCAGGATATATTCAGATTTTCGGGAGACTAACAGGCGGCAAGAAAGCAGATGATGTTGAATTCTTTAAATTTCAGACTGCAAAATCTCTTCTTTACGGTCAGCAGATAGGATGGTGCAACGCAGATGTTATATACAATGCTGAAAAACTGGACTTTTTCAAGAAAATAGTTAAATTAAGATATGATTATAAAGAATTATTTATTTCATCCTATATGTTAAGACCGCCGTTTGTTTCTTCAAATCTTAAGCCGAAATATACCGAGCCTAATCTTCGCTTCAAATCTGAAGTGGAAATGGCACAGGTGCTTTCCGGTGCATGGAAATTTAAAGATCAAAGCAAAATTGTTATATTTATTACAAATATTGCAAGCACCGAGGCCGGATTTGAGTTAGCCTTTGATGCAAATGAATACGGAATCGACAGCTATACCATTCCCGAAGAATTCAACATAATTAACGGTAAATGCAAAATAAAAGGAACTCTTGCACCAACCGAATGTAAAGCATGGGAGTTTGTGAAAAAATGATGAATATAAATATACTTTCTGAAAATATAAAAAAATACAGAATTAATAAAAAGCTTACGCAAAAAGATCTTGCTATGCTTTTAAGAGTCAGTCCTCAGGCAGTTTCACGGTGGGAATGCGGGGGTTCCCAAACTTAAAGATACCACCACCAAACCCACGCTTACATTACTTCCAAACAACATAATTTTGGAGGTAAACCCTATGAAAAAGCTGATTTCCTGCGGATATAACTTCGATAACTGCTGTGTGGAACTGAAATTCACCGATGGCAGCATGATTGCGATTGATACTATCGCTGTTGAGAACAAAGTTGCCGATAATATGTATCAGCGGTCAGAGCTTGACTATCTCATCTATAATGACCCTATTGCCTATGCTGATCTCGTACTGAACGGTGATCCCGAAGCCTACCTTAAAGCGGTTACTGAATATAATCCGCTTGATTGATTCGCTTGAAGCGGTATCCGAGTCTGCTATGATTCGGATACCGCTTCTTTTTTTGCCCTATTTAGAAACAATAGATTTATTCACAAATTTCTTGTATAATAAATACAATATCGTTCCTTTCGCTTCGGTTCCGATGCTAATCGTAAAAATCTGAAAAATTTCAAAAAATTTTTGAAAGATTGGAAAAAAATGAGCCTTCTCATGCCCTCTGTTATAGAGGGGTATCAAAACTCCTCTATATTTTTTGCAATACGGAGGATGTGTGAGTGATTTACAACAACGAATGGGAATATGAGAACCAGGACTACTTGAGAGAACAGTACGAGAAAAAGATGCGGGGCGAAAACCCGTATCATCGTGTCAGAAAGATTTACTGTAAAGGCTGCGGCAGGGTGTTTTACACCAATATCGAAACCAAGAAGTATTGTCTGTATTCTCTGTGCGGCAATCATGGGTATCAAAAAGAACTGAAATGGCGGCGTGCGCAGGAGCGAAAAGACCGTATCTGCCAGACCTGCGGCAACGCCTTTACGCCTAAGCGGTCAGATGCCAAGTTCTGCTGCAATGCCTGCCGACAGAAAGCATATAGAGAAAGCGTTACGGACACTGCAAGGTGTCAAGTTGACACCTTGGCTAAGTGTAACGAAAACAAGAAAAACGTTACAGATACGGCAAGTGGTCACGCTGACCACTTGCAACAATCGTAACGATTAAAACCACCGAAGGGAGATGAACCACTTGAGTCTGCGCTATAGTTTCTTCGCCATTGTACCCGATGGCATTATTGAAATTCCACAAGGGAGCAATCTTTCATGGCTGACGCTGTTCTATGCTCTGCCGAGAGAGCTTGTTGAAAAATATCCACCCGCTCTGTCCTTGCCGAGAAACATCTACGGATTGCTTGACGATCCCGACAGTATAGAAATTATCAAAAACGATATGTTCCTGTTGTTGGTGTGGGATTGCTTTGCGTGGTCTGCATGGCAATTCTTCCAAGTGCCGAATAAGGACGGCACATACAAGGACATCCCCGGTGATTGGAAGAACTATTCCGGCGACTTTCCACTGTGGCGGCTGTCCTATGAAATCATCAAGCATTTCCGCAAGAAATTTGAAACGGAGATGGATTGGAGCTTCCAACGTCTGTTTCTGATGGATAGAGATGATGAGCATCCTTGGCTTACCTATCAGCAGTTCAGCAATTTGATCGGCAATCTGACCGATATGATCGTTGCCGAGGAAAACTGGCAGCCGATGATCGACGAGTTCTGGAATAACCGCAACCCCGATGATTACAGCGGTTCCAGCGTTCACAAACGGGACTTCAACCGTTCTTGGTATCATGACCGCAATCACAAACACTTGTCTATTGAGGAAATTGCAGAAACCGGGGCTATGATCGACGGTGAAATGCTGTTTGACATTCCCAACCCGGCGGCAGAGTTTGAAACCAAGGTGCTGCAGAAAATCGGTATTGAGCAGTTTGAGAGACGGCTCACCGAGCAGGACAAGCAAATTCTGCAGATGCGTATGGATGGCTGTTCTCTCAAAGATATTGCCACTGCTGTTGGCTTCAAAACACCAAGCGCCGTCAGCAAACACATTGAAAAAATCGCCGGTGCGTATGAGGATTATGTGTCCGGTGAGTACGGCAGTTTCTTAGATAAACACACAAACTGAGGGAGAACACTCATGGATCAACAAGAATTATTTGACCTCGCCTTAAGATTTCGGCAAGCTATCCAAGATGTGAAAATGGATAGAAACTTTTACGATATGAAAGATAGAATGAACTATTTTCCAAGAGGATGTTGTGACGATTCAGCGGACTTATTTGGTTACTATCTATTGCATGAATATCACATTCCCTCTAAACAGGGAAACGGATACTGCAGTAAAGCGGATACGAATCACGCTTTTATCATTTTACCGGATGGAACAATCATCGATTTAACCGCAGATCAGTTTCCGTTCTTATCCAATCAACACGGCGGAATTTATGTTGGACAACAGAACAGCTTTTATCGCAATCTGGAACGAATGCGTGTGGAAAATCATTTTGACATTACCCACGATGACAGGTTATGGCATGACTATCAAGCCATATATGCCCTCTTGTAAAAGAATATATCACAGTTTAGGAGCAGCCTTGTACTTGCACAAGGCTGCTTTTTCACGTCCGAAAGGAGGATTTTATGAGCAGAGAACCATTTGAGGCTATGCCCGATGTAATGGATGCAAAGCAACTTGCCAAAGCATTGCAGATTTCCAAAGCTGGTGCGTACAACCTTTTGAACGACCCGTATTTTCCAACATTACGGATCGGCGGGCGCAAGCTGGTGATGAAAAATGAGCTTGTGGAATGGCTGAAAAGCCGCACAAACCGAAAAGCATGAAAACACGGTCAAGAGCCGGAAAAGTGGCAACTCAGCCGATAGCGTGAGACGAAACATACTCCGCATCGTTTGGAGTGTTTCTGTTTAAAAAATGTATCACTTTTCCAATTCAAGAGATGAGAAAAATTTTCAAAAACAGGAGGTTTTATGAGAACAGGGCTTACCAAGAGAGAAAAGACCACAGCCATCTATTTTGATGAATACGGGAGCATGATTGAGGTGCAGACCCACAACACCGATCTGAAAAAGAGGCTGACGGCATTTGCAAAAGAATACCCGCAATGCTGCCGCCAGATTGATGATGACGAGCAAGGCGGACTGACCTTTGAGATTGAAAAAGGCAGATTGAGCTTCCGTCTGACCGCACCGTACAGCGAGGAACGGAAACAAGCGGCAAGTGAATGGGCGAAAAAGAACGGTTGCATCTGTAAAAATCCGGGATAAAGTAATCGTACAAGTCGCATATATCGCCAAACAAGTCAGTAAGTTGCTTAAAAAATTGTAGTAAATAATCAAAATAACAAGGAAGTAGTTTACTTTGCGCAGATTGTGTGATATAATATAATAAATCTGCAAATGGGAGGAAAAACCATGTCGGTACATTGCAATCTATCAACGCTTATGGGCAAGAACCGTTTTTCAATCCAGGATGTGCATAAGCAGACGGGATTGTCACGAAATACTATTTCCAACTTATATAACGATAAAGCTACGCGCATTGATTATGATACAGTCGAGAAACTATGCCAGCTATTTAAATGTTCGCTCGATGAGTTGTTTGAGATATGTATTACGGCGGACAAAAATAACGCTGATTAACCGAGCATAGGAGAAACTGTTATGAAAATCATTTCGCTATTTAGTGGAGCTGGAGGATTGGACTTGGGTTTGATTCAAGCTGGCAACACTGTTATCTGGGCTAATGATATTGATAAGGATGCTGTGGCAACCTACAAAGAAAATATCGGAGATCATATTATCTGCGATGACATTAAGAACATTGATATTTCCACATTACCTGATGCTGATGTTGTTGTTGGTGGATTTCCTTGTCAGGGATTCTCACAAGCCAACAGGTTGAGAACACTTGAAGATGATAGAAACCAGCTTTACCGTTTTTTCTACAATACAATCAAAATAAAGCAGCCTAAATATTTCATTGCGGAAAATGTAAAAGGAATTCTTAGCCTTGGCAAGGGTGAAGCGATTAAGCAAATTGTGGCTGATTTTGAAGCCGCTGGCTATATCACATCGGTTAATCTTGTGAATATGGCGAACTATGGTGTTCCGCAGACAAGACAAAGAGTTATCATTATTGGACAGCGAGTAGATTTAGGAGAGGAATTACGCTTTGTATTTCCGCAGCCTACTCACTCTAAAAACGGTGAGCTACAAAAATGGGTGTCGATCAAAGAGGCGATTGATCATTTTCCTAACCCCGATGAAGAAAACAATGTCCTCAATCATATCTACTCGGCTTACAAAGTGGAGTATCGTAATTTCACGGGACATAGAGAAACTGATCCCGATAAGCCGTCCCCCACTGTTCTTGCACGAGGAAACGGAAAAGGTGGCGTTTGTGCCATCCCACATTATAATGGAAAGCGCAGATTGACGATCCGTGAGAGCGCAAGTGTTCAGACTTTCCCGGAAGATTTTCATTTCGTAGGAACAATGAACTCTTGTTATCGTCAGATCGGAAATGCTGTCCCTGTTATGTTCGCCCGAAAACTTGGAACAGAATTGATGAGACTTGAAAAGGAAGAAATCGTATGAGAGTAGTATCACTTTTTAGTGGAGCCGGAGGGCTTGACTTAGGTTTCAAAATGGCTGGTCATGAAATCATTTGGGCAAATGATTTGTATGAGGATGCCGTTGAAACCTACAAGCATAATTTGGGCGATCACATTGTCTGCGAAGATATATCAAAAATTGATGCAGAAGAAATTCCTGAGTGTGACATTATCATCGGCGGATTTCCTTGTCAGGGTTTTTCTGTTGCCAACATGAAGCGTCATGAAGCGGATGAGCGCAACGCTTTATATAAGCAGCTAATCCGAGTAATTGATGCAAAGAAGCCGAAATTCTTTTTAGCCGAAAATGTTAAAGGGCTTACAAACTTAGCTAAGGGGACAGTCTTTCAAATGATTTTGAGTGATTTTTCATCCCTTGGATATAAGGTGAGCTATCGAGTGCTTAATGCCGCTGATTATGGTGTTCCACAGACACGACAAAGAGTAATTATTATTGGTGTTCGCAACGATATTAACTTCGAGTACATTTTTCCTAATCCTACTAACAGCAAGGACGGGGAGGATGGTTTGCCGAAATGGGTCAGCGTTGGAGAAGCAATGTCAGTTATTCCTGATCCTGATCTCCCTAACGACCTGCCAAATCATGATTACTCAAAATATAAACTACAATTTAACGGTTATCTTGGGCATAGAGCATTAGATCCCGAAAAGCCTGCTCCAACTGTTACTGCCCGTGGCGATAACAAAGGTGGAGTTGTAATCCTGCCCCATCCAAATGCTCAGAGAAGAATGTCTTGTCGTGAATTGGCAGCGGTACAGAGCTTTCCGTTAGATTATGAGTTTTCCGGCAATCGCTCATCTGTGTACCGTCAGATCGGAAACGCAGTCCCGCCATTGCTTGGTTATGCCGTTGCAAATGTTTTCAATCAATACGAAGGGAGTGACAAGTAAATGTTATCAAAAGATTTTGTCCCTGTAAAACCATTCCCTGATTTCAAGTGGAAATGGGCTTGCTTACAATGCACCGAGGGTATCAACGACCCTGTTATCTTACTGGGCGTTCTTTTCCGTATGAAAAAGTTGGAAGGTCGTGGATTGAAATACAGTTCGCAGGAATTTGCTGATGAGCTTGTTGAGCTATCGAATGATATAAGCGACTCCATTGGTGTTGATCTGGCAAGGCGAACCGGTGAACGAAACATTATTCGAAATTCCGGTCAATATTGGAAAGCCGTTGGACTAATCCCCGATGACAGCCGAGGATTGATTCGTCTTACCGATTTTGGACGCCGAGTTGCTGAGCACGATATTTCTCAGACAGAGTTTTCTGCAATAACCGTCCAGACTTTCAAATTGCCGAACAGTCATATCCAAACTGCGGCGGAATGTTTGAATTGGGAAAGCCACAGCTTAATCATCTATCCTCTCAGAATTATTCTGTCGGTGATTATGGAACTAAAAAAGAGAGGACAAGGCTTCTTGACTACCACAGAGCTGACGAAGATTATTATACCGCTTTCCGGCTGTCACGCTCAGCTTGCTGACTATGTGAATTTTATTCTTTGGTATCGCTCTGGCGAGATTACCATTGCTGATTGGCCTGATTGTTGCGAAGGTGCTAACGATTTTCGTATTGCCAGAGAATATTTGCTGTTCCTCGAAAACTACGGCTACTTAGAAAAGGCTGATGGCGTGGCGAGAGATGCTGAACAATATCATATCAATGCTCTTATCGAATCTGAGATTGCTGAAATTCTTGCCACCCCGATTACTGATGCTTCTCTGCAAATGATCTTGGAACAGATTCGCACAAGCGAAGTTGCATCGGAAGTGGAACGCAAACGAGTTCAGAATTTCAGAATCAGTCGCCCCAACCAAGCCAAATTCCGCCACGATGTTCTTGCTGCTTGCCAGCGGTGCATTATTACAAATGTCACTATGCCGGAAGTGCTTGAAGCTGCACATATCAAGCCGTTCAAATACAACGGCGAAGATACCGTTGCAAATGGATTTGCAATGAGAACGGACATTCATACGCTGTTTGATGCTGGACATCTTCGCATTTCCGAAACAGGCGTAGTCGAACTGTCTACAAGAGCTCGGATGGACTATGGTGCTACTATTCCACCGAGAATTGTACTTCCCGACTTTACCAATCGTGATTTTATCAGGTGGCGTTGGGAGAACTATAACGGTATGTAATTTTGGATATAGGAGGTTACAAAGATAATGTCGCTCGTATTTAAGAAAATCGAAAGCGGAGATATCTTTACACGGGATTTCAGCCCCCTTGTCCGCAACAATGAGATTATTTTTCCGCAATCCGAAGAAATAGCTGTTGTCTATGGTCCGAATGGAACGGGAAAAACAAGTCTCATCAAAGTTTTAGGCGATACCCCAAACACTAAAATCGAGTTCTCTCTTGATGGAACAGATTATCAGGCAGGGGCTGAAGTTTTTCATATTATAAACGACCAAAACAATCGTAACATCATTTCCGGTGAAACTCGTGATTTCTTTCTCGGCGATAATATCCGGCATGAATTCGAATTGCAAGATCAAGTCGCTGCAGATCGCAATGCGGTTGTTTCCGCTATTTTATCTCTCATCAAGAACACTTTTGGCATTTCCGCCGGTAACAGCTTGTTAATTGAATTGATTTCCAACGCTGAGTTGGCTGCTTTTATAAAAGATTGTGCTAACAGCAAGTCAAAGGGGAATCGTTATACGACTGATGCTCTTGTAGCTTTATTAACCTCTCTGGAACATCGTGATATTCCAGAATATACTCCTGACAAGCTCGCTTTTGTTCAGGGCGACTGGGCAAACAAGCGGTCAATCATAAAGCAACTGGAAGCATTGGTCGGTGCTGAAATCTCTCCCAACACTCATGTTCATGAGATTGAAGAAAACACCGAAGCAATTGGAATTCTCTCTCGCTTCCACAAAGATAAATGTATCGTGTGTGATAATGAGGATATTGACTGGGAGGCTCTGTTAGCAGCCAAAACAGCCCATCGACAAGCGACACTTGATGCATTAGAAGAAAAGATTAAAGAAGCGATAGAGCAAACAATTCCACTTGTTCCAACTTCCGATCCGTTCGGCATAAAGGCGAGTCTTTTAGATGCGGTTGCAAGTGGTAACACCGAAGCGATTTCCGATTTGGTCAGAGAACTGTCGGCATACAAGGAATTGTATGGCACACTTATTGAGAATGGAGTCGTTGAGATCGTAAATGGAAGCGAACTCATTGCCCACCATACTGAGTACCAGCGTATTATTGCTGAAAGACCTGATATAGCAGATGAAGATTATCTCTATATTCAGGAGATAATCAGCAATAGCATGAGTAAGCCGCTTACCATTGAACGAGATGAAAACAGACGACTGCGGATTTATCTTTCGAATCAAGAATTCCTCGGAAAAACAAGAGATGAACTTCCGTTGAGTACAGGAGAGCAAAATTTTCTTTCGCTAACATTTGAATTTCTGAAAGCAAAGAATTCTGAATGTCCAATAGTTGTGATTGATGATCCTGTGTCCAGTTTTGATTCTATCTACAAGAACAAAGTCGTTTATGCGATTGTAAAAATGCTGCACCACAAGAAGCGTATTGTGCTGACTCATAATACAGATTTAATTCGATTGCTTGATGGGCAGTACAGACGCTGTTTCAAGCTGTATCTGTTAAATAATACGGACGGAGAACTTAACGGTTTTATTCCTCTGAAAAACAACGAGCAGGAAATGCTTATCAGTCTTGAAAAACTCCTGACTGCATTTAGAGAAAGTGTTCCCCGCCATGTCGTTAATCGAGAACTGTTTCTTATCTCCATGATTCCCTTTATGCGAGGGTATGCAAACATCATTTGCAACAGACCGTTATTTGAGTCTCTGACCCAAGTGATGCATGGGTATAAAACAGAAAAGGTGGATATTGCGAGAGCGTATACTGAATTGTTCGGAGCGCATCCAGAACATCTTCCCGATTCTTATGAGGTGTCGGTAACAGATATCCTTGGCAAAACTGTTGATGGAGTTCACTTGCTTGATACTGAGAGATTTCCTTTGTTGGATAGAACATTGCGTCATTCGTTTGTGTATCTATTTCTTCGGCTTATGGTTGAGAAAAATCTCGTTGAAAAGTTTGGGATTGACACCACCCGTCATGAACAACTTGGGCAGATAATATCGGCTGCATATCCCGATGAAAATGATGTCGAACAAATTCGCAACCGTATTCGCCTAACATCGAAAAAGACGCTCATCAATGAGTTTAACCATTTCGAGGGAAACCTAAGTATTTTCCAACCTGCTATTGATATTACCGATCAAGCACTTGGAAAAGAAAGAACTGATCTTATTACTTTCATCAGCACTTTATAAGTCCCTTTGGAACAAAGGGCGCACTTCTATACAGGGTCAAGCCCTGTATGTGCGCTCTGCGAGGCAGACAGCCCGGACGATTGAAGTCCGGGCTGTTTTGCGTCACTTCGTTCCGTACAAGGGGCTGTACCCCTTGCGGCTTCGCCTATCCCTGCGTACTTGTCATTTGGAAACGGTTTTGACAAACCATTCCCAAACGACAAGTCTGAAAATCGAACACCTTACATAGACCGTTTACCGATCTTCGGTAGGCGGTCTTTTTATATCCCCACATCAAAAATAAGGAGGTCATGTACTATGGCAAAACAGAAAACCATCCCCGAACTGGAAGCCGAGAAAGCGGAAAATGAACGCAAGCTCTCGCAGCTCCAACACAAAAAACAGCAGATTGAAAACCGCATCACCTACTACGAAAAAGGAGATCGGCGCAAGCGGGCGCACCACCTTATCACCCGTGGCGGAGCCATTGAAAGCGTCGCACCGCTGACAAAGGTTTTGACAGAAACCGAGTTTTACGCCTTTGCGGAAAAAGCCCTTGCCGTCCCGGAGGTCAAGGGCTTGCTTATGGAAGCGGTCAACGAACACAACCGGGCTGAACAGAAAGAGAGGTGTTGAGTATCGCACTATATCATTTTCATGTTACACAAATCAAGCGAAGCGCAGGACAATCCGCTATTGCGTCTGCCGCCTATCGCTCCGGCGAAAAGCTGCACAGCGAATACTATGGCGAGGACAGTGACTACACAAAAAAGGGCGGCGTAATCTGTTCGGAAATCCTGCTGCCGCCCCATGCCCCACACTCTTTCTCTGACAGAGAAACCTTATGGAATGAGGTGGAGAAAGCGGAACGGGGAAAGAAAGCGCAGCTTGCATACAGCTTTGACATTGCTTTGCAAAACGAGTTTTCCATACAGGAGAATATCGAGCTTGCAAGGCAATTTTTATTGGAGCAGTTTGTGCGCCGTGGCATGGTGGTGGACTTCGCTGTTCATTCCCCCGACAAGGAGGACGGCGGCATTTCCAATCCTCACTTCCATGTCATGTGTCCCATCCGTCCTCTGGATGAACAAGGCAGATGGGGCAAAAAGCAGCGGCGGGAATATCTGTTGGACGAGCATGGTGAACGCATCCGGGACGAAGCAGGAAACTATGTATTCAACGCTGTGCCTACTACCGATTGGGGCAGTCCTGATACCTTGGAACATTGGCGGAAAGCATGGGCTGATTTGTGTAATCAGAAATTTGCGGAAAAGGAGTTGGACTGTCGGATCGACCACCGCAGCTATGAGCGACAAGGTATCGACCAACTGCCCACCGTCCATGAGGGTGTAACTGTTCGTGCAATGGAAGCAAAAGGCATCCGCACGGATAAGGGCGATATGAACAGATGGATTCGCCGCATTAACAGCATGAGAAAGAATATCGCCGCTATGCTGAGTGAACTGTTCGCTGCCATCCGTGAGATCAACCGTGAGCTGAAAGCAACGAAGGAACCCACCCTTGCGGAAATCATCACCGATTATTACAGCAAACGCAACGCCGGTGCATGGAGTGTCTACGGCAAGGTAGGCAATCTCAAAAACATGAGCCAGCTTGTGAATTATATCAGCGAAAACAATCTGCGTACCGTTGCCGATCTGGAAGCAAGGGTATCTACACAGCAGGAAAAATTGGATGCCCGATCTGCCGCCTGTAAATCCGTTGAAGCGAAGATGAAAGAAACAGCCGAGCTTCTGCGACAGGCACAGAACTATGCAGACACCAAGCCCATTTACGATGAATGGTATCGCATCAAGTTCAAGGGCAAAAAAGACAAATTCAAGGAAGAACACGAAAGCGAGCTTCGGAAGTATTACGCCGCCGAGCGCAAGCTGAAACCGCATTTCCATGACGGAAAGTTGCCGCTGACGAAATGGAGAAAGGATGCTGCCGCATTGGAAGCCGAGTATGCTTCCATGCAGACAGAAATGGAAGTTCTGCGTGACGATGTACGCAATCTGCGTCAAGTCACGCTTGCGGTCAGAAGTGCCGAAAACGAAAGACAGCAGCTTTCGGAACAGAACAAAAAACGTCATCATCAGAATGAACGATAAGGAGGAATTGAATGACCAACGAAATCACCACCGCATACGAACCCATCGACCTTTGCGCCTGCTTTGATATGATCTTTGATCCGCCTGCAGCGGTAATCAAAAAGTGGGAAAAAGAATGGGAGGAACGATTTATCGCAAACAAGGAACGAGGTTATTACGGCACCGAGCTTGACGGTACGCTTTACTACTACAACGGCAATACCCGCACCAAGGTAACGGAGTTCTTCTCACCCAACGGACAGACCTTGGATAAGGTGATCGAAAATCTTGTCCGTTTCGCCGCAGGAAGCACCGTATCCGCAAATAATTCGATGAATTGTTAACAGAATCGCATTGAATCAAACCCACGCTTATGGTATAATGTATCATAGGAAAGTATTGTAAGCGTGGGTTGTTTCACGAACAGGAGGATTTTAATGAAACAACCGTACAATACAGCACTATATATGAGACTCAGCCGTGATGACGAGAATTATGGCGACAGCGTTTCCATCGAGACCCAGCGAACCATTTTACAGCAGTACGCAAAGGAACAGGGGCTTCATGTGGTCGGCGAGTACATCGACGACGGATGGAGTGGCACTACGTTTGAAAGACCGAATTTCAAGCGAATGATGGCAGATGTGGATGCAGGACGAGTAAACTGCATTGTCACCAAAGACCTCAGCCGCTTCGGGCGTGACCACATCATGGTCGGCTACTATCTGGAATACGAGTTCCCGGAGAAGCA
>SVKB01000042.1 GCA_015068665.1 Oscillospiraceae bacterium | reverse complement strand
AAATTGCTGATTTTTTCTGCCCAATCCGCAGGAATTTTTTTCTTGCCGTTCTCTACTGCTGAAAGAAAAGAAGATGTAACCTCAAGTTTTTCAGCCATAGTTTTTAAAATTTCTCCGTTATCCATTCTCAGGATACGCAAGAATTTTCCAAAAGCAGTAATCATTTTTGCAACCTCCTAAATTATGATTTTTCAAATCACACATTCATTATAACATGCAATTTTTCTTTTGTCAACCTTTTTGGTTGATTTATTTTCTTAAAAAGTTCACCTTCGTTTTTTGTCTAAAAAATTTTAAGAGTTTTTAGACAAAAACACCCACCGTTAAACAGTGAGTGTTTAAGTTGTTAATTATTTAATTTTTTCAGTCTCCGCCAGCATATTTTCTATAAATATCCCATAACCTCTCGTTGGATCATTCACGAATACGTGGGTTACTGCACCAACAAGTTTACCATCCTGTATAATAGGGCTGCCGCTCATTCCTTGTACAATTCCTCCCGTTTTTTCGAGAAGCCTTTTATCGGTAACCTTAATTACCAATCCCTTCACATCCGGCTTGTTTTGTTTATTTATCTTTATTATTTCGATATTAAAAAGCTCAGGCTCCTTTTCTATGGTAGTTATTATTTTTGCTTTTCCCAAACGGATATCATCTTTTCTTCCCAATGGAACGGGTGTGGTTTTTTGAATGATTTGGGGATTGCTTATTTTCCCCGATAACCCAAAGAGGGTATTATCGGTTATGTTTCCGATGACCTTGCTCTCTTCCGTAAAATATCCTACAAGACCTCCGGGGCTTCCTTTTTCGCCCTTTCTTATTGAAGAAATATTTGCGTAAACCAGCTCGCCGTCTTTGACGGGCATAACCTCTCCCGTATCAGTATCGCTTATTGAATGCCCCAGCGCCGAAAAGCTTTTTTTATCACCTGAGTAGAAGGTGAGGGTGCCAAGTCCGGCGATACTGTCTCTTACCCACATTCCGAGAACAAATTCTCCTTCTTTAAGATATGGCTTTAATTTTGCTGATTTTCTTTGTCCCTCTCTTTCAAATTCGATTTCAAACTCCTTATCCTTAAGCTCCTTTACTTTTTTTATAAAATCATCTGAATCTTTAAGGGGATTTCCGTTTATACCTTTTACAAAATCTCCCGGGATAATTCCCGCTTTTTTTGCAGGAGAGGGAGCTTCATCAATATCCGTAACCGAAATAACCAATATGCCGTCGGATAAAATTTTTATTCCGCAGGCTTCTCCGGAAGGATATACAAGTTCCTCATAAGGATATGCCGAAGCATTTATTTCTTCTGCCTCTTCACAGGAAAAAGGGGTAAAAAATAATAAAAATGAAAAAAAGGTAAATAATAATAACGATTTCTTTTTCTTCATAAATAAAACCCTTTCTTATGAAGTATGAAAAATATCTGATATTATTAATTTAAACCTTTTTAAAAAAGTTATCCTTCTATTAAATGTTAGTGCAGTAAGACTTGAACACAAAATGGTGTCCGAGTCTTACTGCGCTGTGGTAACTAAAATTGCTTTTGTGAAATTTTTATACGAATTAAAAAGCCTGAGAATATTTAAATATCCCCGGGCTTTTCGGTATGTTTCTCTTTTTAATAGTTATTCTGAAAATTCTTTTTTTACAGACTCGCATAAATTTTGTATTTCATCCATGCTTTCTACTGTATTTGCTCTCATACGGTAATTTTTTGAATTTTTAATTCCCTTCAGATACCAGGCAATATGCTTTCTTGCCTCAAGCACTGCACGGTGCTCGCCCTTATATTCAACTGTATGGGAAGCCTGCTTTAAAAGCGTGTCAAGTCTCTCCTCAATACTGTAGCTTTTCTTAAAAGTGCCGGTCTTAAAATAATCCTTCATCTGCTCAAATATAAAAGGATTTCCGAGGGCAGCTCTTCCCACCATGGCAAAATCACAGCCGGTTAAGCTTAACACTCTTTCGCATTCCTCGGGAGTGTGAATTTCTCCGTTGGCAATAACGGGAATTTTGACCGTATCCTTAACCGATTTTATAACGGTATAGTCTGCCTCTCCCGAGTAAAACTGCTCTCTTGTTTTTCCGTGAACAGTAATGGCACTGGCACCTGATTCTTCAATAATTTTTGCACATTCTACCGCGTTTATACTATCCTTTGTATAGCCTGTTCTTATCTTAACCGAAACGGGAAGAGAGGATGCTCTGACTGCCGCTTCGGTAATTTCGCCCAACAGCTTCGGATTTTTCATAAGAGCAGAGCCTTCGTTGTTATTTACGATTTTAGGGGCAGGACATCCGCTGTTTATATCAATCATTTTAAATCCCATATCGGCAACTATTTTTACACCTTCGCTTATTATATAAGGGTCATTGCCGAAAATCTGAACAATTAATGGAACATCGTATGAATTTGTAAGAAGCAGGGCCTTTGTTTTTTTATCCTTATAATAAAGCCCTTTTGCACTTATCATTTCCGAATAACACAAATCAGCTCCATAGTGACGGCATACCGTGCGGAATGCTAAGTCGGTAATTCCTGCCATGGGAGCAAGATAAACCCTGTTTTCTATGTCAAAATTAACAAATTTCATTTAAATCACCAAAAATATTATAACTTAAATGTAAAAAATAATCAATCCTCTTGACTAATTTTGTCTTTTTTATTATACTATAAAAAATAATTTTAAAATGGAGGAGTTTAATATGTCAAAGTTTGAAATAAGAGAATGTCTCACATTTGATGATGTGCTTTTGGCACCTCAGAAGAGCGATGTTCTTCCCAATCAGGTAGATTTGTCAACTTATCTTACTAAAAAAATTAAATTGAATATACCGCTTATGAGTGCGGCTATGGATACAGTTACCGAGGCGAGACTTGCAATTGCCATTGCAAGAGAAGGGGGTATAGGTATAATCCATAAGAATATGCCTATAGAGGACCAGGCTCACGAGGTTGATAAAGTTAAAAGGTCAGAGCATGGCGTTATTACCGATCCTTTCTTTTTATCGCCCGATCATACCATTAAGGATGCGGACGAGCTTATGGGCAAATATAAAATATCAGGTGTCCCCATTACCGTTGAAGGTAAGCTTGTAGGTATTCTTACAAACAGAGACTTAAGATTTGTTACCGATTATTCAAGACCTATCAAGGAATATATGACAAGTGAAAACATTATTACCGCTCCCGAAGGAACAAATCTTGACCGTGCAAAGGAAATTCTTTGCAAGTACAAGGTTGAAAAGCTTCCTATAGTTGACGATAACGGTTATCTTAAAGGTCTTATCACGATAAAGGATATTGAAAAGGCTGTTCAGTATCCCAATTCCGCAAGAGATGAAAAGGGAAGACTTTTAGTTGGTGCCGCAATCGGTGTAACCCAGGATGTTCTTGAAAGAACCGAAGCTTTATATAAAGCAGGCGTTGATGTTGTTGTTTTAGATTCCGCCCACGGTCATTCCGCAGGCATTATGAATACTGTTAAGCTTATAAAGAAGCACTATCCCGATCTTCAGCTTATCGCAGGTAATATTGCAACAAAAGAAGCTGCAAAGGATTTAATAGAAGCAGGAGCTGATGCAATCAAGGTTGGTATCGGTCCCGGTTCTATCTGTACAACCCGTGTTGTTGCAGGTATCGGCGTACCTCAGCTTACCGCTGTTATGGATGTTGCTGAAGCTGCAAAGGGCACAGATGTTAAGGTTATCGCAGACGGCGGTATCAAATTCTCAGGTGATATTCCCAAGGCAATTGCCGCAGGTGCCGATGTTATTATGATCGGTAGCTTGTTCGCAGGCTGTGAGGAAAGTCCCGGACAAACCGAAATATTCCAGGGAAGACAGTTCAAGGTGTATAGAGGTATGGGCTCTTTAGCTGCAATGTCCGCAGGAAGTAAGGACAGATATTTCCAGCAGAACAGTAAAAAGCTTGTTCCCGAAGGCGTTGAAGGACGTGTTCCTTATAAGGGTCTTTTAAGCGAAACCATCTATCAGCTTATGGGTGGCTTAAGAGCAGGTATGGGTTATTGCGGAACACCTGATATCGAAAGTCTTAAGGAAAATGGTAAATTCGTTAAAATTACCGGTGCAGGTCTTAAGGAAAGTCATCCTCACGATATTTCCATTACCAAGGAAGCACCAAACTATTCAGTAAGTATATAGTCAAAAGAAAGGGGCTGTAAATTTATTTACAGCCCCCAAAACAATTCAGAGGGGATAGGAAAAAATCTTCAGAATGGATAAACTTAGCCAAAATCTTTGATTTTGGGTCACCCGAAGGCGTATTAGATACGGCAAGTGGTAGCCGTCGGAAAGTTATCCGAACACGTTTTTAAATTGTAAATTTTTGATATAATATCGTTAAAATCCTCGGTAATATCCGAATATTACCTGCGTTTTTGCCTCATTCTATCTAAAAATTTCCTAATTTGAAAATTCTTATAGAACCTATAA
>SVKB01000023.1 GCA_015068665.1 Oscillospiraceae bacterium | reverse complement strand
AAAGAATACAACTAAAAACAAAACTGACTCCGCTTGAAAAACGAAGTCAGTATGTTGCTTAAAATTTAATATTTATACCATAGGCACTCTTTTTTATGCTGTCCGCACAAATTGGGGCAGTTCATTTGCACCACTCTTTTTTTTGTTTCTTAAATTTTTATTTTTTAAAATAATTACCAGTATTTTCAAATAATTTACTTGTTGCATATCCGATTGTTATATAGAATAAGATTAAAGTCGTTGTAAAGTTATCCAACGTCTGAGATATATTATAGGAGGTGCTCTTAATGAGTAAAAATTACAAAGTTGTGTTCGTAGAACAAAAGAAAGTTGAATTACACGAATGTGAAATGCCGATTGTAGGCGATGATGATATTCTTCTTAAGACTGAAGTGTCACAAATAAGTACGGGAACGGAATTAACACTTTTAGAAGGTAATGTTGAGCCTGATTCACCATGGATGAATGATATCTATTATCCTACTGAACCCGGTTACTCAAATGTTGGTAAGATTATCGCTGTAGGTAAAAATGTATCTTCGGATTTAATCGGGAAAAGAATGTTAACTTTAGCTCCGCACACAATGTATTATACGATAAATAAAGATGACTATCAACAAACTATGTTTTTACCTGACTTGGTAAAATCAGAAGAAGCAGTTTTTGGAATTATCGCGCAGATTACAATGGGAAGCGTGCGTTTTTCAGGAATAAGACCGGGAGATGCTTGTGTAGTTTATGGTGCAGGTCTTATTGGTCAGTTAGTTGCCAGACTTGCAAAATGCGCAGGTTCAACAAGAGTGTTTGTTTGTGATATATCAGATTTGCGTCTTGACAAACTTCCTGATGACCCATGCTTTGTAAAAATCAATACTTTAAAAGAAAATGCAGCTGAAATTGTAAAGAAAAATACGAAATTTAATGAAGGTGCTGCAGTTGTATTTGAAACTACAAGTAATCCAAAACTTGTAAGTGATGAAATTGCATGCTTGGGTAAAAGAGGAAAACTTATTATTACCAGCAGTCCTAAGGGAAAAGCACTCGTTGATTTAGAATACTGTAATCGTATGGGTATATCTATACTTGGCGCACATAACTCTGCCGTACATACACAAAACGAAGTTAATGGCGATCCTTGGACAAGAAGAAGAGATTCGGAATATTTTATTGAACTTCTTGAAAAGAATCAAACCTCTGCTTCAGAAATGATAACTCATAAATGCAGTTACAAAGATGTTGTGAGTATGTATGAAATGCTTATGGAAGACAGAACACAGGCATTGGCAGTAAATATAAGCTGGGAGGATTAGTATGCTTAAAATAGGTATAATAGGCGCAGGCGCAATATCTGAATGTCATATAGAATCTTATCTTAAAAACCCGGAAGTTAAGTTATGTGCGATATGCGATGTAAATGAAAATACTGCTAAATTAAGAGCTGAACAATATTCTATTCCTAAGTATTATTCTGATTATAATGATATTCTTAATAATCCTGAGATTGATGCGGTAAGTATTGTTACACCGACTTTTACTCATAAGAATATTGTTATTGAAACACTTAAGAAGGGTAAACACGTACTTTGTGAAAAACCACCTGCAATGAACTATGAAGAAGCATTGGAATGTGAAAAAACTGCTAAAGAAACCGGTAAAATATTAATGTATGCATTTGTAGTAAGGTTTTCTAAAGAAGTTAAGTTTATGAAAGAATATATAGATGCAGGAAAAATGGGAGAAATATACTATGCAGAAGCCTCCCGTATAAACAGATGCAATAAAATCGGTGGGTGGTTTATAAACAAAGATAAAGCCGGAGGCGGCGCACTTATCGATGGCGCGATTCATGAAATTGATACTGCACTTTATCTTATGGGTTATCCAAAAGCAACAAGTGTAAAGGGTTTTACCAGTAATATAAACGAAAATCTTCCAAATGTTGCAAAAAGCACAGGTGCTATATGGAATTCTTCTGATGTTAACTCTTATGAAAGAACTGTTGAAAGTCTTGCTTCAGGTTATGTTCATTTTGAAAATGGTGCGTGCCTGTATGTTAAAGCAAGTTGGGTTCTTAATTCTGTAAAAGAGGGCAGAAATGTTGAACTTAACGGAACTAAAGCAGGGCTACAGTACAATGGTACAAAAATAGATATGATTGAACTTTCTGATACAGGTTACTTTATGGAAACATCTCCTCAACTTAAAGATACAGTTGATTTGTTCGATGGTGAAATAAACCATTTTGTAGGTTGCTGTTTAGGAAGAGAAAAGTTAATTTGCACACCTGAGCAAGGTACGGAAATTATGAAAATTATCAGCGGAATATATGAATCAGCAAAAACCGGTAAGGAAGTTATATTTTAATTTACAATATAAAATGGACGTTTTAGGGATAGGCCCTAAAACGTCCATTTTACTAATATTCTTTACAAATTCTTTTCATATATAATTGGCTGTAACTGTTTGCCATCTGAAGCAAAAAATAACGTGTCACATATTTTGGTCATATTGACAACTAAAGAAAGCGGTTTCCGGTCGGTAAGAACCTATAACAATGTGAAGAATAAGAATAAAGATAAAAAAACCAAAAAAATATAAAAAATACATTTACTTGATAATTTTATTATGTTATCTTTATTATATAGCAATATCAAAAACGGAGGTAAATATATATGAAAAGAGTAATCAGTCTTATTATCATTTTATCCGTGATAATGTCCATCGGCACTTTCTTTACAGCTTATGCGGATGAGGTGCTTATTTCGGAAGGCTTCGAAGAGGGGATTGACAAGCTTATCTTCGATTCGGATACGGCTCTTTCCTGTGTAAAGATTACTGACCTTACAAAAAGTGAGGGGAGTAAAAGTATCTTTATATTTGACAAGGGTATGGATTACGGTGTGAAGGCTTCAGTTCCTGCGAAAAACGCAACGGGAAATACCGTATATTCCGTATCGGCAGATGCTTATGTTTTTAAGGGCAATGCAAGAGTTTATCTTGAATTTCTGGATATAAACAGCAAAATTATTTCCACCGTTACCGAAAACGGAAAAGAAGGTGGCTGGGAAAATATAATTGTTAAGGGGACAGCACCTGAAAAAACTTCATTTGTAAGAGCCTCGGTGGGTATTTCCGACATTCAGACCGGTGAAGTATTTTTCGATAATGTAAGGGTGGTTAAAGGAGAAGTCAAAGCAACCGTTCCGGGCGGAAACAGGGTAACTGCTACACAGGTTGCAGGGCTTACCGCTTCTTCAGACGGTGTGGAGGACGGTGCGGTTTTATTTTACGATTCCTTTGAGGAGGGCTATGATAAAAACTGGACTCTTTACGGTGGAAATTCCGAAGGAAAGGTTGATATCTCCGACACGGTAAGCTATGAGGGAAAAAAATCCGTTCATATTATTGACGATATCGAGGGCGGTACCGCAGGTATCAAAACCGATAAAATTCCCGTTACCCCCGGCAATGTATATACGGTTTATGCCAATTTAAAGGCAGTTTCGGGGAAGGATTTAAGAATATATTACAGAATTTATGATGAAGCGGGAAAGACTTTAAAAAGCACCGCGGTTATTCCCGAAGGAGATTTATGGCAGGCAGGCTGGGCAAGTCTTTACGCCCCCGGGGGCTCAAGCTATATTCAGCTTGTGGTTGCAGGGATGGGCTCCCTGAAGGGAGAAATCTATCTTGACAATATAAGCATTGTAAAGGGACTTTCCAAGCCCACTGACCCGAAGGTTACAAATCCCTGGGATGTGGAAGACGGAGAAAGAATATTCTACGAGGATTTTGAGGACGGATACTCCTTTTGGTCATATCAGTCCACCAAATCCCCGGAGCTTACCTTTATTGAAACAAAAAATGTGTATGAGGGTTCAAAATCGGTAAAAATAGTTGACCCGGACACAACGGGTCCCGGCATCAAATCACCTTTTATTCCTGTTATGGAAGGTGCTATGTACACTGTAGATGCCATGCTTTATCTTTCTGAAGGTTCAGGCTTAAAGCTTTTTGTAAGACATTTCGATGGGAATAAAAAGCAGATTGCCTCAGCCTCGGCAAATGCTGTGCTCGGTCGGTGGGAGCATGCAACTGTATACCTTCCCGCACCTGACGGAGCCAAATACTGTCAGGTAGTTATTGCAGGGCTGGGTTCCAATACAGGAACCCTGTATGCGGACAGTATCGCGATTTATAAGGGCTCATATAAGCCAGAAAAGGAATATGTGGATTTTATTCCGCCCGGGCAGGTGCCTTCGGTGGATGCAAAAATAGCAGCTCCTGTTAACGGTAAGCTTGTCTACACCCCCTATTCGGAAAAAGGGGATATATTGGGCGATTATTCCTATGCAGGCTTCTTTAACGGAGAATATCAGCTTCCGATTACTGAAAATCTTCCCGTTGCCATAGAAATAGCTCCGACAGGCACAAAAGATGATACCGCTCATCTTCAGGCGGCGGTGGATAAGGTTTCCGAAATGGCAGCCTTAAGCCCGATTAAAGTCCTTAAATTAAAAGAGGGTAAATACTACATAAATAAAAACGGCATTAAGATGAAATCGGGAGTTTTACTGTCAGGCTCGGGGCAGGGCCCGGAGGGAACTGTTCTTTATGCTTTTGAACCGGTAAAATATACCGTAGTATCTTACTATGGCGAGGAGCCGGAGGGAATCGGAGAAAAAATTTATTTAACCGATTCCTATATTCCGTCAGGCTCAAAAACAGTTTCCGTATCCTTGGAGGATGCAAAGAAATTAAGTGCCGGTGAAGAAATCATTCTTTCCCAGCCCTCCACCGAAGAGTGGGCAGAGGCGATTGAAATGATGGGGATGACTGATATTTACGGTGGAGATTCCTCCTGGTCAAAGGGGAAAATCCCTATGCTTCTTGAAAGAACAATTACCGCCGTAAACGGAACTGAAATCACCCTTGATTTCGGTGTTCACATGCCCTATATGGGTGAATTTGCCCCTATATCCATCAGCCGTAACGGAGATGAGGGAAGAATTGAAAACGGCGGTATTGAGAATTTAAGAATTGAATCTTACTACAACGGAAATCCTACCGATGAAAATCACGCCGATAATGCAATTTCAATTGTACGAAGCAAGAACATATTTGTAAGAGATGTAACTACCAAGCATTTTTCCAATGCCGGTGTTACCTGTCAGTATAAGTCAAAGCAGATAACGGTTAAAAACTGCTCTTATCTTGAGCCAATATGCTCTTCAGGCTCGGCAAAGCGCTACAGCTTTACCACCTCCCGTTCCTCACAGCTTTTATATACAGGCTGTTACGCCAATAATGCCCTTATAGCCTATGGCACAGGCTACCCCTGTACAGGACCTGTAAGCTTTGTTGACAATGTTAACGATGAGGGCGCGAGTACGGTTGAAACTCACGGCACCTGGTCAACTGCGGTGTTGTTTGATAATATCTATAATGTTCCGAGTGATGCTCCCGCGACCATATCCCTTGCCAACAACGGAAAATACGGAACCTCTGCAACAGCCAGCCAGGGCTGGACAACTGCAAGTGCAGTTGCCTGGAACTGTCTTGCAAGTGCAATTGTTGTTCAGGATGTGCCCCTTGGCTATCAGAACTTCGGTGTGGGAATCTTTGGTATATATTCCGATAAGGGAGCTATGGACAGTAAGGCAAAAAGAATTGAAAAAACTGTTATAAAGTATAAAACCTCAAAGCAGGACACCTGCCCCGACAGTGCCATTGCCACCGAGGAGGGTACTCCTTTTATAGGAGACGGCTATTTTGAGGCAAAGTACACCCCCGTTAACCCGAGAAGCATCTTCAAGGCACAGCTTTCCGAAAGATTTACGGGAAGCATTATAAATGCCAAACCGAATGCTCCTGTAATTAACTATCCTAAGGCAGACAGTAAGCTTAATGATAACAGTGTAACTGTAAAAGGTATGTGTCAGCTTGGTGCATCGAAGGTTACCGTTTATATAGACAATATTCCTTATGAGGCACAAATCGGTGAGGATAACCTGTACACACTTACCGTAAATCTTAAAAACGGCAACCATAAAATCTATGCAACCCAGACCGTTGACGGCGTTGAGGGCTGTAAGGGTGCAGACCGTTTTATCACCGTTAAAGAATCGGACGGAAATCCCGAATACTTACAAAGTATTTACGGCGAGGATAAGACCTCTATGCTGATTAATGACCCAAGACCAACCTTTGACCGCATTTTAAATGATGTTAAGGTTTATACCGACGGAAAACTTTTGGTATCTGATGTCCGTCCCCTTAACTTAAACGGAAGAGTTCTTGTTCCAATGAGAGCTATCTTTGAAAAGCTGAGAGCTACCGTTTCCTGGGATGGGGCAACCGAAACTGCTACCGCCGTAAAGGACGGAACCGAGATTAAAATAACCAGGAATCAGGCTATCGCTTATAAAAATAACGAGCCCGTTACCCTTGATGTGCCCGCAACCATTATAAACGGGCGTTTTGTGGTTCCTGTAAGATTCATATCTGAGTCCTTCGGCTGCGAGGTAGGCTGGGAAGGTGAGGATAAGGCGGTAACCGTTAAAATACCGAAGGATAACGGCAAAAAGACCTTTGACAATATAAGAGTAACGGAGGGAATACAGCCTGTATCGGTTACCCAGTCATCTGATGACGGATATTTAAGCTATGCCTCCAATATGTTTGATAACGACCATTCGACTATGTGGATGGCAAAGGCCGACGAAAATGGAAATTATCCTTATGTTATAATAGACCTTGGCGAGTCAAAAAATCTGAATGCAATTGATATTTGCTATTATGGCGGTAAAGCAAGAACATATACCCATTCAATATCTGTTTCCGAGGATAATTTAACATATACTCCTGTTGTAACCGACGGTACAACCACAAGAAAAAACGGATTTGAAGCTGTGTCGCTTGCAGGGAAAACGGGAAGATATGTAAAAATCGAATTTAAAGGAAGCACATTCGGACGATGGAATATGGTAGAAGAAATCAGACTCAATTAGGGGAAAAGTAATTTATCTTTCGGCGTGCCGGGGTCGACACGCCCTACAGTATTTGAAAAGAACCGATGTATAGCCTTCTCCTTGAGGTAGCGAAGCGTCGGCGAGGTAGTGAATGACAATCCTGTGAATTGTCAGAGCCGAGCCGTGACTGAGTCGCAACGAGACAGGTGTCAGCGATAGATGACGGATGAGGTGTAAAATATAAATCCCTATGGGATTTTCGATATGTTTTGCTAAAGCAAAACTCGATATGTGCTTCGCACTCGATATGTTCCTTTGAAACTCGATATGTTGCCTTTCGGCAACGAGAAAAGAACGGATGAGGTGTAATGAAACGTAGTCCATTAAATAAAAACATGATATTGAAATAAAAAACGGCAAGCACCGAATAGGGTGCTTGCCGTTCTTCATTTGTAATTCTCTTTAAGTCCTTCATTTCACTTTACAATTCTTTGCATATATGATAAAATACAATCAATAAATACATAAGGAGGAAGATAAATGAAGAAATGTAAAAAATGCGGTTGGGAAAATGCCGATTCTCTTTCGGTATGTGAAAAATGCTATGGGCTTTTAGATGATGAAAAAAGCGGCGAAACCGCTGAAAAGTTTTTTGCAAAGCTTGAACGAAGAGAAAAAATAAAAGCAATTATAAATTACTCGCTTATTGTTATATATTTTATAATCGTTGCCCCTCTTTATGTGATTACGGTAAAGGAAATCGGAAGCCTCGGGGTTGCTTTGGTGCTTTTCTTTTTCTATCTTCTTATGCCGATTTTCTTCTATACCTCGATTTTTCATCCGGATACCTTATTTGAGCTTTCCTATACTCATATAATTTCCAATATCCATGATGCACAGCCATCCGACTGGTTTTATACCACCACAACCTGGTCTGCCTATATCTTTTTAGGTATTGGGATATTCGCGGCAATCAAATTGTATCTTGAGGTAATATGAAAAAGAACGGAGGCCATAGCCTTCTCCTTGAGGAGAAGGTGTCAGCGATAGCTGACGGATGAGGTGTAAAATATAAATCCCTATGGGATTTTCGATATGTTTTGCTAAAGCAAAACTCGATATGTGCTTCGCACTCGATATGTTCCTGCGGAACTCGATATGTTGCCTTACGGCAACGAGAAAAGGACGGATGCCGAATGGCATACCGACCTTGCATTCATGCAAATTTATTTGCAATTCATGACACGAAGTGTCAATTCATGTTATCCTTGATAACAATCCATGCATCCAAATGATGCAATTCATTTTAAATTTTTAATATCAAAAAGTATAAAAATACAAAAAATAGTAAAATAATTCTATTTTTTTATTTAGTGCAGTAAGACTCGAACACCATATGGTTTTAAAATGGAAATTTCGCGTAATATGGCAGAAATTCCTGCAAACATACGAAAGTATAATTCTTGAAATTTCTTTATCTTACCCAAAATTTCTGATTTTAAAACTCGCAGACCTTAAATCTTGGGAAATTTTCAAGATTTTTGATGCGGAGTCTGCAGTCAGGCTTGTCGCCTTACAAAGACGACAAATTAAAAAGATTGTAATTTAACAGATTTAAGGCATATTGTGTTCAAGTCTTACTGCACTAAATATATGTTACACTAAAAAAAAAGGAGTGGATAAAATGAAAAAGATTGCATTACTACTTTCAATAATTATGGTGCTTGGAGCATTTTCAGGCTGTCTTTTTGAGAAAAAGGAAGATCTTGATTTTGAAATTCCTTCAAAGTCGGAGCTTAGTCCCGAAAAGATAGGAGACTACGGAAGCCTTAAGCTTCCCATTGACAAAAAGGGCACTAAAATCGAAATGCTTTGTAACACCGATGTTACCACCAATAATGACAGCGTGGTTATAAAGGAATTACGAAGAAGAACAGGTCTTAACGTTCAGATTATCGCTGTTCCGCCTTCTGCCTATAAAGAAAAGGCAAAGGTGCTTATCGCTGCAAAGGAAGCCATGCCCGACCTTCTTCATCCTAACGGATTTACCATGGAAGCAATAAACGACCTTGGTATGCAGGGGGCTTTTGCAAATATTCTTGATTATATTGACGAGCTTCCTAACCTTAAAAAGATTTATGTTGATGAAGCAAAGGAAAGAGGTATTGAAAGCGCTCTTAAAAATATGAAGGCTCCCGACGGAAGCGTATTTATGTATCCTATTTATGATATTTCAAGAGATGTTAATAACGGTATGCTTTATCGTAAGGATATTTTCGATAAGCACGGTATTGAGCTTTGGACTGATCCGGAAAGCTTCCTTGATGTGTTAAGAAAATTAAAGGAATTATATCCCGATTCAACACCTTACGCTTCAAAAAGCGGTATCAATATATTCAAATTCTTTGGATACAGCTGGGGGATAAACGGCTTTAACCCATATTATGACGAAGAAACCAAAACATGGAAATATTCCTGTGAGGATCCTAAATTCAAAGAGGTTATTGACCTTTTAAAAACAATGTATAATGAAGGACTTGCAGATCCTGAATTCTTAACCGCTACACAGGCGGCATGGACCTCTAAAATGACTCAGAAGGATAAAGCCTTTGTTACATGGGACTGGATTGGCAGACTTGATATGTTTAAGGAGCAGACCTTAAACACCGTTCCCGAATATGACTTAAGATATTATTATCCAATCGGCGGAAAGCTTCTTCCGAACGGACGCTCCGGCTCCGGCTCGGCAGTTAAAAAGGGTGAAAACGAGCTTCTTGCAATGAAGCTTTGCGACTATCTTCTATCCGATTCGGGTGCTCAGCTTATCACTATGGGTGTTGAAGGAGTAACCTATAATTTAAGAGACGACGGCAAGGCTGAATATATCGGCTTTGAAGGTAAAAAGGGCGTAGGCATCAACGAGCTTGAATCAAAATACGGTCTTTATATCTCAGGCGTATATAAGCGATTTGACAGACGCAGCTCCTACTATGACTTTACCGAAAAGGAACAGGAGGCACAAGACCTTATAAATAATAAGCCCGGTGGCGGATATTTAGAGGAAGACCCTGTGCTTTCATTCAACGCAGAGGAAAAAGAAGTAAAATCCAAATATGAAGCATCCATTTCAAAAGCAGCCGAAGAATTTGCAGTTAAGTATGTTCTTAACGAAAAATACGGTGATAAGGAATGGGAAGAGTGGTTAAAGAAGGCTAAAACACTTGGAACCGAAGAGGTATTAAAGGCGTATAATAACGCCCAAGTAAGATATGACCAATTATAAAAAACGTAAAAAAAGCGCCTATTAAACGAAAAAAGCCACTCGCAGTATCTTAATACAGCTTCGGGCTATCGGGTAATAATCACTCTTTGTGATTATTACCCTTTTTTCGTTTAATAATCATCTTTTTTATACGCTTTTTATGGGTTATGATAAACTACCGTACTCGGTAGGGCGTGACGACACGGCACGCCGAAAATAAGGTCGGTGCCGAATGGCATACCGACCTTGCATTCATGCAAATTTATTTGCAATTCATGACACGGAGTGTCAATTCATATTATCGAAGATAATAATTCATGCACCGAAGGTGCAATTCATTTTCTCCCCCTATTCCCCGCACTTATCACACACGCCCGAAAAAACAAGGGTGTGTGTTTTTATTTTATGAGGACTGCGCTCCTGCGCCTTTTTCTCAAGTTCTTTAAAATAGGGGATATCCACATCAAAAATACCGTGACACTTTTCGCACATAAGGTGATAATGACAATCGGTATTGCCGTCATAATGCTCACTGTTTGCTTCCGAGGTAATTTTTATAATCATTCCCATTTCGGTAAGCACATTAAGATTTCTGTAAACAGTGCCTAAACTTAAATCAGGGTATTCTCCTTTAAGAGCATTGTATATGTAATCTGCGGTTGGATGCACCGGATTACTCACTATCATATCATATATAATCTGTCTTTGCTTTGAAAATCTTCTTTGTACCATCTTATCCCTCTTTTCTTATCAATATCAGTAATTATTATTAATAATATCACATCTATCAATAAAAATCAAGTATTATAATGTGGAAAATTTTTCAAAGTCGGATAAAATAACGGGATTTTTTATCTGAAAGGTTTTCCCCTCTAAATAGGAAAGGGGATTTTCTTCCTCGGTTTTATCAAAATAGGTTTTATAAGAGCATAAATACTGCTTTCTGCTTTTTATGGGCATATCGGTAAGCCTTGCATATTTTGTATCCCCTAAAAGAGGATGACCGATACTTGCAAGATGTGCTCTTATCTGATGGGTTCTTCCTGTAATCAGATGCACCTCTAAAAGAGAAAGCTTGTCCGTTTCCTTTAAAACTCTGTATTCTGTAATTATCTCCTTGGCACCCGGTCTTTTATCCTTATAAACCTTAACCGTGTTTTCATCCGCATCCTTTATAAGATAATCTCTTAAAATGCCTTTTTTATTTTTGAATTTACCAAGAGCAATACAAAGATAGTATTTCTGAATTTCATTGTTCTTTATTTTTTCATTCATTGTGTTTAAGGCGGCTGCGGTTTTTGCGGCGATGACAATTCCCGAAGTGTTACGGTCAATACGGTTGCATAGCGAGGGGCGGAAGGAATGCTCGTTATCCGGGTCATATTCATTGTTAATATGTAAATAAGCCAGAATATGGTTGATAAGGGTATTGAAGCTTTCCTTTTCATCGCTGTGAACTATAACTCCCTGCTTTTTGTTAACAAGCATGATATTTTCATCCTCGTATACAATGTCAAGCTCGGGGGTAATTTTGAGAAAATCCCTTTCATCTTCTTTAGCCTCAAAAAATTCATCGTTGATATAAAGCTCTAAAATATCCCCCTCCTTAAGACGGGTTGAAATCTCACATCTTTTTCCGTTAAGCTTTACTCTCTTTTTTCTTATTGCCTTGTAAATCACCGACATGGGAGCATTATTTAAAAATTTTGTAAGAAACTTATCCACTCTCTGATCGGCATCGTTTTTATTCACTGTTATTCTTTTCATATTAAAATCCCTTATAATTATTATATTAATATACTTTACATATTCCTTTATATATATTATAATAGCAATAAAGATGCAAAAAAGCAATTTTTACTTACAATATAGTTAAAATGCACAATGCATCTTATGTTTTTGCTAAAATATTTATGCAAGTATACAAAAATGTAATTTTTCGGAAAAATTATCGAAAAACACTTGCAAAACCTTGAGAAATAAGGTAAAATGTGTTAGTAAAAATATTTATGCGATGAAGTGGGAGGTTGCGGCGAAAGCCGGTTTTTCCATGGAGTATGTCCGATTTTAAACCGGGCGGCAGGCACAATTAAAACTCATGCAAAGGTGATAGGGATACTATGCCCTTTTTGCGCGTTTACCATGCTTACCCGCTTGAAAAATCGAAGCGGGTTTTAAAATGGGAATGCGCGAAACACCCGGACGGGTTTTCGAATTTTGCTGTCGTACCTAATAATCTTAAGGGAGGTATAACAGAAATGGCAGGAAGTGAAAAAATCAGAATCAGACTAAAGGCGTACGATCATATGCTTATTGATCAGTCAGCTGAAAAGATCGTTGAGACTGTTAAGAGAACCGGAGCAAAGGTTTCAGGACCTATTCCGCTTCCAACAAAGAAAGAAGTCGTTACAATCTTAAGAGCTGTCCATAAGTATAAAGACTCCAGAGAACAGTTTGAGATGAGAACACACAAGAGACTTATTGACATTATAGGTCCTACATCCAAAACACTTGAAGCTTTAACAAAGCTTGATTTGCCTGCAGGTGTAGAAGTTTCTATGAAACAGCTTTAATAATTAAAGCAAACGATGCCCTTTAAATCACTTAAATGGAGGGCACGAAGGTCAAGTTGGGTAAATCCAACCAATAACCAAGGAGGTAAGAAAAATGCAAAAAGGAATTATCGGTAAGAAGCTGGGTATGACTCAGTTATTCGATGAAAACGGAAAATTTATTCCGGTAACAGTAGTTGAAGTTGGTCCTTGTCCGGTTGTTTTCAAGAAAACAGTGGAAAATGACGGCTACGACGCTGTACAGTTAGGTTTTTCCGAAGTTAAGGAAAAGAAGGTTAACAAACCGCTAAAAGGCCACTTTAACAAGGCCGGCGTTGGTTACAAGAGATTTTTAAGAGAGTTCAGACTTGATGACTGTGCTTCCTTAAATATCGGTGATGAAGTAAAGGCTGACATCTTTGCTGACGGTGACAAGATTGATGTTACCGGAACTTCAAAGGGTAAAGGCTTTGCCGGTGTTATTAAAAGATGGGGTAACCACAGAGGTCCTATGACTCACGGTTCCGGCTTCCACAGAAGCTCAGGTTCAATGGGAGCATGTTCTTCTCCATCCCGTGTATTCAAGGGTAAGAAGCTTCCCGGTCACATGGGTAACGTAAAGGTTACAATCCAGAATCTTGATGTAGTTAAAGTAATGGCTGACAAGAACTTAATCTTAGTTAAGGGTTCAGTTCCTGGTCCTAAGGGCGGTATTTTAGTTATAAAAGATTCAGTTAAGAAATAAATAATTAATTGAGAAAGGAGGATTACTAATGCCTAAAGTTGATTTATATAATATGGAAGGTAAAGTAATTGGAGATATCGAATTAAGCGATAAAGTATTTGGCGTTGAAATAAATAACAATGCAATGCATGCTGCAGTAGTTAATCACTTAGCAAATTCCAGACACGGCACTCAGAGCACAAAGACAAGAACTGAAGTAAGAGGCGGCGGAATCAAGCCTTGGAAACAGAAGGGTACAGGCCGTGCAAGACAGGGTTCAATCCGTGCTCCACAGTGGACAGGCGGCGGTGTTGCTTTAGGTCCTAAGCCAAGAAGCTACAGATACAGCTTGAACAAGAAGCTGAGACAGGTTGCACTTAAATCTGCTCTTACAAGCAAGGTAACAGATAACAACATCATCGTTGTTGACAATATCACTGTTGCAGAATACAAGACTAAGGAAATGGTTAAGATGCTTGCAAACCTTAAGGTTGAAGGAAAAGCATTAATCGTTTTAAATGAAAAGAATGATTTTGTTGTTAAATCAGCAAACAACATTCCTGAAGTTAAAACAACTCTTTCTACCATGCTTAACACTTATGATGTATTAAACTGCGAACAGTTTGTTATCACAGTTGATGCTGTTAAGAAATTAGAGGAGGTGTATGCTTAATGAAGTACGCACACGATATAATCAGAAGACCAATAATTTCTGAAAAAAGTATGGATGGCATCCCTGCTAAAAAGTATACCTTCGAGGTATCCAAGGATGCTAACAAAATAGAAATAAAGAACGCTATCGAAACTGTTTTCAAAGGCGTTAAAGTTAAGAGCGTTAACACTGTTAACGTAACCGGTAAGATGAAGAGAGTAGGAGTTCACACCGGTAGAAGACCAAGCTACAAGAAAGCCATTGTTACTCTTACAGAGGACAGCAAGACAATTGAATTCTTTGAAAGTATGGCGTAGCATAAATCCTATAAATATTGTTAAGGAGATGAAAAATTATGGCTATAAAAAGTTATAAACCAACCACTCCCTCAAGAAGATTTATGACAGTTACAGATTTTTCTGAACTTTCAAAGGTAAAACCTGAGAGATCATTGTTGGTTAACTTAAAGAAAACTGCCGGCAGAAACTCATACGGTAGAATTACTGTAAGACACAGAGGCGGCGGTAACAAGATAAAATACAGAATTATTGATTTCAAGAGAAACAAGTTAGATGTACCTGCAAAGGTTATGACACTTGAATACGATCCTAACAGAAGCGCATTTATCGCTTTAATCCAGTATGAAGACGGCGTAAAGAGCTACATTATCGCTCCTAACGGTCTTAAGGTTGGAGATACTGTTATCTCAAGTGCATCTGCAGATATCAAACCCGGTAACACATTACCGATCTCTAACATTCCTGTTGGTACAATCATCCATAACATTGAGCTTGCACCGGGCAAAGGCGCTCAGCTTGTAAGAAGCGCAGGTAACTCTGCTCAGCTTATGGCTAAGGAAGGCAAATATGCTCAGGTAAGACTTCCATCAGGTGAAGTTAGAATGGTTCTTACAGTATGTAAGGCTACCATCGGTCAGGTAAGTAACATTGACCACGAAAACGTTTCTATCGGTAAAGCCGGAAGAAAAAGACATCTTGGTTGGAGACCAACCGTAAGAGGTGTTGTTATGAATCCTTGCGATCACCCTCACGGTGGTGGTGAAGGTAAATCACCTATCGGTAGACCCGCACCGGTTACTCCTTGGGGTAAACCTGCTCTTGGTCTTAAGACAAGAAGTAAGAAAAAACAAAGCAATAAGTTCATTGTTAAGGCAAGAAACGCTAAATAATAACAATAATAACTTTCCGTTTTTTATAAGAGAGGAGGTTGTCAAATGGGTAGATCTTTGAAAAAAGGACCTTTCGTTGACGCTAAATTATATAAAAGAATCGAAGATATGAATGAAGCCGGCGAAAAGAGAGTGCTTAAGACCTGGTCAAGAGCATCCACAATTTTCCCTGAATTCGTAGGACATACAATCGCTGTTTATGACGGCAGAAAACACGTGCCTGTATATGTAACAGAAGATATGATCGGACACAAGCTTGGTGAGTTTGCTCCAACAAGAACATTCAGAGGCCATGCAGGTTCCAAAACAGGTGCTAAATAGTAAAGTTGACTGACTTTTTAAGTTATGAAAGGAGGCAAAACAAATGGAAGCAAGAGCAAAGCTTAGTTATGCTAGAATATCTCCACGTAAAGTGAAGATCGTTATAGACCTAATCAGAAATAAGCCTGTAGGAGTTGCCCTTGGTATATTAAAGACTACTCCTAAAGCTGCATCTCCAATTGTTGAAAAATTATTAAAGTCTGCTATCGCAAATGCAGAAAACAATCACAATATGACTGCTGACAATTTATATGTTAAAGAAGTATACGCTAATCCGGGCCCAATCCTTAAGAGAATTATGGCAAGAGCACAGGGTAGAGCGTTCAGAATCAATAAAAGAACAAGCCACATAACAGTTGTTGTTGCAGAAAAAGAGTAATAAGGAGGCGAAATTATGGGACAGAAAGTTAATCCCCATGGTATCAGAGTCGGAATAATCAAAGACTGGGATTCAAAATGGTACGCTAACCGTAAGGATTTTGGAGACAGCTTGGTTGAAGATTATAAAATCAGAAAATACTTAAAGAAAAAGTTATTTATTGCCGGCATTGCTAAAATCGAAATCGAAAAGAAACAGGATAAGATTTTAATTACTCTTCATGCTGCTAAGCCGGGTATCATCATCGGTAAGGGCGGAGCAGAAATTGAAAAGTTAAATGCTGACGTTAAAAAGCTTATCGGTAAGGACGTTAGAATCAACATCGTTGAAATCAAGGTTCCTGACATGAACGCACAGTTAGTTGCTGAAAACATTGCAGCACAGCTTGAGAAGAGAATTTCTTTCAGAAGAGCTATGAAGCAGTGCATGCAGAGAACAATGAGAGTTGGAGCTAAAGGTATCAAAACTGCAGTTTCAGGTCGTTTAGGCGGTGCTGAAATCGCAAGATGCGAACACTATCACGAAGGAACAATTCCTCTACAGACCTTAAGAGCTGACATTGACTACGGTTTCTGGGAAGCTGATACAACCTACGGTAAGATAGGTGTTAAGGTTTGGATTTATAAGGGTGAAGTTCTTCCTGAAAACAAGAGAGCAAAGGCTCGCGCGGAAGGAGGAAAATAATATGTTAATGCCAAAAAGAGTTAAACGTCGTAGAGTTCAGAGAGGCAGAATGAAGGGTGTTGCTACAAGAGGTAACAAGGTTTCCTACGGAGATTTCGGTCTTGTTGCTACAGAACCTTCCTGGATTACTTCAAATCAGATTGAAGCAGCCAGAATTGCTATGACACGTTATATCAAGAGAGGCGGTCAGGTTTGGATCAAAATCTTCCCTGATAAGCCGATTACAGAAAAACCTGCTGAAACCCGAATGGGTAGTGGTAAAGGTTCACCTGAATACTGGGTGGCTGTTGTTAAGCCGGGCAGAGTAATGTTCGAAATCGCAGGCGTATCTGAAGAAGTTGCAAGAGAAGCATTAAGACTTGCTATGCATAAATTACCTGTAAAGTGTAAAATCATAGCTCGTGAAGAATCAGAGGGTGGTGAAGTCAGTGAAGTTTAATGAAATCCTTGAAATGGCTGATGTTGAATTAAATCAGAAATTAGCCGAGCTTAAATCAGAATTATTCAATTTAAGATTCCAGTTAGAAATAAACCAGCTTGACAATCCTATGAGAATAAAGGAAGTTAAGAAAAACATAGCGCAGATAAAGACAGTTCTTCGCGAAAGAGAACTGAAGAACGCTAACTAATCAGTAAGGAGGGTTTAAAATGTCCGAAAGAAATTATAGAAAGACCAGAGTAGGTAAAGTTGTAAGTGATAAGATGGACAAAACCGTTGTTGTTGCTGTAGTTGATAGCGTTAAACATCCTTTATACGGCAAGGTTGTTAAGAGAACATATAAACTAAAGGCACACGACGAAAACAATGAGTGTAAAGTAGGAGACAGAATTAAGGTTATGGAAACAAGACCTTTATCCAAGGACAAGAGATGGAGACTTGTATCAATAATCGAAAAAGCTAAATAATCCTGACTCAGTATAAAAAGGAGGATAACTATGATCCAGCAAGAAACAAGATTAAAGGTTGCTGATAACACCGGCGCTAAAGAGCTTCTTTGCATCAGAGTTATGGGTGGTTCCAAAAGAAAGTATGCTAACGTAGGCGATGTAATCATTGCTACTGTTAAGAAAGCAACACCCGGCGGAGTTGTTAAAAAAAGCGAAGTTGTTAAGGCTGTTATCGTAAGATCTAAGAAGGGCGTTGGCAGAGCTGACGGCTCATATATAAAATTCGACGAAAATGCGGCAGTTATAATCAAGGATGATAAGAATCCCAGAGGAACCCGTATATTCGGCCCTGTTGCAAGAGAGCTTCGTGATAAAGAATATATGAAGATTCTTTCTCTTGCACCTGAAGTACTGTAATGGGGGTAAATGAGAGATGATTAAAAAGATTCACGTTAAAAAAGGTGAAACTGTTAAGGTTATATCCGGTAAGGATAAGAACAAGACCGGTAAGGTTCTTGAAGTAATGCCAAAGACAGGTAAAATTATAGTAGAAGGCATCAACATTGCTACAAAGCACACAAAGGCTAGAAAGCAGGGTGATGTAGGCGGTATCGTTAAGAACGAAGCTCCTATCTATGCTGCAAAGGTTATGTATGTATGTGATAAGTGCGGTAAGGCTGCAAGAGTTGGTAAGAAGATTCTTGAAGACGGTTCCAAGGTAAGATACTGCAAGAAGTGTAACGAAGTTATCGACAACTAAAAGTTTGGGAAGGAGGAAATAAAATGGCAAGATTAGAAGAATTCTACAAGAATGAAGTTGCTAAAGCACTTAAAGAAAAGTTCGGATATAAAAACGTTATGGAAATTCCAAAGCTTGTGAAGATTACAATCAACATCGGCGCCGGCGATTCTAAGGACAATTCCAAACTTTTAGATGCTGCTGTTTCAGAGCTTGCTATCATCTCAGGTCAGCAGCCTATCGTAACAACAGCTAAGAAATCAGTTTCAAACTTTAAGGTTAGAGAAGGAATGAAGCTTGGTTGTAAAGTAACCTTAAGAGGAAAGAGAATGTACGAATTCCTTGACAGATTATTTAACATTGCATTACCAAGAGTTAGAGACTTCAGAGGAATCAATCCTAACTCCTTCGACGGTAGAGGTAACTACTCTATGGGTCTTAAGGAACAGTTAATATTCCCTGAAATCGAATACGATAAAATTGAAAAGTTAAGAGGTATGGACATTAATTTTGTTACTACCGCAAAGACAGACGAAGAAGCAAAAGAGTTACTTACCCTTATGGGCGCTCCATTTGCTAAAAACTAACCTGAAGGGAGGTTCTTATAGTGGCTAAAAAGGCGATGATTTTAAAACAGCAAAGAACACCTAAGTTTTCAACAAGATTTTATAATAGATGTAAAATTTGCGGAAGACCGCATGCATATCTTAGAAAATTCGGCATCTGCAGAATTTGTTTCAGAGAATTAGCATACAAAGGACAAATTCCTGGTGTTAAAAAAGCAAGTTGGTAAAAATTATGTTGCGTAACAGATAAGACTAAAAGGTCTTATTTAAACGGAAGGAGGCATAACGAATGCAAATCACAGATCCAATCGCTGATATGTTAACAAGAATCAGAAATGCTAACTCAGCAAGACACATCTCAGTTGACATTCCGGCGTCTAATTTAAAGAAATCAATAGCGGAAATATTACTTGAAGAAGGTTATATAAAGAACTACCAGATTATTGATGACGGTAAGCAGGGTATTATAAGAGTTTCTCTTAAGTACGCTGAAAACAAGCAGAGAGTTATCAGTGGTATCAAAAGAATTTCTAAGCCAGGCCTTAGAATTTATGCAAGCAAGGAAGAGCTTCCAAGAGTTCTTAAAGGCTTAGGTATCGCTATCATCTCAACATCAAAGGGTGTTATGACCGATAAGAAAGCCAGAAAAGAAAATGTTGGTGGCGAAGTTTTAGCCTACATCTGGTAAAAGAAGGAGGACGAAATTATGTCAAGAATAGGAAAAATGCCTATAGAGCTTCCTCAGGGTGTAGAGGTTAAAATTGCTGACGGTAATTTAGTTACCGTTAAAGGTCCAAAAGGAACTCTTGAGCAGACTTTTGACGCTAAAATCAAAATTGAATTAAATGATAATGTTATCACATTAACCAGACCTGATGATATCAAAGAAACAAGAGCACTTCACGGTTTAACCAGAGCTTTAATTAACAACATGGTTGTTGGTGTAACTCAGGGCTATACCAAAGAGCTTGAAATCAACGGTGTTGGTTACAGAGCTGCAAAGCAGGGTAAAACACTTGTTTTAAACCTTGGCTATTCTCACCAGGTAAACGTTGATGAAATCGACGGTATTACAATCGACGTTCCTAACCAGAACAAGATAACCATCAGCGGTATTGACAAGCAGAAGGTTGGTCAGTTCGCTGCTAACATCAGAGAAAAGAGACCTCCTGAACCATACAAGGGTAAGGGTATCAAGTATGCTGATGAAGTTATCAGAAGAAAAGAAGGTAAAACAGGTAAATAATCTTTAGGCAGTAAGATGCCTATGAAAGGAGCGAAACAGCTATGATAAAAAAAGCAGACAGCAATGTTGCCAGAGTTAGAAGACATAAGGCAATCAGAACTAAGATTTCCGGTACTTCTGAAACTCCAAGACTGAATGTTTTTAAGAGTAACAGCAATATATATGCTCAGATTATCGACGATACTAAGGGTATCACTTTAGTTTCTGCTTCCACACTTTCAAAGGAAATCAACGTGGAAAACGGCGGTAATATCGAAGCAGCTACAGAAGTAGGAAAGTTAATAGCTAAGAAGGCACTTGAATTAAATATTGAATCTGTTGTATTTGACAGAGGCGGATATTTATATCACGGAAGAGTTGCTGCATTAGCAGACGGCGCTCGTGAGGGCGGTCTTAAATTCTAATAAGGAGGTAAAACCCAAGTGAGTTTAGATAAAGTAGATTCAACAGTATTAGACATAAAAGAAAGAGTTGTAAGTTTAAACCGTGTTGCTAAGGTTGTTAAGGGTGGTAGAACCTTTAGATTCAGCGCATTGGTTGTTGTTGGTGACGAAAACGGTCACGTTGGTTGCGGTATGGGTAAAGCTGCTGAAATTCCCGATGCAATCAGAAAAGGTATCGAAGATGCTAAAAAGAACATGATTTCAGTTCCTGTTCTTGGCACAACTATCCCTCACGACGTTATCGGTAAGTTCGGCGCAGGAAGCGTTCTTTTAAAGGCTGCTCCTGAAGGTACCGGAGTTATCGCCGGTGGCGCTGTCAGAGCGGTTATTGAGCTTGCAGGTATCAGAGATATCAGAACAAAGTGCTTAAACTCAAATAATCCAAGAAACGTTGTTAACGCAACAATTAACGGCCTTGCAAACCTTAAGAAAGCAGAGGAAGTTGCTAAATTAAGAGGTAAAACCGTTGAAGAAATATTAGGATAGGAGGGATAATTGTGGCTAATAAAACATTGAAAATCACACTTGTAAAAAGTACAATTGGCAGAAAGAAAGATCATATCGCCACAGTAAAGGCCCTTGGTCTTAAGAAGATCAGAGATTGTGTTGAATTAAACGACACACCTCAAATCAGAGGTATGATTGATAAAGTATCTTATTTATTGAATGTTACTGAATAAGAGGAGGTGCAACAAATGAAGTTATTCGAATTATCTCCTGCGGAAGGTTCAACTAAAGAACCTAAAAGAAAGGGTAGAGGCCATGCTACCGGTAATGGTAAAACAGCAGGTAGAGGTCACAAGGGTCAGAAGGCTCGTTCCGGCGGCGGAGTAAGACCCGGCTTTGAAGGCGGTCAGATGCCTTTATACAGAAGACTTCCAAAAAGAGGCTTCACAAACATATTTGCTAAAAACTACACTGAAGTTAATGTTTCTGAACTTGAAAGATTTGAAAACGGTACCGAGGTTACTGCTGAATTATTAAAGGAAGCAGGCATCATTTCCAAGGTAAATGACGGTATTGTTGTTCTGGGCAGAGGTGAGCTTACAAAGACTTTAACAGTTAAAGCTGTAAGATTTACTAAGTCTGCTGAAGAAAAAATTACTGCCAAGGGCGGAAAAGCTGAGGTGATATAACATGTTTAAGGTATTTGCGGATGCATGGAAAATTCCTGACCTTAGAAAGAAAATGTTGTACACCCTGCTTCTTATCGTTATATTCAGATTAGGTTCTTCTATTCCTGTTCCCTTCGTTAGCGCTGAGGCTCTTAAGTCCTTGGTTGAAGGTGGGGATAACCTGTTTAGCATGTACAACATCATTTCCGGTGGTGCTTTTGAAAATGCAACAATCTTTGCAATGAGTATCACCCCTTATATTAACTCGTCCATTATTATGCAGCTTTTAGCCGTTGCAATTCCTGCTCTTGAAAGAAAGGCAAAGGAAGAAGACGGAAGAAAGTTCCTTGCTCAGTGGACAAGATATTTAACAGTGGTTCTTGCTATGCTTCAGGCTACAGGTCTTTACTTCGGCTTGAGCGGTGCAATCACAAACCGTGGTGTATTCACATATTTCGTTGTATCTCTTACATTCACAGCAGGTACCGCATTCTTAATGTGGCTGGGTGAACAGATCAACGAAAAGGGTATTGGTAACGGTATTTCACTTCTTATCTTTGCCGGTATCGTATCGCGTGGTCCTGCAGTAATAAATTCATTCATCGAAATGAATAAAGCAGGTCAGTTAAATATCTTCACTACAATTCTTGTAGTATTAATCGTTGTTTTAGTTGTAGCAGCAGTTGTTCTTATGAACGACTCTGAGAGAAGAATTCCTGTGCTTTACTCAAAGAGAGTGGTTGGAAGAAAGATGTACGGAGGTCAGAGCACCCATATTCCTATTAAGGTTGCTATGGCAGGTGTAATGCCTATTATCTTCGCAATCTCCATTATTTCCTTCCCTGCGACAATCTGTCAGTTCTTTGGTATCACTGCACAGAGTGGCGGCTTCTGGGGCGGCTTCTTAAGGGTTATGTCTCAGACTTCACCGGTGTATGCAATAATCTACTTCCTGTTGATTATCTTCTTCACATTCTTCTATACAGAAATGCAGTACAACCCAATTGAAATGGCTAACAATATGAAGCAGAACGGTGGCGGTATCCCCGGAATCAGACCGGGAAGAACCACAGCTGAATTCATTAAGGGTATCATCAACAAGATTACTTTTGTAGGTGCTATATTCCTTGCTTTAATCGCTGTTCTTCCAATGCTTCTTACCGCAATCTTCGGTGCTAATGTTGCTTTTGGCGGAACAAGTATCCTGATTGTTGTTGGTGTTGCATTAGAAACCGTTAAGCAGCTTGAAACTCAGATGGTAATGCGTCACTATAAGGGCTTTTTAGACTAAGCATTAAGAAAGAGTGAGATTATGAAGCTTATTATGTTAGGTGCCCCGGGTGCAGGTAAAGGCACTCAGGCGAAAATCATTTCAGAAAAGTTAAATATACCTACAATTTCAACCGGAGCTGCAATCCGCGGTGAGATTGAAAAGGGCAGTGAAATCGGTCTTAAGGTTAACGATATCATTAAATCGGGCAATCTTGTTTCTGACGAAATCGTTCTTGAATTAATCGAAGCAAGACTTAAAGAGCCTGACTGTGCTAACGGCTTTATCTTAGACGGTTTCCCAAGAACCATCAATCAGGCTGACGGACTTTCCAAGCTTGGCTACAAAATTGATAAGGTATTAAATATTGATCTTGCAGATGAAATAATCATCGACAGATTATCAGGCAGACGCGAATGTTCAAAATGCCACGCAATATTCCATGTTACCAGCAATCCTCCAAAGGTTGAGGGTATATGTGATACCTGCGGTGCAGAGCTTTCTATCCGTCCCGATGATAAAAAAGAAGTTATAGTAAACAGACTTAACGTATTTCATGAGGTTACCGAGCCCCTTAAGGCTTATTACGAAGAAAAGGGTATCTTAGTAAGCGTAACAGGCTGCGGTAAGGTAGAGGATACTACCAAGGCGGTTTTCGAAGCGCTGGGAGTATAAAGTATGATATACATTAAGAATAAAAAAGACATTGAGTTAATGAGGGAAGCCTGCAGACTGACCAAAATGGCGCTTAACCATGTTGGTGAGTTTGTAAGGCCCGGTATAACAACCGGTGAGCTTGACAGAATTGCTTATGATTTCATAAAAAAGCATAATGCAATTCCCTCTTTCCTTAATTACAATGGCTTTCCGGCATCAATATGCAGTTCCGTAAATGATGAGGTTGTTCATGGAATTCCCGGAAAACGCGTTCTATCGGAGGGCGATATAATAGGTATCGATATGGGTGCTTATTTAAACGGCTTTCATGGCGACTGCGCAAAAACATTTTTTGTTGGAAATGTATCAGAAGAAGCCAAAAAGCTTGTTGAGGTTACAAGACAGAGCTTTTATGAAGGGCTGAAGTTTGCAAAGGCGGGTAACCGTATCGGTGATATCGCATTTGCCATCCAGAGCTATGTTGAGAGCTTCGGATATTCGGTGGTAAGAGATCTTACCGGTCACGGAATCGGTAAATCACTTCACGAGGATCCCTCGGTTCCCAATTTCGGAAGAGCCGGCAAGGGGGTAAGACTTCTTCCCGGAATGACTCTGGCAATTGAGCCCATGGTTAACGGCGGAAGCTATCATGTTTTCACCGATGAAAGCAAATGGACTGTTAAAACTTGTGACGGCGAGCTTTCGGCTCACTACGAGAACACTATTCTGATTACAGAGGGTGAACCGGAGATTTTAACCAAAGCTTAATAATGTTGAGGTGATAAGAGTGGATATTAATCCTGCCGCTTTAGTAGAAGCTACAGCGGGACGGGATAAGGGTAAGCTGTTTGCGGTAATAGAGATTACCGGGGATAATTACCTTCTTGTGTGCGACGGGAAGAACCGTAAGGTTGAAAATCCCAAGAGGAAGAACCCTGCTCACGTAAGAAATCTCGGATATTCGCTTGAACTAATTAAAAACAAATTAAATAAAGGCAATGAAATCAACAATTCCGACATAAGAAAATCCATAATACAGGGCAAGCGTGCCCTTGGGATTTTAAAGGAATAAGGAGGGTTTATAATGGCAAAAGATGATGTATTGGAACTGGAAGGCACAGTTATAGATGCTCTGCCAAATGCAATGTTTATGGTAGAACTTGAAAACGGCCACAAAATTTTATCACATATTTCAGGTAAATTAAGAATGAACTACATTAAGATTTTACCCGGAGATAAAGTAACAGTTGAAGTTTCTCCATACGATTTGACAAAAGGCAGAATTACTTGGAGAGCAAAATAGTATTATATAGAAACGAGGTATAAAACTATGAAAGTAAGACCATCAGTAAAACCAATGTGCGAAAAATGCAAGATAATCAAAAGAAAAGGTAAAGTAATGGTTATCTGTGAAAACCAGAAGCACAAACAGAGACAGGGCTAATAAATAACCTTGTTGTGTAAATCACAATAAAGATTTTAAAGAGTGCGGCTGTGCAATTAGATTGTAAACTTATTTAAGATCTTAATTATAAAAACATTGATAAAAGGCACGGGGGATGAAGAACCCGATAAGGTGCCAACACATTACAGGAGGTGTAATATCAATATGGCAAGAATAGCCGGCGTTGACTTACCAAGAGAAAAGCGTGTTGAAATCGGTTTAACCTACATTTTCGGTATTGGTAGAACAACATCAAACAAAATCTTAGCAGAAACCGGAATCAATCCGGATACAAGAGTTAAGGATTTAACAGACGAAGACGTTGCAAAATTAAGAAGTGCAATCGAAGCGTACAATGTTGAAGGTGACTTAAGAAGAGATATAGCTCTTGACATCAAGCGTCTTATGGAAATCGGATGCTACAGAGGTTCAAGACACAAGAAGGGACTTCCTTGCAGAGGTCAGAATTCAAAGAACAATGCAAGAACAAGAAAAGGTCCTAAGAGAATCGTTGCAAACAAGAAAAAGTAAGAGGGAGGGATAAATCTTGGCTAAAACAGTAAGAAAAACTACTCGTAGAAGAAAAGAGCGTAAAAATATAGAACGCGGCGCAGCTCACATCAGTTCTTCATTTAACAATACAATTGTTACAATTACTGACGTAGCAGGTAATGCTTTATCATGGGCAAGTGCCGGTGGCCTTGGTTTCAGAGGCTCAAGAAAGAACACTCCATTCGCAGCTCAGATGGCAGCAGAAACAGCAGCCAAAGCAGCTATGGAACACGGTTTAAAAACTGTTGAAGTATTTGTTAAAGGTCCCGGTGCCGGCAGAGAAGCCGCTATCAGAGCCCTTCAGACAGCAGGATTAGAGGTTACTCTTATTAAAGATGTCAGCCCAATTCCTCACAACGGTTGCAGACCACCTAAGAGAAGAAGAGTATAACAGGAGGTGTAGAAGATATGGCAAGATATACTGGCGCAGTATGTAGAATTTGTAGAAGAGAAGGTCAGAAACTTTTCTTAAAGGGTACAAAATGTTACTCTGAAAAATGTGCTTTTAACAAGCGTTCTTATGCACCCGGTCAGCACGGTCAGAACAGAAAGAAGATGTCTGAATACGGTATGCAGTTAAGAGAAAAGCAGAAAGTTAGAAAGACATACGGCATTTTAGAAGGTCAGTTTGAACACTACTTCGAAATGGCTGTTGCTAAAAAAGACGGTATCACCGGTGAAAATTTCTTACAGATATTAGAAAGCCGTTTCGATTCAGTTGTATACAGAGCAGGATTTGCTACTTCAAGAGCAGAAGCTCGTCAGCTTACAAGACACGGTCATTTCACAATTAACGGTAAAAAGGTTAACATCCCTTCTTACTTAGTTAAACCGGGTGACGTTATTGCTATCACAGATAAATCAAAGAGCAGCGAAAAGATTAAGGCAGTTCTTGACACAACCGAAGGTAAATTAGTACCTGCATGGTTAGATGTTAACAGAGACGCTTTAACCGCAACTGTTACAAGATTATCTGAAAGAAGCGAAATTGATTTAGATATTAAAGAACACTTAATCGTTGAGTTCTATTCTAAATAATAATTAACCCTCGGGGTATGTATAGTCTGAGACTTTATGTTATTTGAACGGCCTTTAAGGTCAATTAAAGGAGGGTAAAAGCATGATTGAAATGGAAAAACCAAGAGTAGAATGCGCTGAGTCATCCAAGGATCAGAGATATGCCAAGTTCGTAATTTCTCCGCTTGAGAGAGGCTACGGTACAACACTTGGTAACTCTTTAAGAAGAATTCTTCTTTCATCCTTACCGGGTGCGGCAGCTACCAGCGTTAAGATTGACGGTGTTGACCACGAGTTTTCCACCATTCACGGTGTAACTGAGGATGTTACCGAAATCATCTTAAACATCAAGGGTATTGCTGTTAAGCTTCATTCTGACACTCCAAAGGTATGTTACGTTGATGTTGTGGGTCCTTGCGAAATTACCGCAGGCGATTTAAAATATGATGCAGATGTAGAGGTTCTTAACCCTGACCTTCATATTGCAACACTTAACGAAGAAGCTAAATTATATATGGAGGTTACCTTTAACAGAGGCAGAGGTTATGTTACAGCTGAAAAGAACAAAACCGCTAATATGCCTATCGGTATAATTCCTGTTGACTCCATATACACACCTGTAAGAAAGGTTAACTGTACAATCGAGAATACTCGTGTTGGTAACGAAACAGACCACGATAAGCTTATTATCGAGGTATGGACCAACGGTGTAATAATGCCTGATGAAGCAATAAGCTGGTCAGCAAAAATTATGAAGGAGCATCTTGATTTATTCGTAGATCTTTCTGAAGAAGCTAAGAATGCTGATATTATGGTAGAAAAAGAACAGGATCAGAAGGAAAGAGTTTTAGAGATGACCATCGAAGAGCTTGACTTCTCAGTTCGTTCTTACAACTGCTTAAAGAGAGCCGGTATCAACACAGTTGATGATCTTATCAAGAAATCTATCGACGATATGATGAAGGTAAGAAACTTAGGCAGAAAATCTTTAGAAGAAGTTGTTCATAAGCTTGAAGCATTAAATCTTCACTTAGCAAGCGAAGAAGAGTAATAAAGGAGGTATATAGAAATGCCGGGTACAAGAAAATTAGGTCGTACAACCGACCACAGAATGGCAATGCTTAGAAATCTTGTTACTTCACTTTTAGAAAACGGTAAAATTTCTACTACTGTAACCAGAGCTAAAGAAGTTAGATGTTTAGCTGAAAAAATGATTACATTAGGCAAGAAGAATACCCTTCACACAAGAAGACAAGCGCTTTCATTCATAACAAAAGAAGACGTAGTAACAAAGCTGTTTAACGAAATCGCACCTAAATATGCTGAAAGAAACGGTGGTTACACCAGAATTCTTAAGACAGCACCAAGAAAAGGTGACGGAGCAGAAATGGCTATACTTATGTTAGTTGACTAATAAATATTTTATGATATTTGTAAAATGAGGTGAATTAAATGAAAAAAGGAATTCATCCTGAATATAAGGATACAAAAATCATCTGTGCTTGCGGAGCTGTTTACGAAACAGGTTCTACAAAAGAAGATGTTCACGTAGAAATATGTGCAAAATGTCATCCATTCTTCACCGGAAAGCAGAAGCTTGTTGATACCGGTGGCAGAATCGACAAATTCAGAAAGAAATACAATCTTAACAAGTAAGATTGTTATCTTTACGGAGTCTGTTAAATCAGTCTTCGACAAAAGAAAAATGATATCATTTTTTTACCGAACATAAGGGATATCCCCCTTATGTTCGGATAAAAGATATTATTTATTTAAAAAACATAAAAATATTTTAATTTACTCTTGAATTAAGTTGGTTTTTATGTTATTATAGTATGCGTGTGGAGAAAATCCCGCATTAAATATCAGTTTAATAATTAATATGGAGAGATGGCTGAGCTGGTCTAAGGCGCACGCCTGGAAAGTGTGTGAACCGGAAACGGTTCCGAGGGTTCGAATCCCTCTCTCTCCGCCAGAAAAAGCGACTTGTTTCGACAAGTCGCTTTTTCAATGAAATTTGCCTTTGGCAAGTGAAATAGCTTCGCTATGAAATACACTTCGCGTATGAAATATTGCTACGCAATATGAAAAGGCAAATTTTATTTCACATTTTTCCAAAAAGAAAAATATTTCATAATCCGTCAGGATTATTTCATATCAATGAAGTTGATATTTCATTAAAAACTAATCTGCATCTATTATGTACGTGAAAGCCAATAAAAAAAGAACACTATGGTGTTCTTTTTTTATTGCTCCGAAATAGGATTCGAACCCTCGGAACGAGGGAACCGAACGCGACCGCGTCCAGTGGACGAAACAGGGAGTAAGGCATATCAATAGTCATCCTATCATGCTTCAAGTCTTAAAAAAAGGCTTTTTCCTCGTTGTCGCTTCCGATATACCTTGTATTATCGAAAGCTTCCGCCTTGAAAAATCACATTTTTAAAGACTTGATAAATAAAAGCTATGCTCGGATAACCATTGATACACCTGGGATTGTGCTGTAACACAATGAAAACAAGCGACCTTTAGGGCGCGTAGTTTGAATTGATGTTACGAACGGGGGCGCGGAGCGGAATCCCTCTCTCTCCGCCATAAAATAACCTTAACTTTGATAAAAAGAGTTAAGGTTATTTTGCCTATTTACAAGGGTTTTCAGTCTTTTCTTATATAAATATAGCCGCCACGGAGGTTTTCCGATGGCGGCTTTTTCGTTATTTCCTCGTTTGAGTTGAGGAAAAATACACCCCCTTTCAAATAAGGTTCATACCCTTATTAAATTCCTTACAAATATGGTTAACGACTTTTTCGTGTTTCATCTTTTGGGTATAAAACTTTGCTTTTTTACATAAAATATTGACTTTTCGTGAGTTTTGTGATAATATACATATTTATAATATTAAATGAGGTGTATGCTTTATGAGAAAAATTGCTTTATTTCTTTCGATTATAATCTTTGTTTTCGGTTTAACGGCTTGTGATTCTGTGAGTGATAGTTCAAGCAACGGCAAAATCAAAATGCCCAACAGCACAGAATACTATATCGGTTCTGAATGGACAATTGAAAGTTTGACCGGGCATTTAAAAGAATTAGGATTTACAAACATAAGAAGTGTGCCGTGCGAACCTGATGATGATAATTACGAAATCAATATCAGAGAGATGTACATTCAAACAGGGATGTTCAGCACAGACCCGTGGGAAGCCGGTGAAGAGTATAAGCCTGATGCTGAAATCAGTATTTATTACAACGAAATTCCTTTGCTGACAATTGACAACTGTCCTGATTTAAAGACAGCATTATATTCTACGGATATTGATTATATGACATTTGCCAATAAGTATGACGGCAGATATGTCGAGTTCGATGCCTATGTTTATGACCACATAACTTATATGGGTGACACAAGCCACATAATTGATGTGGCAGGTGGTGATGGCTCAAGCGAAGGTGCTCCGGGATTGATTGTTAGAATTGGTGACCGCACTTGGGGTAGCGATATTGATGAAAGTGTAGAGAAAGGTGACCTTGTAAAAGTAAGTGGACGAATTGATGCTTCTCAGTGTGAATACTATAAACATCTTTATGTTGAGTGCCGCATACTCGAACAAAAATAAGTGCTAAACAAGGGGGTGCAAAAGCACCCTATATGAAGTTTTTATCAAAATTGCAGTTATTTGCCAGAAAAACGATACAGTTTTTACTGTATCGTTTTTCAATGAAATAAATCCTTCGGATTTGTGAAATAGCTTTGCTATGAAATATTGCTTCGCAATGTGAAATACGCCTGACGGCGTGTGATATAATGATTTATTTTATTTCACTTGATGCTTTAGCATCAAATTTCACAATTTTTGTAAGAAATTATTTCACATCGAGCAAAGCGAGGTATTTCATTAAAACTTGACAGGATTTTTTAATGAATAATGAATGATGAAGTCGCACGGCTAATGAATAATTAATAATTGAATTTCTTTGCATAGGCTGTAATAGTTTTTCTTGCATTTTTTTATGTTTAGTGCTATACTATATTTGCGACATAAGTTAATAATAGCCAATTATAAAGGGTGTATTTTTATCTTTTGGTAAAAATGCATGCTCTATTTTCGCATCCTTATAATTGGTCGAAAGCTTATGTCGCAGTAAGTGGAGTTGTGCATTTTTCGTGCGTAGCTTCGGCTGCGCATTTTTTATTTTTAGGAGGAAACAACAATTAAAACAGGTAGCATAAACTCGGTATCAAAAATTTCGCGTGATGTTCGACTATACATTTATTGACAATTCCATTTATAGCAAAATTGCTGTAATACGAAATATATAGCCAGAAAGATGTAATAAAACTTTACCACACATATTATCGAACTGTCGATTTTCCTTTTAGCGTAACCCATCCACAAGAAATTTTATCTTCTGATATGCATCCTGCTTTATTTGCTCCGATTCTTCATCATCCACGATATTCATAAAATTCACGATGTCAACAGGTCCGGAATGATTAGGAGAAGCGAATTTTTCCGAGAGCTTTTCACAGGTGGATTTTATAAGTCCCTTATCCTTGTACGGAAGCATTTCGTTCAAAAGCATCTTAATTCCACCCTCATAGTGATTGATGCAGTAATAAATGTCATATGCATCCTTGGGCTTACCTCTTCCGAGAGCCGCTGTTTTCATCACTATGTAGGGAATAATTGATATTACTCTCACGTGACTGCTATCAAGCGCACCATCCGGACGAGTGTAATCAATTTTAACCTCTTTAGGCGGGAACTCAAAGGCAAAATTGCCTCCCGTAGCTGGCAAAGCCTTTATTCCGTCTATATGCTTACTTACTGCTCCACCATCACCGCCATATTTTCCGGAAAGCAAATCAACATCTACATCGTACGAAATATTATTTATAGTTACTGTTTTTACAAAAGTAAAATACTTTTTGGGATGTCTTCTATACCCATTTCTTGTGAGTGTTCTTTTGATATTTTCATAGCTTTCGGCTTTTCCTATATCAATTTGATTGAAAAGCACATCTACATCAATAGAACCAATATGATCATTGTCGGGAAATAACAATGACGGAACCCAGCCTCCGACAATTCTTATATCGTCGGCAAAATGTTCAAGAAGATTTACTATTTCGCCAAGTACACTATATGCCGCATCTACCATACCTTTGGAATAGTCGGTAGAACTTCTTAAATCAGTATCCTTTATCATTTTTGTTCAAACTCCTTCAAAATAACAGCATCGGCAGCTTCTTCTCCTCGACCTGCATTTCCCAATAAATCAATCACTGTTTGTACCGGAGATGTAATATAGTCACCGTTAACTTCTCGGAAAAACATACAAGGCGTTTCATCATGTGGAATGGTAATTACAATATTCCCGCCTGATTCTACCTGCTTCAACTCCAAATCCTTTATAAATTCACTGTAAGCTTGTTGCTCTACATAAACATCAACTTTTTTATAACGAACAGTGGGAGCATATCTTGCAGCAGCTGAGAATCCACCAAGCAATGCACTGTTATCGTGTGTTTTGCTCCATTCGGATATACGCCTTTCGAGCTCCGCAATGGAATCCAGTGAATAGTATTCAAAAGTCAGAGAATCCTTTTGGTGATAGTCTTTTGCCCAAGTATACAAAAGCTCTTTTATATTCTTTAATTCAAATCCGTGTTGATATTCTTCAATCCAGTCACGATCCTTCAAAAAGCTTTTTACATTGGAAACAGTACCTATTGCTTTGCCGGTTATTTCAGACAGAAGTTTGACACCCCAGCAAGCATATGGCTTATCTAACAGAGTACGCATAATAGCAGAGGCAGCGGTAGAGGACTTTGAAAAATATTGTTTCTTTTCTCTTTTTACTATGAATTTATTCTCTTTTCCTTGATAGTGAAGGATTATACGTTTAGAGAGAATATAGCAATTTCCGGATAGATCCATAAAACTAAAGTGATTTTTGATTAAGCTGTCTGCCGATATTTCAGATATATACGGTGCCATAAAAACATAACAGGCATCATCATTAAACATTGAAGCCATTTGCATAAATGAATTTACAAAACGTTTTTCACCGTTGGATTTTACATTTACATAGAGTTTTTCCACTTCATTGGTATCCGAATAATGAACGAGTGCATAAAAATCAAAGCCACAGTCTCGTTCTGTAATAGTGATTATTTCCACATCGGATACAAACGGAATATTATTAAATGTCCGGCATAGCTGTTCTTTTGCTAATTGCTCATATTGATTCTCTGAATAGTTTAGTTTCATCAAAAAACCGCCTTTCACCAAATCGGTGAAACAATTATATCATATGAAATCGAAATTGTCAAGATGCGTTTAAAATACCGATAAAAATCATCCTTTCCTATAAATATGCGGTTGCTATTTCCGAGTACGCAATAGCAGCAATCCTTCACAGATTTATTGAAGCGAATAAATAATCTATAAAAACAAAACGAGCCTCCGGGGAGAAATCCTCGGAGGCTTTCATCATATATTTTAGCTTTTATCGCCGTATATAATCCAGTCCTTATCATATCCATATTCTAGAGCAATTAGCTTTGCAAGAGTTTCGGATATAGTGGTCAGCTTTTCTTGGCTTCCTGTGAGCTGATAGATGTAGTTTTCGCTGACACCCAAGGTTTTTGCAAACGCTCTTTTTGTAAGTCCCTGTTCATCAATGATTTTATTCAGTCTGTCTGCAAGTGTCATAAAACTCCTCCTTTATTCGTTATGGTTTGTCAAAGTTGTGTCGCAGCAATCGGAGTTGTGCATTTTTCGTGCGTAGCTTCGGCTGCGCATTTTTTAATTGTGCTGTATAAAAAACGAGATATAAAAATTACCTTTTTTATATCTCGTGCTATTTACTATATCCGCGCCTTGTTGTCCGTTCTTCCTGTAATGTAATCAAGAGAGGTATTATATAAATCTGCAAGCTTGATAATCATAGAAACGGGTATCTCCCGTAATCCTTTTTCGTATCTTGCATATACCTGTCTGTTACACATTAAATAATCGGCAACCTGCTGTTGAGTTAAATCATTATCAATTCTTAAATCATACAATCTTTTAAAATACATTAAAAACACCTCTTGTTTTTAATGTTACCATATGGTATCATGATATTATGACAATAGTATCAAACGGTACCATAAAATGATTTAAACGGAGGATATTATGAACATTAAATCTGAGCTTTTAAAAAGCTACATAGCCGACTTAATTAATACTAATATAGAAGAACTGGTTAATCCCACCGAAATTGCGGATACTCTTGCCATAAGCAGTTGCGTTAGTATCCGAACCAGCCTAAACCAAGTAAAATAGCCGTTTTTCTTTGTTGTCGGTCTCAAAATACGCCGGTATTACTTCGACCTTCCGCCTTGAAAAAGCGACAATTTTATCTTGTTTTAGGTTCTATGAATTTTCGGTGCAGTTTTTTTGCGTCAATGCGAGGCAAAAACACAGCTAATGCTGACGCATTTGCGAGTATTTTAACGATGCAGTGGCGTAAAAACACGCACCCAAAACGGGTTCGGATACTAACGCAACTGCTTAAAAATCCTGTCCGAAATTAAAGAAGTTATCGGCAATGAAAGTCTATCCGATTTTGAGGCTGTTGAGGAAATTACCTGTATCCTTGAAAAGTATAACATCAGCACAAACGGAAGGCATGATTTTTAAATGTTTTTTCGATATGTTTTTAAAAAGCAAAACTCGATATGCAATTAAAATTGCTCGATATGTTGCCTTACGGCAACGAGAAAAGGTCGGATGCCGAATGGCATATCCGTCCTATCCTTAATGTTGACATAAGTCAATAATTCATGATTTTTTAAAAATTAATTCATGTTATCAGATTGATAGCCGTCGGAGAGCTATCCGAACTCGCCTCAAACCCTTAAAAATAGGCTTTTTCTTCGTTGTCGGTTTCGATATACCTCGTATTATCAAAACCTTCCGCCTTGAAA
>SVKB01000002.1 GCA_015068665.1 Oscillospiraceae bacterium | reverse complement strand
TTGCTTCTCCTGATTTTAAATATATGAACGGAGAAACCTTAACCCTTGAAGGTGGAATGGGTCTTAGACCGTAAACTTTTTATTGATTTATATTTTTAGCCTGACTTGACACGAATTATTACATTGCATAAGCAATGCAATGAATTGCCTGACGGCATGAATTGAAATCTACGATTTCGTGAATTGAGCCTTGCGGCTCATGAATTGCACCTATCGGTGCATTAAGGCAATTCAATTCATGGAGCGGAGCGAGAATTCATGGCAGAGCCAATTCATGACAGCGAAGTTGTCAATTCATTAAACTTGGTTTGCATCCAAACCTTATGCGTCGCGATTGCGTTGCATAGCAATACATTGATATGAATTCTGACGAATTCTCGATATGTGCTTTGCACTCAATATGCCTGATGGCTCGATATGTTGCCTTGCGGCAACGAGAATTCATATCATATCGTAACGGAGCAAAGCAGAGTTATATCGCACGAGCGTGAGCGAGTATATCGCCAAAATTTTATCCCTGACTTTAAAAAAATATTTAATATTAAGGAAATAAACATGAAAATTGCAGGAATTATTGCAGAGTATAACCCCTTTCACAACGGGCACTTATACCAGATTGAAAAAACAAAAAAAGAACTGAATTCAGACTGCATCATAGCTGTTATGAGCGGTAATTTTGTTATGCGCGGAGAGCCTGCGCTTTTTAATAAATTTCTTCGTGCAAAATCCGCCGTTTTAAACGGAGTTGATTTAGTTATCGAGCTTCCCGTGCCTTATGCACTGTCTTCGGCAGAATATTTTGCAAGAGGCGGAGTAAGCATATTAAACAGCTTGAATTCGGTAGATTTTATTTCCTTTGGCGCTGAAAATGATAATCTTGCTTCTCTTTCATCCTTAGCGGATAAATTAAACTCTGAAAAGATAAAAACAAAAGTTAAAGAAAATCAGAAAGAGGGAATACCCGTATTTTCAGCCATAGCAAGAGAATTTTCCCATGAGGAAAACGAAATTCTGAAAATGTCCAATAATATTCTTGCAATAAACTATTTAAAGGCGTTAAAGGAAATAAATTCACCGATTACTCCTTTCCCGGTAAAAAGAAAAAATACGGAGTATAATGACTCTTTGCCGAAAGACAATTTTATTTCGGCAACGGGCATGAGGGAATTTTTAAAAGAGGGTAAGGATATTTCCCCCTTTATGCCTGAAGCTGCCTATAATCTAATAAAAGACATAAGTCCTGTTTTTGAAGAGGAATTTGACAAAGCTATTTCGTATATTTTAAGAATAAAATCACCGGATGAGCTTATAAAATATCCCGACGTATCGGAGGGGCTGGAAAATCTTATGGCAAAAGCGGTAAGGGAAGCCTTTACCGTTAAGGAAATTGCAGGTTTTATAAAGTCCAAAAGATATGCCTACACAAGAATTAAAAGAATACTCTTTAACATTCTTCTTGATATTCCGAAAAACGAAAGGGAGAAAAAGCCCGGCTATGCAAGAGTGCTCGGCTTTAGCGAAAGGGGAAAAGAGCTGATGGCTTATCTTAATAAAAGAAGTGAAATCCCTATTATAACCAACCCAACCCGCTCCCACTATGATTTGTATCCGGGATTATCACTTGACCTTAAAGCGAGTGATATCTATAGTATAATCTGCGGTAAAAAGGGCGGAAATTTAAACAAAATTTTGTTATAATTTGTTTAAAAATAGCTTGAAAAATATGTTAAAATGCTATATAATTAATAAGAATGTTAATAATTTAAAGGAGATGGAATAAAAATGACTTTTTTAGAAAGTATTAAAACCCGTGCAAAAGCAGATATTAAAACAATCGTTCTTCCCGAGTCTATGGACAGAAGAACATTTGAAGCGGCTGAAACCGTATTAAAGGAAGGGATTGCCAATATAATTATTATCGGTACTCCTGAAGAAGTTGAAGCAAACAGTAAAGGGCTTGATATTTCCAAGGCAACAATCATCAATCCTTTTACTTATGAAAAAACAGAAGAATATATCAACCTTTTTGTTGAACTGAGAAAATCAAAGGGCTTAACCTATGAGGAAGCTAAAAAGCAGGCTCTTTCCGACTATATGTATTATGCTTGCTTAATGGTAAAAGCAGGGGATGCAGACGGTGTTGTTTCCGGTGCTTGTCATTCTACAGCTAATACCTTAAGACCAAGTCTTCAGATTGTTAAAACAAAGCCCGGCGTTAAGCTTGTATCCGCTTTCTTCGTAATGGTTGTTCCCGATTGCGAATACGGTGCTGACGGTACCTTCATTTTTGCTGACAGCGGCTTAGAGCAGAATCCCGATCCTGAAAAGCTTGCTGCAATCGCAGCCTGCTCCGCAGAATCCTTCGAGCTTTTAACCCAGAAGGAAGCAATTGTTGCAATGCTTTCTCACTCCACAATGGGTAGCGCAAAGCATGCCGATGTTGATAAGGTGGTTGAGGCTACAAAAATCTGTAAGGAAAACAATCCCGAGCTTAAGGTTGACGGTGAATTACAGCTTGATGCAGCTATCGTTCCAAGCGTTGGTGAATCCAAGGCTCCCGGCTCACCGGTTGCAGGTCATGCAAATGTTTTAGTATTCCCTGACCTTGATGCAGGTAATATCGGTTATAAATTAGTTCAGAGACTTGCAAAAGCAGAAGCTTACGGACCTATCACTCAGGGTATTGCAATGCCTATCAATGACCTTTCAAGAGGCTGCAGTTCTGAAGATATCGTTGGTGTTGTTGCTATCACTTGTGTACAGGCTCAGGCTCAGAATAAATAATAAAGGAGTTGTAATAAAATGAAAGTTCTTGTTATAAACGCAGGCAGTTCATCCTTAAAATATCAGTTAATGAATCCCGATACAAACGAAGTTATTTGTAAAGGTTTAGTTGAAAGAATCGGTATTGACGGTAAGCTTACCCACAAAAGAAGCGGAAAAGACGATTTCGTTTTAGAAACAAATATGGCTAATCACCAGGATGCTATCAAGCAGGTTATGGCAGCCATCACCGATAAAGAACACGGTGTTGTTGCTTCCATGAGTGAAATTGATGCAGTCGGTCACAGAGTGGTTCACGCAGGTGAATTCTTTAACGATTCCGTGCTTGTTACCGACGCTGTTTTAGAAAAAATCGATCAGTGTGTTGAGCTTGCACCCTTACATAACCCTCCCAATATTCTTGGTATAAAGGCTTGCCAGGAAATGATGCCGGGTGTTCCTCAGGTTGCAGTTTTCGATACCGCTTTCCATCAGACAATGCCAAAGGAAGCTTATCTTTATGCAGTTCCTTATGAATACTATGAAAAATACAAGGTAAGAAAATACGGCTTCCACGGTACCAGCCACAAGTATGTTGCATCCCGTGCAGCTGCAATGCTTGGTAAACCTATCGAGGAATTAAAAATCATTACCTGTCATTTAGGTAACGGCTCCTCAATATCAGCTGTAAAGAACGGTAAATCAATTGAAACCTCAATGGGCTTCACACCGCTTGCAGGTGTGTGTATGGGAACCAGAAGCGGTGATATTGACCCTGCTATCGTTGAATTTATCGCAACCAAGGAAAACTTAACCGTTTCCGAAGTGCTTAATATCTTAAATAAAAAATCCGGTGTGCTTGGTATTTCCGGCCTAAGCTCTGACTTCAGAGATTTACTTGGTGATGAAACTCCAAACAAGGAAAAATCCATGCTTGCAGTTGATATGTTCGTATATCATGTTAAAAAGCAGGTTGGTCTTTGTGCAGCGGTTATGGGCGGCGTAGATGCAATCGTATTTACCGCAGGTGTTGGTGAAAATACCGAGTATGTAAGAAAGAATGTTGTGGAAGGTCTTGAATTCATGGGAATTAAGATTGATCCCGTTCTTAACAAGGAAAGAGGCTACGAGCTTGATATATCCGCTAAGGATGCAACAGTTAAGACTCTTATCATTCCTACAAACGAAGAGCTTATGATTGCTCTTGATACAAAGAAAATAGTTGAAGCTAAATAATGCTTGACAAATTAAAAGTTTTTTAGTATAATGCTATTTGGTATCATTGTGTAACTTTTTTAAAATGTCAAAAAGGAGTTCGTATGATAGTTGATATTTCTAAAATCGCAGGGGTTGACGGTGCATCCCTTGATTACTCGGGTGAAATTAAATTTGAAGAATTTGAGTACCCCGTCAGGGTTAAAGGAACCGTTAAAAACTACTCTAATCAGTATGTTATCACCTGTGAGGGTGAAATGGAGCTTATGGCACAGTGTGCCCGTTGTCTTGATGATGTGAAAAAGGTGGTATCCTTTTCCTTTACCGAAGCAATCGGGTCAGAGGATTGTCTTGAGTGCCTTAAGGTTATTCAGAATTCTATAGACATTGATGAAGCGGTTTACACTAATATAACAATTGAAACCGATCAGAAATTTTTGTGCAAGGAAAGCTGTAAGGGGCTTTGCGTTGTGTGTGGAACAAATCTTAATGAATCGGAATGCGATTGTGATACAGAGGAGATTGATCCTCGGTTTGAGATGTTAAAAAATTTGATTAATAAATATGATTAAGGAGGTGTTTTTGATGGCAGTTCCAAAGAGAAAAGTGTCAAAAGCAAGAAGAGATAAGAGAAGAGCTAACTGGAAGCTTACAATTCCGGGTATGGTAAAATGCCCTAAGTGTCAAGAATATAAATTACCTCATAGAGTATGTATGGCATGCGGTAGCTATGACGGTAAAGAAGTTATCAAGGTTGACGCGTAAATCGGAAAAAAGAGAAGGTATTTTTGCCTTCTCTGTTTTTTTATTTGTAATTTTAAATTGGAACGGAGGCAAAAAATGTCTGCAGAAATCTTAAAAGTTGAAAAGGGAAGCATTGCCGAGGAAATCGGTTTAGAGCCCGGTGATAAAATTATATCGGTAAACGGAGAGAAATTTACCGATACTCTTGAATACCGTTTTTTAATTTCCGAAGAGTATATTGACCTTGAGATTGAAACCCGTGACGGGGAAAATGTGATTTGTGAAATTGAGAAGGAAGAATATGAGGATCTGGGGATTGAATTTTTAAACCCTCTTATTGATAAGCCACGTTCCTGTAAAAACAAATGTATTTTCTGCTTCATTGACCAGCTTCCGAAGGGCTTAAGAGAGCCTCTTTATTTTAAGGATGACGATACTCGTCTTTCCTTCTTAAACGGAAATTATGTAACCTTAACAAATATTGACGATAAGGAAATAGATAAAATAATAAAAATACGTCTCTCACCCATAAATATTTCGGTGCATACCACCGAGGATGAACTAAGATGCTTCATGTTAAATAACCGATTTGCAGGCGGTATTTTGGAAAAAATCAAAAAGCTTACCGATAACGGTATAACCGTTAACTGTCAGGTTGTCCTTGTTAAGGGGGTAAATGATAAAGAGCATCTTGTTAAAACTGTAAAAGATCTGTCCTCCTTCTATCCTTATATGCACAGCCTTTCGGTTGTTCCCATAGGCATTACCGACTACAGAGAAGGGCTTTTTAAAGTAGACGAATTTACAAAAGAGGATGCTAACGAAATAATAGAAACCGTTACATCTATGCAGGAAGAATTTTTGGAAAAATACGGTTCAAGAATTGTTTATCTTGCAGATGAATTCTATATAATGTCCGATTACGAATTGCCTTCTTCCGAAGTTTATGAGGATTTCCCCCAGATTGAAAACGGTGTGGGAATGATGTCCTCATTTTTGGAAGAAGCTTATAACGCACTTTTAAATAAAAAAGATAAAAAAACAAAAAAAACCATGGTAACAGGCGAGCTTGCCTACCCCTATTTTTTAAAGCTTAAGGAAAAAATAGAGAAACGGTTCCCGTCAGTTACTCTTAATGTAGTAAAAGGTATAAATAAGCTTTTCGGAAGTAAAATAACCGTAACAGGGCTTTTGTGCGGACGGGATATCATTTCAGCTCTTGAAGGAGTTGATATAGGTGATAATCTTTTATTGTCGGTTGATACTCTGCGTGCAGAAGGGGATTTGTTCTTAGATGATATGACAGTTTGTGAGATGGAGTGTATACTTAACACAAAAATACTTTTTAACAGCATAAACGGTGAGGATTTTATTGAAAAATTGTTCAGTTAGTGGTATAATGATTTCATCGAAGATGAAATCGTCGATATGAATTCTTGCGAATTCTCGATATGTGCTTCGCACTCGATATGCACAGGCGTGCTCGATATGTTGCTGACGCAACGAGAATTCATATCATATCGAGTTTGAGCATAGCGAAAACATATCATCGATTTTGCGGTAGCAAAAATATCGAGCAAACTTTAGTTTGCATGTCGACAAAATTTTGGTATACAAGGGACAAAAAAGCCTTCCCCTTGAGGGGAAGGGGGACCGCTCGCGGTGGATGAGGTGGAAATAGATAACGATTGCTATGCAATCTACACCTCACCACCGCCTACGGCGGAGCCTCTCCTCAAGGAGAAGCCTTTGAAAGGAGCACGATTATGAATTTTACAACTTGGTTTGTAATTGCTATTGCAATAATTGTTCCGGTAGCAACATTTATTTTTCACAACAAGGAATAATTTTTGCTCTTAACTTGATACGAAGATGTTGCCAAAAACATTGACATCTAAATTATACAGTCTTTATATAAAGATAGTCAAAAACAAAACCTTCCCCTTTGTAAGAGGAGATGGGTTGCAAAGCAAATCCGGATGGGTTGTAAACAGATAAAAATGTCACTTGCAGTATATTACCACTGCTTGAAGCGGGATATTTAAAAAATGCAGCAAGGAGTAATTGACGATGCTTAAAAACATTAAAGGCGCGATATTTGATATGGATGGAACCTTGATTGATTCCCTGATGATATGGAGCATAGTATGGGATAAATTTGGCAGACTTTTTTGCAAAGACGGAAGGTTTGCCCCTTCCTTGGAGGATGATAAAGAGATCAGGACAATGACGCTCAGGGATTCAATGAACTTTATTCACAGGCAATATAATCTCGGAGAAAGCGGAGATGATCTGCTGGAAAAGCTGAATAAAATCTTAGTTGATTTTTATTCACAGGAAGTTAAGCTTAAGGATGGGGTAGCGGAGTTTCTGGAATATTGTTATAATAAGGGTATGAAGATGTGTATAGCATCTGCAACAGATACAAAATTTATAAAAATTGCCGTTAAGCATTGCAATATAGAAAAGTATTTTGAAAATATCCTTTCATGTGCAGAAATCGGAAAAGGAAAGGATCATCCGGATATATACATAAAAGCACAGGAGTGTCTGGGCACCGAAAGGGAAGAAACCTGTGTGTTTGAGGATTCTCATATTGCGCTTCATACGGCGGATAAATTAGGAATGAAAACAGTCGGCATTTATGATAAATATAATTACGGTCAGGAAGAAATGGAAAAAATCGCAACTGTATATATCCCGGAAGGCGAAACCTTGAAAAAGCTTATTGACAGTAACTTCATTTGATTTATTTATCCGAAATATGGCGGATATCATTAAAATCAGTAAAAGGAGGAAGGGTTATGAAAAAAACATTAATATCGGTAATCTTACTTATTTGTTTATTTTCACTGTCTGTAAACGCCTTTGAAATTTTCACGGTTGAAAATTCAGAATTTGAGGACAGACTCGCAGACTATTCCTTTACTCACGGACTGGCAAAGGTGTGGCGCCTTGGCGAGTCGGCAATTATAAATAATTACGGGAAAATTATAATAGACTATTCCGACACTGAAAAGGCAATTGCCCCCAACGGTCTTATAGCCATTCTTGGAGAAAATGAAAAAATCGGTTTTTACAATAAATCGGGTGAGCAGGTAACCGATTTCATTTATGATTCTTTTATTGATATTCATGAAAAGACAGGTGTAAAAAATGTAGGGTATACAGGTTCAATGTATCTTCGCTTCGGTGATGGAAAATCCGATTTACTTGCAGTAAGCAAGGATAATAAATTCGGATATATAAATTCTTACGGAACCGTTGTAATTCCCTTTAAATATGAATATGCCTACGGCTTTTGCGGTGGTATCGCAAGAGTTTGTGCCGATGGAATTTTAAGTGATTACGGCACCTACACCAACGGAAAATACGGCTTTATAAAAGAGGATGGAACCGAAATTCTTCCCCCCGATTCCTACTGGGTAGCTTACGATTTTGATAATCTGACAGGCTATGCAACCGCAACAAACGGTGCAAATGATACAGTTTTTATTGACAGATGGGGAAATTATGCAAAATACGGCTCCCCTGAGCTTGAAAACCTTGATTTTAAGTATATTATTACAAACCCTGCGGATTATTACTACGGTATAGAGGATAAATGTAAAAACACTGTTATCCCTGCTGAACGCACCGAAAGAATAATCATAAAGGGAGATAAATTTATAGTAAATAATTCTATAAGAAATAACCGTAACGAAATAATCTATAAGGCTCCTGAAAATGTAAGGCTTCACGAGCTTACGGGTGAACTTTTAAGCACCACTCATTTTGAAGGCGGCACTATTCTCGGAAGTGGCTGCATTGATTTATCGGGAAAGGTTATTTTCCCTCCCGAATATGATTTTATAAGAGCTTTAGGTGACGGACTTATTTCCACCGAGAAACAGGGTGAATACTGTATATATGACACAACCGGAAGGCTTTTATGGAAATTAAATGAAAAGCCGGTTGCGGCTTTCGACGGTTTTATTACAATAAATAATCCAAAAACTATGCTTTCAAAGATAATAGTAAACCAGTTTAAGCATCCCGTTGTTTTTTTAAACGGTGAAAAAGTACGCTTTCCCGATGCATATCCCATTATAGTAAATGACAGAACCATGATTCCCATAAGAGCAGTTTTTGAAAAGGCAGGGGCATCGGTAAACTGGGACGGTGAGGAAAGAAGAATAACCGTTTCTTTGGATGTATTGTCAGTATCTATGAAAATAGATGATACAAATATAACTGTTAACGGTGCGGTTTTTGAAACCGATATGGCACCGATACTTGTAAATGACAGAACCTATCTCCCGCTTCGTGCCTTTTCCGAGGGTCTTGGTATGAAGGTTTTATGGGATGGGGAAAACTATACGGTAAACATTACAAAATGAAAAAAGGAAGTGATATAAATGAAGCCGACAGTTGCAATTGTGGGAAGACCGAATGTTGGTAAATCCACTTTGTTCAATAAAATAGTGGGTAAAAGAGTTTCCATTGTAGAGGATACTCCCGGTGTAACCAGGGACAGAATCTATCAGGATGCCGAGTGGTGCGGACGCCATTTTACTCTTATCGATACCGGCGGTATTGAGCCCAAAACCAATGATGACATATTAAAGAAAATGAAGCTTCAGGCGGACATTGCCATTGAAATGGCAGATGTTATAATTCTTTTAACTGATTTAAGAGACGGACTTACCGCCAATGATATGGATGTTGCGGTTATGCTTCAGAAATCAGGTAAGCCGGTTATTGTTGCCTGTAACAAGGCAGATACCATTTCAAGAAATCAGTATCTTCATTATGAATTTTATAATTTAGGTCTTGGAGACCCGGTCTCCGTTTCCTCTATCCACGGCTTAGGTGTAGGAGACCTTCTGGATGAGGTTGTTGCTCATTTCCCCGAGGGCGCAGGTGAAGAGGAAGAGGACGAAAGCATCAAGGTTGCGGTTATAGGTAAGCCTAATGCAGGCAAATCCTCTTTAATCAACCGTATTTTAGGTGAGGAAAGACTTATAGTAAGTGACGTTGCAGGAACCACAAGAGATGCAATCGATACTAAAATAACGGTAGGTGAAACCGAGTACACATTTATTGATACCGCAGGTGTCAGAAAGAAGAGCAAGGTTAATGATAATATTGAAAAATATTCTGTTCTCCGTTCCTATCAGGCGGTTGACCGTGCTGATGTGTGTCTGCTTGTAATTGACGGCACCGAGGGGGTAACCGAGCAGGATACCAAGATTGCCGGTTACGCTCACGAGCAGGGCAAGGCAATGATAATTGTAATCAATAAATGGGATATAGTTGAAAAGGACGGAAGAACCATGCAGGAATACCGCAAGGATCTTCAGAGGGATCTTATCTTTATGACCTACGCACCTTCACTTTTCATATCTGCAAAAACAGGCTTAAGAGTATCAAGCCTTTATGAGCTTATAAATTATGTAAATGAACAGCAATGTATGAGAATAAAAACAGGTATGCTAAATGACATACTTGCCGAGGCAACCGCTAAGGTTCAGCCTCCCAGCGACAAGGGCAGAAGACTTAAAATTTACTACGGAACCCAGGCAGGTGTCAAGCCTCCTACCTTTGTTATATTTGTAAACGATGTAAGGCTTATGCATTTTTCCTATGAAAGATATATTGAAAACCAGATAAGAGCAATCTTCGGCTTTGAAGGGACTCCTATCAGATTCTTTATACGAGAAAGAAATTCCGATAATCCAAACAAATAATTTATGAAAGGACTTTTGGTATGAAATATATAGTTCTGGCTTTAAGCTTGATAATAGGTTATTTTCTCGGCAGCTTAAGCTTTGCGGTGATAATCGGCAAGCTGTTTTATAAAAGGGATGTTCGTGAGGTAGGGTCAAAAAGTGCCGGTGCAACCAATGTTTTAAGAACTCTTGGCAAAAAAGCCGCGGCAATGGTTACCGTAGGCGATATGTTAAAGGGTATCATCGCATACGTTATCGCCTATCCGATAGGAAGCATTTACGGTATCGGTGAGCTGTGTGCTGTTTTAGCAGGCTCAGGTGCGGTTTTCGGACACATTTATCCCGTTTTCTTTAAATTCAAGGGTGGCAAGGGGGTTTTATCCTCTCTTGCACTTTCCTTTATGATTGACTGGCGTGCAGCAATAATAACTCTTGCGGTTGCAATTTTAATAATGGCACTTACCAAGTACGTTTCGCTTGGTTCAATGCTTGGATGTGTATTTAATTCGGTTATAATATGCTTCTTTGCTCCCTATAATTACTTAAAGATATTCACAATAATATTTTTCACACTGGTGGTTATAATAAAGCACAAAACCAATATTGTAAGGCTTATAAAGGGCGAGGAAAGAAAGCTGGGGCAAAAGGTCTGACAGTAAAATATATATCGTAAATTAAATACTTTTCTTAAAGGAGTAAATATGAAAAATATAGGTGTTATCGGCTCAGGCAGCTGGGGAACTGCCATAGCTACCGTTTTAGCAAATAACAATCATAAGGTTACACTCTGGTCCTATCTTCAGGAGGAATATGAAATGCTTGTAAAAAACCGCGAGCATACAAAATTCCTTCCGGGAGTGCACCTTGATGAAAAAATATCATTTACCTTAAGCATGGAGGAAGCGGTTAAGGGTAAGGACCTTATAGTTATTGCCTGTCCCTCCTTTGCAGTAAGGAGTACATCGGAAAAAATAAAGCCCTGGTATACTGACCAGATAGTTGTAAGTATTGCAAAGGGGCTTGAGGATAAAAGTCTTAAGTGCCTTTCAGAGGTTATTGAAGAGGTACTCGAGCCAAAGGAAAAAATCTGTGTCTTAAGCGGTCCCTCCCATGCGGAAGAGGTAGGAAGAAGAATGGGAACCACCTTAGTTGCCGCAAGTGAGGATATAAGGGTTGCAGAAATTGTTCAGGATATTTTTATGTGTGATTATTTAAGAGTTTACACATCAGATGATATTAAGGGCGTTCAGCTCGGCGGAGCTCTTAAAAATGTTATCTCCCTTTGCGTGGGGATATCAGACGGTCTTGGCTTTGGTGATAACACCAAAGCGGCTCTTATGACAAGAGGAATGGCTGAAATAATAAGACTTGGCGTTAAAATGGGAGGCCGTCACGAAACCTTCAGCGGTCTTACCGGGATGGGTGATTTAATAGTTACCTGTACCAGTAACCATTCAAGAAACCGCCGTGCAGGAATTTTAATCGGTCAGGGGGTAAAGCCTCAGGATGCGGTTAAAGAGGTTGGTATGGTCGTAGAGGGAATATTAGCCTGTGAAGCGGCCTATAAATTAGCTTTGAAATATGATGTTGAAATGCCTATAGTTGAGGAAGCCTATGGCGTTTTATATAAAGGCTACGATGTTAATTCATCTATGAAAAATCTTATGCTCAGAGATAAAAGAAAGGAATAACAGTTATGACAAAAATCCGTCTTATACTTGCCGTATGGGTATGTAAGGCACTTGGTGTTTTAGGTAGAATGGCAGGTAAAAAAAGCTCATCCGCACCGGGAGTTTATGCGGCTAAAATATGCCCTTCAATCCTTCCGCTTTTGGCAAAGCAGGTAAGACGGGGGATTGTTGCAGTCTGCGGAACAAACGGTAAAACCACCACCAACAACATCATACATAAAATACTTACCGATAAAGGTTATAGTGTGGTTTGTAACAATATCGGTGCAAATATGATGGGCGGCGTGATAACAGCTTTTGTTGAAAAAACAAATCTTTTCGGTAAATTAAACTGCGACTATGCAACTCTTGAAATGGATGAAGCTTTTTCGGTTAAAATATTTGAAAAGCTTACTCCCGATGTAACTGTTATAACAAATATTTTTAAAGATCAGCTTGACCGTTACGGTGAAGTTGAGCTTACTGCAGGATACTTAAAAGCCGCTCTTAAGCTTGCTCCCGAAACAAAGCTCATTATAAACGGTGATGATCCTTTACTTTGTGAAATCGGAAATCAACACGGTAGCTTTATTTCTTACGGAGTGGGAGAGCGCGTATCGGAGGAAAATATTTCCGCCTTTTGTCCGAAATGCACAAGGGAGCTTGACTATGAATACCGTCATTACAGCGGCCTTGGAAAATTTTCCTGCCCGGGCTGCGGCTTTGGGCATCCCGGCTATAGCTTCGTTGCCACGAATGTGAGCTTAACGGACGGTCTTTCATTTACCTTAAACGGTGATATGGATATAAGCGTTAATTACCGCGGTTTTTATAATATATTCAATATTTTAGCGGCAATAGCTTCGGTAAAAACTCTGGGAATTGATATTTCGGGTGTTGAAAAAAGCCTTGACGATTATAAACCGCAGATAGGCAGAATGGAAAGCTTTAACTTAAAAAAGCCGGTTATTCTCAATCTTGCGAAAAATCCTGCAGGCTTTAATCAAGCTATAAATACCGTTCTTTCAGATTCAAGAAGGAAGGATATAATAATTGCGGTTAATGACTGTGAATCGGACGGAAAAGACATCTCCTGGCTATGGGATGTTGATACCGATATACTTTCAAATGAAACTGTCGGAAGCATCGGACTTTGCGGAATGAGAAGGGACGAGCTTAATTTAAGACTTAAATACAGCGAGCTGGATAAGGAAATATCGGTATACGATAACATAAGCGACTGTATAAACAGGCTTCTTGAAAAAGACGGTGAGGTTTTATATATTCTTGTAAACTATACCATGATATTTGAAAGCCAGAAGCTTTTAAAGGAAATGGAGGGGAAATAAAATGAGCTTGAATATTGTTGTTATTTTCCCCGAGCTTCTTAATATGTTCGGTGATGCGGGTAATATTATTTGTCTTGCAAAGCGTCTTAAATGGCACGGAATTGAAGTCAATGTGCGTAATATAAGCGTTGACAGTCCTGTGGACTTAACCGATGCGGATATTGTTTACCTTGGCGGCGGAGGAAGCTCAGAAACCCTGTTGGCCTTGTCAAAGCTTATTCCTGTTAAAGAGGAAATAAAAGAGTATATTGATGGCGGTAAGGTGTTTCTTGCGGTCTGCTCGGGCTTTGAGCTTTTAGGTGAAAGCTTTGAGATAAAGGGTGAAAAAAAGGAAGGGCTTGGCATACTTTCGGTAAATTCGGTTCAGGGAGATAAAAGAATTTCCTCGGATATCATAGTTGAAAGTGATTTCGGAATAATCTGCGGATTTGAAAATCACTTAGGCAGAATGGATATCGGTAGTAATACTGCGCTCGGCAAGGTAAAATACGGAAGCGGAAATAACGGAAGGGACGGCTTTGAGGGTGTGATTTATAAAAATACCTTCGCAACCTATATGGACGGACCCCTTTTACCGAAAAACCCCGCTCTCTGCGATGAGCTTATTAAAAGAGCCCTTTTAAATAAAGGGGAAAACGGTGAGCTTAAAGAGCTTAACGATTCAGCCGAATTAAAAGCGCAGAAATTCATTTTGGATAAATACGGAATATAGCACCCGGGGAATGGCAGACTTTGAAACAGGAAGAGATATTTCACCAAAATGAATGCAGACAGTACAAAGGTACGGCAAGATTCATTTTGATAAAAAGCAAAGAATAGCAAGGGCTTCTCGATGATGCCCTTGCTATTTAACTTTGAATTATAAATATTTTTATTTATCGACATTATAGAGATTTTTTTATTTTTTTTGCGGTAGACCGACTTTTTCGACAGTCTGGCAGGTCAGATAAATCTGACCTGTTTTTGCTAAGAAAATAAACATTTACTTTTTATATTTTCTGTGATATAATATGTAGTATGTAATGGAGTAGTATGCCAAGACGATATTTTAGATTAATAAGTATCAGTGGAGGAAGAAAATGACTGAGTTTTTAAACGATTCAAATAAAGAGGCTTTTGAGCAGTTCGTATCAACTCATCCCAAAGGCAATTTTATGCAGTCCTTAAAATGGGGCAGGGTAAAAACCGAATGGATAAACGATGCGGTAATCGTATATGATAATGAAAAAAATATAAAAGGCGCAATGAATCTTCTTATAAGAAAGGTTCCCGCTCTTCCTTTTACAATTATGTATACCCCCCGCGGTCCCGTTTGTGATATAACCGACGAAGAAACCGTTTGTGAGCTTATTCAGGGTGCAAAGCAACTTGCAAAAAAATATAAGAGCTTAGCTCTTAAAATGGATACCGATGTTATCGATCCTTCGGATGCAAGACTTGAGCTTAGTGAGTGGGCAGAAAAAAACCGTATGCCCGATAATATTATAAATGACAGTACAATTAAAGCATCCGAGACTTTTATTGCTACCTTGAAGAAGCTTGGCTTTACCTGCAACAGCACTAAAAAGGCTAAAAAATTTGATGCAATCCAGCCTCGCCACGTATTCCGTCAGGATATAAAGGGGAAGGATGAGGCAGCTCTTATGGCAATGTTTGATGCTGATGCCCGTAACCGTATCAGAAGAAAAAACGGAGTGGTAACCGAAATCGGCACCAAAGATGATTTAAAAGCCTTCAGCGCACTTATGAATACCACCGGTGAAAGAGACGGTTTTGTGGTAAGAGACCTTTCCTATTTTGAAAAAATGTATGACGTTTTTGCTCCGGAGAATTTAAGACTTTATATGGCTTATTACAATCCCGATAATGAGGAGCTGATAAAGGCGGCTAAAGAAGAAAAAAGAGATTATCCCGAAGAGGAAATAAAAAATAATAAAGGACAGGCCATAGCAGGCGTTATTGCAATTTATTACGGAAATAAAGTATGGTATCTTTACGGTGCATCGGGAAATAAATTCCGTAATAAATACCCAAGTGAAAAGCTTCAGTGGGAAATGATGAAATGGGCAATCGAAAAAAACTGTGATGTATATGATTTTCGCGGTATTGAGGCAAAGGACAGAGAGGCTGAGAAAAACGGTATAATTCCAAACGGAGTATACAGGTTTAAAAAGCAGTTCCGCGGCACTTATACCACCTTTATTGGTGAATGGGAGCTTCCCTTCAATAAGTTTTTAAACTTTATGTTTAACTTTGCGGAAAAGAACTTCAGAGAATTAAGAAGAAAGCTTTTTGTATTAAAAACCAAGCTTTCAAAGAGGAAGTAGTTATGGTTAATAAGAAAATTATTGTATCCTGCGATGATTTAAGAATAAATATGTCTATCCTTAAGAAAACGGTTAAAACAAAAATAATCGCCGTAATAAAAGGAGACGGATACGGTCTGGGCCTTGTGGGATTTGCCGGAAAGCTTAAGGAATGCGGAGTTGATTTCTTTGCAGTTTCCGAAGTTGAGGAGGCACTGAAATTAAGAGAGGCAGGGCTTACCGAAGAAAAAATCCTTCTTCTTACTCCCCAGTATAAAGAGGAAATAATAAAAGCGCTTATAGAAAATAATATAGTTCTTACAGCAGGTTCTTACGAAAATGCGGTTGAATATTCGCGTATTGCCGAAGCGCTGGAGAAGGTTGCCGAGGCACATATAAAGCTTGATACGGGCTTTGGCAGATTCGGTTTTTCCGATGAAAACAAGGAAGAAGTTATAAAAGCTTTAAGGCTTAAAAATTTAAACTGCCCGGGAATATATTCTCATTTTTCCTGTGCCTTTGAAAAACAGTTTGATATAACCAAAAAACAGCTTGAAAAGTTTAATAAGATGGTTTCCTATATAGAAAGCTTTGACTTTAAGTTTGAATTAAAGCATATTGCCAACTCCTCGGCGGCGCTTCGTTTTCCCGAAACCCGTCTTGATGCGGTAAGACTGGGCTCTGCAATTTTAGGCAGACTTCCCATACCCAATACCTACGGTCTTAAAAAGCTTGCCTGGATGGAAACCGAGGTATTATCCGTAAGAACTCTTAAGGCAGATCATAATATCGGCTACGGCAATACCTGTCAGACTAAAACCATTACTGATATTGCTATTGTTCCCATAGGCTATAAGGATGGCTATATGACTGAAAAAAGTCCCGATACCTTCCGTTTAAGAGATATTATAAGAATGACCGTAAATGCTCTTAAAATGTGGAGAAAAAAAATCTATGTAGAGATAAACGGCGTCAATTATAAGCTTTTAGGCAGAGTTGGTATGTATAATATCGTTGTTGATGTTACGGGAAGCGATGTAAAAGCAGGGGATACTGTTAAGCTTAATATTAACCCCCTTCTTATAAATTCCAATATTGAAAAAGAATACAGGTGATTTTGTTGATATCCCGTCTTGAAGGCTATGTGAAAAAAAAATATATAAGCTTTCATACGCCTTGTCACATGGGCAGAAATAAAAGGTTAAACAGTATTTTAAAAAGCAGTCTTGATCTTACCGAGCTTGAAGAGACCGACAACCTTTTTTCTGAGGAAGGGTGTATAAAGAACCTTGAGGAAAAAATGGCGAAGGCGTTTGATGCAAAGGTTTTTTATCCCCTTGTAAACGGTGCAACCTCGGGAGTGATGGCAGCCCTTTCGGTTTTTGAGGAGGGGGATAAAATACTTCTTGACCGTAATGCCCATATTTCCGCAATAAATGCGGTAAGGATATTTGGGCTTGATCCTGTGTTTATAGAAACAAAGCTTAATGATTTTAATATACCCGAGCCGCCAACCCCTTCGGCAGTTGAACGGGCGATTAAAGAAAATACGGATGTCAAAGGAATTTTTATTACCACTCCCAATTATTACGGTATGTTTGCAAAAGAGGAAGAAGTAATAAAAATGTCCCGTAAAGCCGGGCTTGTAACTATTTTTGACGAAGCCCACGGCACCCATATAAAATACCTTGAAAAAAGAGAAATAAACCCTGATATTTCCATCTTAAGCTTTCATAAAAACCTTCCCTCGCTTACCCAGACGGGCGGAATTTTAATAAATAAAAAAGAGCTTGCCCACAGGGTAAAAAATGGGTTAAGATGCTTTACCTCTACCAGCCCCTCATATCTTTTTATGCTTTCTTTGGATGCAATGCATTCCTATATGGAAGAGGAGGGTAAAAAAAGGCTTAAGGAATATAAAGGCTATCTTGAAGGGGTAAAAAAAGAGCTTTCGGACATGGGGATAAATATCCTTACGGATAACGATGCCTTTAAAATAGTTGTCAATACCGACTGTGCAAAGGATAAGGCAAGGCTTCTTAAGGAAAAGAAAAAAATCGTTCCCGAAATGTGTGATGACTTCAATATAACCTTTATTGTAAGTATCCATAATTATAAAAAAGAAATTGAGCTTTTGAAAAAATCACTTATTGAATTTTGTGCTGAGGGTGCAAAAACGAAATTAACCTATAAACTTCCCGTAAAAGCGATGACTCCGGGAGAGATATCAAAAAAAGAAACGGAAACTGTTCCTTTAAAAAACGCATTGGGAAGAATAAGCGGTAAAACAATTATAGAATTTCCCCCCTCAATCCCGATTATCTGCGAAGGGGAGATAATAGACGAGTTTGTTTTACCCTTTATAAAAAATAAAACTGTTGAGTGTGTTAAAGATGAATTTTAATGAAATAATCGGTCATGACAGAATAAGAAAGAACCTGTCCGATACGGTGAAAACAAAAAAAATAAGTCACGCATATATTTTTGACGGCCCCTCCGGAATAGGCAAGGAAAAAACAGCTGTTGCCTTTGCAAGAGGAATTTTGTGCGAAAGCTACAGTGAAAATATCTGCGGCGAGTGTAACAGCTGCAGGCTTACAAAAAATTTAGTGCATCCCGACCTTAAAATTTTAGACCTTACCGTAGATGAGGACGGAAAGCAGAAGGCTTCCATATCCGTTGAGGCAATACGAAGCTTTAAGCAGGAGGTATATTTAAAGCCCTTCTACGGAGGCAGAAAAATCTATATACTGAAAAATGCCGAAAAAATGACCACCGAGGCACAAAATGCCCTTCTTAAGGTCTTTGAAGAACCGCCTTCATATATAACCATAATTTTAATTTGTGACGGGCTTACAAGAATTCTTTCAACTATAAGGTCAAGAGCTGTAATTTATAAATTTCCCGCCCTTAAACCTTCCGAGCTTGAAAGCTATCTTGATAAATATATGAAAGATACCGAAAACAAAAAGGTTTATTCGAGTATTTCAGGCGGAAGCATCTCAAAAATGATAGACCTTATTTCCGATGAGGAAAGCCTGGAATTCAGAAAAAAGGTTCTTGAGGGCTATACAAAGCTTATTAAGGACAGCAGCCGTGCTTCTGTAAGCAACCTTTTCGGAAGCTTTATGAATTCTCAGGATAAGGCGATTGATATAATAAATATGCTTACCCTTTATACAATTGATATTGCGTATATCAAAACCTTCAGAAATGAGCTTGTAACAAATGTTGATATGTCGGGTGAGCTTAAGACAATGGCAGAGCTTATGAGTATTGAAAATATTTATAATATAGAAAAAAAATTATCCGCTTTATACGAAAGATGTATGTCAAATGCCAATTATAAGCTTGCGGTAGTTAGCGGACTTTTAAAAATTTGGGAGGAAATCCATGGTTGAAATAGTAGGAATACGATTTAAGAAAAACTGTAAAACATATTATTTTGCCCCGGGAGAGTTGAAAATAGAAAAGGGGCAGAGTGTAATTGTTGAAACTGCAAGAGGAATGGAGCTTGGCGATGTTGTTATAGGTAACCGTCAGGTAGAGGATGAAAAGGTTTTGTATCCCTTAAAGCCTGTTGTGAGAATTGCAGACGAAAAGGACTTGAAAACCTTAGAGGAAAATCAGATAAAGGCAAAAGAGGCCCTTGAAATATGCAGGGCAAAGGCTCAGAAGCACAATCTTGATATGACACTTCTTGATGCTGAATATACCTTTGACAGAGGCAAGGTGTTATTCTACTTTACAGCCGAAGGAAGAATTGACTTCAGAGAGCTTGTAAAGGACCTTGCGGCAGTATTCAAAACAAGAATAGAATTAAGACAAATCGGTGTAAGAGATGAGGCAAAGCTTATAAAGGGCATAGGTGTCTGCGGAAGACCCTTCTGCTGTGCAAGCTTTTTAGGTGATTTTCAGCCGGTATCCTTAAAAATGGCAAAGGATCAGAATTTAAGCCTTAATTCCACCAAAAATTCGGGTGGCTGCGGAAGACTTATGTGCTGTCTTAACTTTGAGCAGGAAAATTATGAGGAGCTATGGAAGGTAACACCCAGACCAAAGGCTCTTATCAAAACTCCTCAGGGAAATGCTACGGTTCTTGATGTAAATATCTTAAAGGGTACCTTAAGAGCAGTAATGGCAACCACAAAGGCAGTTCAGCAGTTTGATGTAAAGGATATAAGAATTCTTAAAAATGCAGAAGCTTCCATTGATGATGAAACATTGGCAGAGCTTAAAAAATTAGAGGATTAAAAACTTTTTAAAAAAGTTGTTGATATTATAATTTTTATATGTTATAATGCTTATAGAAATTACGGATTAAGGAGGTGCAGTCAAATGGCATATATTATTTCTGATGAATGCATTATGTGCGGTGCTTGCGAAGGTGAATGCCCGGTTAGCGCTATTTCAGCAGGTGATGATAAATACGTTATCAACGCTGATGAATGTATCAGCTGTGGTGCTTGTGCAGGTGTTTGTCCTGTAGGTGCTCCTTCTGAAGAGTAATTCTTAAAAATTAAAACACAAAGGCTTCCTGAATTTTTTAGGAAGCTTTTTACATATATTCGGTTTTTAATTCTAATCAGCATTTTGATGGAATAAAAAAGGTACATAACAGGGGGTAAAATGGTTTTAAAGGAAAATGAGGTAATAGATAATCTTAATATTGCCGACCTTAGAATAATTCAGAATAATACCGGCTTTAAATACGGCACCGATGCGGTGCTTTTAGCTGAATTTGCCAATATCAGAAAGGGCGCAAGGGTGCTTGATTTCTGTACCGGAAGCGGTATCGTTCCCATTCTTTTATGGGGACTTAAGGAGCCCTCTTATGTGATGGGGGTAGAATATTTTTCCCAAGTTGCCGACATGGCGGAAAGATCGGTGGCTCTTAACGGGCTTTCGGAAAAAATTAAGATTATAAACGAGGATGTAAAAAACTATAAAAGCTACATTGAATATAATAGCTTTGACCATGTAACCGTAAACCCTCCCTATAAAATTGCCGATACAGGCTTTTTAAATGATAATTCGTATAAAACCTGTGCACGGCACGAGGTGTTGCTTACACTTTCAGAGTGTGTTGAAGCCTCCGAATACGCATTGAAATTCGGCGGCAAGCTTACCATGGTAAACCGTATAGACCGCTTAAGTGATGTAATTTACGAATTCAGACAAAAGAAAATAGAACCTAAAAGATTATGTATCCCCGTAAATTCCTCGGGGAAGGCTAAAATTTTTGTCCTGGAGGGGATAAAAGGCGGTAAAAGCGGTATAACCGTAGAAACAGTTTTTAATTGATATAACGAAGATAGCGTAAGAAGGGATGCAGACGAAGGTTTTTCTTCCTGATACGATGCAGATAATTGTATTGAGCACCTTTGGATTTTTAAAAACGTAATAAGAGGAAATAATATGAACAAAAAATTCGGATGTAAAAACTGGCAGGAATATATTCCTGTTCCGATTTATGGGGATGAAGATACATATTTTGAATTTTATAAAAAGGCTTGGGAGCTTGCCTATGAACATATAAAGAATGTTGACGGATTGCCTCAAACACCTTATATGGATGAAGGCTTTTGTGCAACACAATTATGGATATGGGATTCATGCTTTATGTCACTTTTTTGCAAGTATGCAAGAGAAATTTTCCCCGGAGTGGAGACGCTCGGTAATTTTTATGAGGTATTATATAACGGTAAGCATTTACCGGCAATTATTCCGCCTGAGAATGAGCCGGAATGGGTCGGTGCAGTTTTAAAAAAACCGTATGAAATTAAAGTGCACATTGCTGACAATCCGCCGCTTTTTGCGTGGGCAGAATACGAAAATGCATTGATGAGCGGAAATATTGATTATATAAAAAAGCTTTTATATGAACAAAAATTTTTACAAAAGCATTATGAATGGATTGAAAATCTAAGTGAACCTGTAAAGCCTGACGGAGTATTTGTTAACACCTGTCTTATCGCCGAAAAGGATGGTTATAAATGGGAAGGCGGAAGATCCGGTATGGATAATACCCCCAGAGGGAGAATTGGAGAGCATGCCGTAAAGCAGCGCCCGAATAATCCCGGTATGCTGTGGCTGGATGCTATATGTCAGCAGGCACTTTCGGCAAAAATGATTTCAAAGCTGTTTGAGTTGGCAGAAGACGAAGAGGGCGCAAAAGAGTGGAATAAAAGGTATCTTGAAAAGAAAGAAACCGTAAACAGGCTTTACTGGGATGAAACGGATGAGTTTTATTATGATATTGACTGCAGTACCCATGAATTTTATAAGGTTAAGTCAATAGCCTCATATTGGACAATGACTGCAGGGGTTGCACTTGAAAACCGGGCAGACTGTCTTGTAAAGCACCTGTCAAATCCTGATACATTCGGAGGAATTGTTCCCTTTGTATCTCTTGCAAGAAACGATGCAGATTTTAAATCCAACGGTGAGTACTGGAGAGGGGCAGTATGGCTTCCTACAGCTTATGCTGCACTGAAAGGGCTTGTAAACTACGGTTATTTCAAAGAAGCTCATGATACAGCCTGTAAATTACTTGAACATATATATAAAACTTACAACGAATTTGAACCTCACACGATATGGGAATGTTATTCTCCCGAAGAGTTCAAACCTGCTATCAACGAATACGGTGATAAATATGTACGTCCTGATTTCTGTGGATGGTCAGCATTGGGTCCGATTTCAATTTATATTGAATTTGTTATAGGGTTTCATAATATAGATGCTTTTAAGAAAATAGTAGAATGGGCAAAACCTGATAATTTAAAATATGAAACAGGTATAAAAAATCTGCGTTTTGGCAGTGTAATAACTGATATAAAAGCAATTGGAGAAAAATGCAGTGTTACATCCAATGAAGCATATACTCTTAAAATCAACGGTAAAGAATATGATATATACCCCGGAACAAATGAGTTGGTTTTGTAAAAGCCAAAAGCCTTCCCCTCAGAGGGAACCCCTTGAAAGAAATGCATCTAAACCTTATAACAGGATTATATAATGAGAGCTCTGACAAAGGAAAATATCAAGTGTTTATATTCTGAAATCAGGCGCCGGTCATTAATTAACTATATAATCAAAACACATAAAACGCGAAAACTTTTTTATCATCCATCTGACCGGGGGTCAAAAAAATCTCCTTTTAAGAGGTGCGTTATGAAAAAAATAAGCGAAGTATTTTACGAAAACAAATATCATATATTTGTTGAGTACTGTCATCTTAATAATATGCGTGATATGTCTGAGCTTGCAGACTTTGATTTTGAACTTTTAAAAGGCGTCAGAGGTATCGGTGTGTCAAAAATCGAAGCTATAAAAAACCGGTACCTTAAGTATTCAGGAATGTTTGCAAAAGATGATGACTTTTTTAAGGTTCATCCCGATAATTCCGAGCTTTCGGTATGGACCCTGTCTTTTTTCGGAATAAGTAAGAATTTAATCAATCATTTGTTAAAGGAAAGTATTCTTACCCTTTCCGATATTGAGAAACTGGGAATGGACGGTCTTTATAAAATCAATTCGGTTTTAAGTGACAAGCTTTCCCGTATAGCCTGTGAATTTGAAGCTCCTCTTATAAACAAAATAATCCCGCTTTTTAATGAAATAAAAAAAGACGAGCATTTTGATATAATTCTTAAACGCTCGAGGGGGGATACCTTAAATAAAATCGGCACCGAGCTTAATATAACAAGAGAAAGAGTAAGACAGCTTGAGCTTGTTATGTTAAGCCGTATAAAAATTCTTATTGATATCGTTCTTTGTGACATTTTGAAAAAATACAAGTATAAGTCCTGTATAAATCTTAATAAGCTTGAAGCCTATTTTCCCGATTTTGATGACCTTAATCTGGTTAAGTATACAATAAGCTCGGTTTATAAGGACTTATATCTTGACTTTTGTAATAAGCTTTTAATAAACGGAGACACCAGGGAAAAGGTGCTTGACAAATTAGGCGGTATTACCGAATACTATATTAAAGATGTGGTGAACTTTACCGCTAAAATGGTAATTATTACCGAAAGCCTTTCGAAAAATGATATACCTTACATAGATATAGAGGATCTTACCAACTACCTTCTTTTAAACGGCTACATAAAAAAGGGAAACTACATCTATAAGTCAGGAATTCCTTACGGACTTTTATGTGCCCTTATTGTGAAAAAATATTTTAAATCGGGAATTCACATTCACGAAAATGAGGAAATAGAAAAGCTGCGTACCCTTGTTGAAAAAGAGTTTGGAAATATACCGTTGCCGGAAAATAACCGGGCATTAGGCTCTCGCATATCCTCCTTTTTAGTGCTTTGTGACAGAGGATGCTATACAGTTCCCTCCAATCTTAAAATATCCCGCGAGCTTTTATATAAAATAAGAGGATATATTGACGATTACGAGGGGAATACCCTGTTTTTCAATGATTTGTTTGTTACCTTTAAAAGAGAACTTTTCTTAAAATCCAATGTTTTAAACCGTTATTATCTTCAGGGCGTTATAAAGTACTTCTACGAGGATGAATTTGAATTTGAAAGGGATTCCATAACCAAGCTCGGCAGGGAAAAGAAAAGTATGCGAGCCCTTATATCCGAGTTTCTTAAAAACAGCCGCGGTGCCGTTCATAAAAAGGAGCTTAAGGAAAGGTTCCCCGGCATAACCGATGTGGTAATTACCAATGCCCAGATTTCCGAAAAGAATATACTCCAATGGGCTTATAACTACTATATCCATGTAGATAATTTAAGCGTAACCGATAAGGATAAAAAGGATTTATCCGATTGCCTTGAACAATTATTTGAAAAGTTCAAAGGCTATGCGGGAGAACAGCTTCTTTATGATTTAATGGTAGAAAAGAATAAATCCCTGCTCATTAAAAATCACATTAAAACTCCTGCAAATCTGTACTATCTTACCGCTTATCTTTTTAAGAATAAATATATGTTCAGACGCCCTCATATTTTAAAGGATGCAAGCACGAGAAAGGACTTAAGCAGTCGCGTTATCGTGGAAAAATTCCTCTTTGACAACGGAGTTTTAAGGTATAACGATTACCAGAAATTTGTGTCCACCGTCAAATGGTCAATTGGTACAGCCTATGCAGTCTTTAAGGATATTGAAAAGGATATCGTAAGAATATCCGAGGATGAATACATCCTTAAAGAAAAATTTAAAATTTCCGCATCTCACAGGGAAAAAATATTTTCGGTTATTGAAAAAATGCTTGAAAGCCGCGAGTTTGTATCGGTTAATCGCTTTGATAAATGGGAAAGTCTTCCCGATACGGGCTTTTCCTGGAATGTGTTCCTTTTGTCCTCAATAATTACAGGCTTTCTTCCCGATAATCTGAAAATTATAACACCCACCGTTGAGGACCGCCGTTATGTAAAGGAAATTGTGATTAAAAAGGATATGGATGCTCAGAGCTTTGAGGAGCTTATTATAAGGGTTATCAAAACAAATAACTTAAACGGAGCAACCGTATACCACCTTGAATCGGTGCTTGCCTCAATGGGGCTTATAGGCAGATACCTTCCAAAGGAGCTTTACAATTCGAAGAATATCTATATAGAAAACGACAGGTTTTATACCGTGTAAAAAAAGGTCGGAGTTCCGACCTTTTTTTATTATATTCCAAATGTGTCCTTTAAGTAATTTCTGCTCTTTTTCGCTTCTTCAAGTGAATCGTTTTCATACCACTGATCCTGCTCAACAATTAAAAGCTCGGCATCAATCTCCTCGCAGGCTTTAAGGATTTCATCAAAATCCTGCATGCCGTAGCCGACAGGTCTGAACTTAAAACCGTTATCCTCTCTTGAAGGCTTATGGTCTTTGTTGCCTATAAGCTCGTAAACAGGGCCACACGCTAATTTATCAGCTACAAAATCCTTTAAGTGAACAAGCCTGATTCTGCCTTTATATTTTCTTAAGTAATCGGCAGGATTTTCGCCTGCATAACGAATCCAGCAGGTATCAAATTCCGGATTGATTCCTTCAAAATCAGAGTAAATCTTATCAATTATATACTCTCCGTTAATTTTAGTAAATTCAAATTCATGGTTGTGGTATAAAAGCTCTATTCCGTTTTCATTAAGAAGCTTTGCGGTTTTTTTGAAAAGCTCTATTGAGCCCTCATAATTTTCGGTAAAGTTTTCTAAAGCATACCAGGGAACAGCAGAATATTTTACTCCGATTTTTTTCTGATAGTCAACTGCCGCCTGACCCTCCTTATCAAAAATATCGGGATTCTGATGAACGGATACACAGGTAAGCTCATATTTATCTAAAAGTGTCTTTACTTCTTCGGCTGTTTTTCCGAAATAGCCTGCAAATTCAACATAGTCATAGCCCATTTCCTTAACTGCCCTTAAGGTTGCATCCATATCCTTTTCCATATGGTCTCTTACAGAGTAAAGCTGAAGACCAATCTTAAATTTTTTCATCACTTACACCTCCGGAATAACAACTTCAATTTCTTTTTTCAGCTTTGCTGACTTATTGATAGCATCAATAATAGCCTGATTTATAATGATTTCTTCAGAGGGAACGGGAGCCTTGCCGCCTGTTTTTATTGCATCAAGGAAAGAACGGATTTTTAAATAGAAAACACCCTCTTCAACAGGAGGCTTAACGGGAAATTCCGTAACTACATCCTCAGTACCGATTCTCTGATAAAGCTTTAACGGGCCGCCGATTGAACCGTTCCAGCATTCGGTTGAGGGAATTCTTAAGCCGCCCTTTTTACCAAGGATGATGGTATCTCCCGGAGTATCAAGATGCATTGCCCAGGCAATACGGAAATCAAGTATAATTCCGCCCTCAAGACGGATAAATGCCGCACCGAAATCATCAACCCCGAAAATGTCTGCATAGTCTGCAGGCTTTTTATCCGAAACGAAATAATCGGGATTTTTACCGTGAAAGTCGGATACATAGCCCGAAACCGTAATCGGCTTCGGATAACCGATTGCATTAAGCACCATATCAAGTGAATAACAACCTATATCTCCAAGAGCACCGATGGCACCCTTATCCTTTTCAATAAAGGTTGTACCGAATGGGGTAGGGATACCGTGCCTCCTTCCGCCACCGGTCTGAATATAGTAAATTTCACCAAGCACACCGCTTTGTACTATATCCTTAACCATTTTCATATTATTGTCAAACCTTGGCTGGAAGCCGATGGAAAGAATTTTTCCGCTTGCCTTTTCAGCCCTTCTCATTTCAACAGCCTCGTCCAATGTAACGCACATAGGCTTTTCAAGTAAAACGTGAACACCCTTATTAAGTGCGTATATGGTACATTCCGCGTGAGTGGAATTATATGTACAGATGCTTACCGCATCAACCTCACCTGAGTCTATAAGCTCCTTGTGAGAGGGATAGCATTTTACATTTTCAAGACCGTAGCCTTTAAAGAACTCTTCAGCCTTTCCTTCCACTAAATCCGCCCCTGCCACGATTTCCACATCGGGCATTTTTAAGTATTCCTTAATGTGATTGTGAGCAATCCATCCGGTGCCTATAATACCCACCCTGACCTTCTTTGTTGCATCAATTACTCTTTTTTCCTGATTGGATTTAAAAGCATCTAAGCCTGTATCTGCCATTTTTTGTTCCTCCTTGACATATTATTTTAAATTTGATATATTGATTTTAGCATATATTTTTACATTTTTCTATAAAAATATGGGTGATTTTTTTAACTATTTTTACATTTGGAGAGATTTTTAAATGTTTAATCAGAAGATAATATTCAATATACCCGGTTGTGATGCGCTTATAGGAAGCGGAGTTAAATCAAAAAAATTTTTATGTAACAATCATTTTCATAACGAGCTGGAACTCTTATATATGAAAAAGGGATGCATCCGCTTTTTTATAGGAGATGAGACAGCTGACGTAAAGGAGGGGGATGTGTTTTTTGTAAACAGTAATATCCCTCATATCACTAAATGTATGGAGGATGATAGTGAGGATATTTTACTGCAGTTTTCATCCCACTCCAATTCCAATTCCCCCATAAGCTACCTTTTCAGTTATATAAAAAAGGATGATGTAAGCTTTTTTCACTTTAAAAAAGGGGAGAGGGCAACCGTGGAGCTTATTGAACTGATTACAAAAGTTTATAAAGAGGAAAACCAAAAGGAGCGGGCATACGATTATTATATAGCCGCATATATCCAATGTATAGAGGCACTCCTGCACAGACACAGGCTTCTGCCCGATGCCATTGAATTATTAAAGCATAAAAAGCTTGAAAGACTGCTTCCGCTTTTTGAATATATTGACGCCTCTTATGAAGGTAAAATTACCCTTTCCGATTTAAGTCGTGTAATGCATCTTAATGAATCCTATCTGTGCCGTCTTTTCAAGGAAATAACGGGTAACGGAGTAAGTGATTATATAAACTATGTCAGAGTTTATAAATCGGTTCAGCTTTTGAAAACTGATAAAACCCTGTCCGAAATTGCCGACAGCTGTGGCTTTTTCTCTCTTGCTTATTTTAATAAGATATTTAAAAAATTCAAGGGCTATACCCCGGGGGAATTCCGTAAATTAAGAATTACGGGGGAGGTAGCAGAGAGCTAAACCAACGGTGAAAACAGCTTTAAAATCCTTTCTGCAAGCTTTCTTAAAAAGCTTCTTTTGGAAAAATTCACAGAGGTAAGCTCGGTGCATTTTTCCATATCCTTAGTAATTGCCTCTAAATTCTTAAGGCTGAAATCCTTATCGTATATAAAGGCGTTAACCTCGTAGTTAAGCATAAAGCTTCGCATATCAAAATTTGCCGTGCCTATGGAGGTAACCCGACAGTCTGCAATAAGAGTTTTTGAGTGCAAAAATCCCTTGTGAATATAAAATTTAACCCCTGCCTGCAAAAGCTCGTCAATATGAGACAAAGTGATATAGTATATATATTTTTTATCCGGCTTTCCCGGTATCATAATTCTCACATCGACTCCCGACAAAGCGGCAGTCTTAAGGCAGTCGGTAAGAGTCCTGTCCGGGACAAAATAGGGTGTCTGAATGTAAATACTCTTTCTTGCACCGGTGATAAGCTTTAAAAAGGACAGCTTTATTTCCTCCTTGAAAAGAGCGGGATTTGATGATATTATCTGCATGCATTTATTTCCCGGGAAATCATTTTTGGGAAAGTATTCCTCCAATGCCTCAGCCTTGACACTTCCCGAATAAATCAGGTCATTTAAAAATGCCGCCTGCAAAGAATAAACCGCCGAGCCCTCAATTTTTAAGTGTGTATCCCTCCAGGGCTTTAATTTTTTTAGTCCCATGTATTCAAGTCCTATATTCATCCCGCCGATATAACCGCATTTTCCGTCAATTATCGCTATTTTCCGATGATTTCTGTGATTGACCTTTAAAATGTTAAGACCTATTGAGTGAAAGAAACGGTAAACATTTCCGCCTGCATCAATAAGAGGCTTAAAGCATTTCATATTGGTGCGAAGGGTAGCCAGCTCATCGTAAATAAGATTTACCTTAACTCCCTCTCTTGCCTTCATGGCAAGAAGCCCTATAAAATCCCGACCCACCTCGTCATTTCTTATAATAAAATACTCAATATTGATTGAATGCTTAGCATTTAGAATATCGGTAAAAAGACTTTGATATTTTTCTTTTGCATCGGTAAAAAGGGTAAGGGTGTTATCCTTTGAAAATATGCTTTCACTGTTTGTTAAATTAAATAAAATAAGATCCCTGAAGCGTCTTACCGTTTTATTCTTTTCTTCCAGGATGTCTTTTTTATTTATTGAAAGATAATCATAAAAAGGGGAGTCGGTATCCCTTACTTTATTTTTATAAGGATAAAACCCTCTTCCGAAAAAAATATATAAAAACATTCCGATAACGGGAAGCAGAGTAAGAATCAGAGTCCATACCACTGCACTGTGAGGACGTCTGTGCTCGGTAAAAATTACCGCAAGAATAAACAAAATATTGATAATAACAAGAGAAATAAGCAAAAAATCACCCCGCTTTTTTAAATTTATTATTGTATTTAGCGGCGTTTTATATTACAATATAGTAAGAAATAAAAAAAGGAAAAGATATCATGAAAAAATTATTAAAAAGAATTGCAGCAGTTAACGATCTTTCCACTTTCGGAAAATGCTCACTGACTGTTGTAATTCCCGTGCTTTCCGCAATGGGCTATGAGGTTTGCCCCATAGTAACCTCTTATCTTTCTGCACATACGGGTTTTGAAAATCCCGCAAATTTTGATCTTAGTCATACTACAAAGGATATTACCTCACATCTTGAAAAATTAGGTGTAGATTTTGACGCGGTATTTACCGGCTATATCCCCACCGTTTTCCAGATGGAGGATATAAAGCAGTTTATGATTAAAAACAAGCTTTTAAAAAAGCTTATAATGGTTGACCCTGTTTTAGGGGATGACGGTAAGCTTTATACTTTTTTTGATAATACCACCGTTAAGAAAATGCGCGAGCTTTGTCTTTATGCGGATGTTATAACACCCAACTATACCGAAGCCTGCTTTCTGGCAAACCTTCCCTATAAGGAAATGCTTACCAAAGAAAATGTAAGAACTCTTATAGATAAGCTGAATGCCTTCGGTATGGCAAATAAAATAGTAATAACTTCGGTTCCCGTTGAGGATAAAACCTGCATGGTGGTATCCGAATTCGGCGAGCTGGAAATAATAGAATGTGAGTATGTGGAGGGAATTTACTGCGGTGCAGGTGATGTATTTTCATCAATCCTTTTAGGTAAGCTTCTTGAAGGTCAGAATATTATGGATTCCGCTCTTTATTCCCACCGGGCTTTAACCGAAATAATAAAGGAAACCCATGCTTTAGGCGGAACCTGGGAGCAGGGGCTGGTTTACGAAAAATTCTTCAAATTTATGATTGACAAATCTTAAATTTTATGATAATATGATCTATGGTCAATATTCTTGGTTTTGGGATAAAGCGGATAAATTCCGCACACCTTTGACCCTCTACTAAGATATCTGATAAATAAAAAAAGGAGGTAATTTAAAATGCTTAAAGAAAGAAAGCAGGAAATCATCACAACCTATCAGTTAAAGGAAGGCGATACAGGCTCTCCGGAGGTTCAGATCGCTATTTTAACCGATAGAATCAATCATCTTACAGAGCATCTTAAGACTCATAAGAAGGACCATCACTCAAGAAGAGGTCTTTTAATGATGGTTGGTAAGAGAAAGAATCTTTTAGCATATCTTATGAAGAAGGATATCGAAAGATACAGAGTAATCATCGAAAAGCTAAACATCAGAAAGTAATTTTAAATGTTTCCAAGGCTTTTAACGAAATTACTTCAGGAATTTACATTTTAAAAATGAGTTCGGATAGCATTCCGGCAGCTAAAGGGGCAATTTTGCCCCTTTAATTTTAAAATTAAAGGGAGAGGGAAAGGTTATAGCAATTAGATATGCCCTTTTAAAAAAGAGAGTGTATCTAACTGCTAAAACCCGACACTCCCGAATAAAAATAAAAGGAGAAAAATTATGTTTAAGGTTTATGAAACTACTTTGGCAGGCCGTCCATTTATCGTGGAAACAGGCAAAATGGCAGGGCTTTCAAACGGCTCCTGTCTTGTAAGATACGGCGAAACCGCTGTACTTGTTAACGTAACAGCTTCTTCAAAGCCAAGAGAAGGAATTGATTTCTTCCCTTTGAATGTTGACTTTGAAGAAAGACTTTATTCAGTTGGTAAAATTCCCGGCTCTTTTATGAAAAGAGAAGGCAAGCCAACCGATAAGGCTATTTTAACCTCAAGACTTATTGACAGACCGATGCGTCCTCTTTTCCCGAAGGATTTAAGAAATGACGTATCCATCGTTGCAACCGTAATGAGCGTAGAGCAGGATAACTCTCCTGAAATCGCTGCAATGAACGGTGCAGCTTTAGCTGTTGCAATTTCAGATATTCCCTTTAACGGTCCTATCGGTGCAGTTAATATGGGTATCTGTGATGGCGAATTCGTAATTAACCCAACCAGCGCCCAGAGAGAAATCTCAACTCTTAATTTAACAGTTGCGGCTTCAAGAGAAAAAATCGTTATGATTGAAGCAGGCGCAAAGGAAGTAAGTGAGGACGATATGCTTAAGGCTATCGAAATTGCTCACGAAGAAATCAAGAAAATGTGCGACTTTATCGATATGATTGCAAAGGAAATCGGTAAGGAAAAATTCGCTTATGAATCAATTGATGTTAATCACGACCTGTTTGACGATGTAGAAGCAAAATTTGCTGAGGATGTTAAAAAGGCTCTTGTAATCATTGAAAAATCCGAAAGAGACAAGGCAATCGGCGTTATTACCGATGCTGCAGTTGAAGCCTTCAAGGAAAAATATGAAGAAATCATTGATGCCCAAATCGGCGAAGTAATGTACAAGCTTCAGAAGAAAATCGTAAGAGCATGGCTAAAGGATGAAAGAAAAAGAGTTGACGGCAGAGGAATGGACGAAATCAGACCGTTATCTGCAGAGGTTGACCTTCTTCCGAGAACTCACGGTTCAGGTATGTTTACCCGTGGTCAGACTCAGGTTCTTTCAATCGTAACCTTAGGTCTTTTATCCGATGTTCAGAAGCTGGACGGTATTGACGAAGAAGAATCAAAAAGATATATCCACCACTATAACTTCCCAAGCTACTCTGTTGGCGAAACCAAGCCTTCAAGAGGCCCCGGAAGACGTGAGGTTGGTCACGGTGCGTTAGCTGAAAGAGCTTTAGAGCCCGTTATTCCTTCCGAGGATGTATTCCCATACTCCATAAGAGTTGTATCCGAGGTTTTAAGCTCCAACGGTTCTACTTCTCAGGGCAGTATCTGCGGAAGTACACTTGCACTTATGGCAGCAGGTGTTCCTATCACCGCTCCCGTTGCCGGTATCTCCTGCGGTCTTATCACAGATGATAACGGCTTTGCAACAATGGTTGATATCCAGGGTCTTGAAGACTTCTACGGTGATATGGACTTTAAGGTTGGCGGTACCAAGAAGGGTATTACCGCTATCCAGGTTGATATCAAGGTTGACGGCTTAACCATGGAAATCATCAAGGAAGCTTTGGAAAAGACAAAGAAAGCAAGATTCCACATTTTAGACGAGGTTATGCTTAAGGCTATTCCTGAAGTAAGACCTGAGCTTTCAAAATATGCACCAAAGATTATCACAATGCAGATTGATGTTGATAAGATAAGAGACGTTATCGGCTCGGGCGGTAAGGTAATCCAGAAGATTATCGCTGATACAGGTGTTAAGATTGATATCGAGGATGACGGTAAGGTATTTATCGCTACCAACGATTCCGAAGCAGGTAAAAAGGCTGTTAAAATAATCGAAGGTATCGTTAAGGAAGTAGAAGTAGGCGAGGTTTATACAGGTAAGGTTACAAGAATTATGGACTTCGGCGCATTCGTTGAAATTCTTCCTAATAAAGAAGGTCTTTGCCATATCTCCAAGCTTGACTTCAAGCGTGTTGAAAAGGTAAGAGATGTAGTTAACGAAGGCGATGAAATCGTTGTTAAGGTTGTGGAAATTGATAAGATGGGAAGAATCAATCTTTCCAGAAAAGACGCTCTTCCAAAGCCTGAAAAGAAAGACTAACATTTAGACAGCTCTTGTAGAGCTGTCTTTTTTTATTGACCGGGAAATAATTATGCAGTATAATAAACTTAACATATTTTAGTTTACCCAAGCTATATAACCGGAAAGGAAAAATAATATGGATGATCAGATTACTCCCGAAAAATTAAGAGAAACAGGTAAAATACTTTATTTTCATTCTGAAAATGATGCAGATAAAAAACGAATCGGTCTTAATATGCTTGTTGATGCCAGCAATTTACGGGATCCCGAGGCTCAGTGTATTGTGGGGGATTTTATCCTGAAGGGTATTCTTCCGATGAGTGACGATATTTATGAAAAAAAAGGCTTATCCTTATTAAGAACCTCTGCCCTGAAGGGCTTCTCTCCCGCAAGAGTTCTTCTTGATAAATACTGTACGGATAAATACGATAAAATTTTCAAAGGAAAAAATCCTTATAAGAACGGTCCATTAACCGATTTTAAGGGAAAAAGAATAAAAATCAAAAGGAAGGGCTTTTTTACTCCCGTTGACGCCCTGCTTGAGTATAAGGATGGGAAAAACATATTAACATTAAGCTGTAATCTTTCTTTCTTCGATGATTGTACTCTTGATAATTTCGAAGACTTTAAGAAGGCTGTTATTGACGGCGTTATGATGTGGGAAGGGGAGTATGAGGTTTTTGGCGGTCAGAGGATAACGGTAAAAATGAATGTTACCGATGAGTCAAGAGTGTTTGACAGTGTTTATATTTTTCCTTTTACGGAAACATTTCAGGAGACTGTGGAAAAAAATACTTCTATAATAAATATAAAGAGCGTTAAGGAAAGAAGTGAGAAAATCCTGTCCGAAAGGCGCTCTATGGCAACCCTGGGCTTCAGATGGAAAGCAACCTCAACCAAGCTTATTTATATCTTCAGTTCGGATTCAACCTTTACGGATTATGATGAAATTACCCATGTAGCCAAGCATGAATTCGGTCACGTTTTAGGTCTCGGTGATTTATATTCAAGTCCCTCCGACGGCCTTTTCGGAGTTCATAATGGGACTTACAGAGAGCTTGACAGCTATTCTCTTGACGATAAGCTTTATAATCTTGTTATGTGCGACCATCACGGTCCTGTAAGCAATAATGATATAGAAATGATATTGCTTGCTTTTCAGAAGAATAAAATTCAGCTTTTCCAACCCTGGGGCAAATTGAAAAAAATATCGGAAGCTCTTGGAAAGGGCAATTAAAAAAGGTGTATTTTACACCTTTTTTAAATTTCGGGAACGATATATCCGTCCTTTTTCAATTCTTCTTCTATTTTATCAAGCACCTCTTCCGAATCGGCTCTTACCGTGTGATAGTGATATCCCGAAGTAATATGCATAAGCTCGGTTGATTTACCGCTTTTGATTTCCCCGGTATATTTTTTGATACCGCTTATTGAGAACAAATTAAGCTCTGCCTTGATTTTTCCGTAAACCTTGTGCCATACATACACATCGGCAACAATTCCGCCATGCTTTACAATAAGGGTAAGCTCATCTTCGGTCTGTTCGCTTGTATGCCTTACCTTAAAAACTCTTTCCGATAAGGGACTTTTATTGATAATATATCCTCTGTTTGTTGCAAGAATATCAAGTCCCGATGCCTTAAGCATCGCAATATCCGAGACTATGATTTGTCTTGAGCAGTTAAGTTTTTCTCCAAGGCAGGAGCCTGAAACAGGCTCTTTCGAGGTGGATAAAATAGCGGTAAGCTGTTTTCTTCTTTCCTGTGCCTTCAATTTGGTATCCTCCTTAAATCGCGTGAAGATTTTTCAAAGAAAGGTCTAAAATAGGTGCCGAGTGGGTAAGTGCACCGCTTGAAATAAAGTCCACCCCGATATCGGTAAGTCTTTTTATATTTTCCCTGGTAACATTACCGCTGCATTCGGTCTGGGCTTTGCCCTTTACCATTTCAACAGCCTTTTTCATATCCTCGGGGCTCATATTGTCAAGCATAACTATGTCCGCACCTGCTTCAAGAGCTTCCTTAAGCATGGCGAGATTTTCAACCTCAATCTCAATCTTTCTTACAAAGGGAGCATATTCTTTTGCCATTTTTACCGCATTTGTGATGCTACCGGCCGCACCAATATGATTATCCTTAAGTAAAATACCGTCGCTCAGGTTATAACGGTGGTTATTACCTCCGCCAACCTTTACCGCATATTTTTCAAATATTCTCATATTGGGAGTGGTCTTTCTTGTGTCAAGAAGCTTGGTTTTTGTGCCCTCTAAAAGGGATGCAACCTCTTTTGTGTAGGTAGCAATACCGCTCATTCTCTGAAGATAGTTAAGAGCAGTTCTTTCACCTGAAAGTAAAACTCTTATATCTCCCTTTACGATACCGATTAAATCCTTCGGCTTAACCTTATCTCCATCTTTGAAATAAAATTCAAAGGTAGTGTTTTTATCAAGAAGTTCAAATACTCTTTTAAATACATCAAGACCGGCGATTATACCCTCTTGCTTGGCAATAAGCTCAACCTGCCCCAATTTATATTCGGGCATTACTGAATTGGTTGTAATATCCTCACTTGTAATATCCTCTTTAAGTGCGCTTAAAATAAGCTCGTCTGCATTTAATAGCATTGTAATACTGTTCATATCCTTTTCTCCTTATCTATTTTATCTTTTACTGATTTTTTGTATTCTTCCCGGTAGTCACGGTAATTCTCAATATCTATGTAAAAAGTCCTTTCGGGAAGATGTGTATAATTATTACTTATATCAGTTGCCGCTCTTTTTGCAAAAACAAGACTTTCTAAAAGTGAATTACTTGCAAGACGGTTCTTACCGTGAACACCGTTGCAGGCGGTTTCTCCTGCGGCGTAAAGGTGAGAAACTCCGGTTTTTCCGTCCTGATCAATCTTTACGCCACCCATAAAATAGTGCTGTGCGGGAACAACCGGTATATTGTCATTAGTTATATCAAAGCCTTTTTCAAGGCAATGCTTTTTTATATTCGGAAAATGGGCTTCAATTTCCTCAATAGGAATATTTTTTAAAGACAGCCACACACACTCCGAGTCTTCCTTTTCCATTTCCTCATATATTGCTTTTGTAACCACATCTCTCGGTAAAAGCTCATCAACAAAGCGCTCGCCCTTACCGTTAAGTAGAATTGCACCCTCGCCCCTTACCGATTCTGAAATAAGAAAGCTTCGTTCCTTTTCCTTTGTAAAAAGGGTAGTGGGGTGAATCTGAATATAGCTTATATCCTTAATTTCAATATTATGCTTTATTGCGATTGCAAGTGAGTCACCGGTAAGGTGAGGAAAGTTGGTGGAGTGCCTGAAAAGCCCACCGATTCCGCCTGTTGCAAGAATAGTATAGTCCGCGTGAATTTCGGTAAAATTCATAGCATCGTCGTGACATAATATTCCATAGCAGGTGTCCCCGTCTTTTAAAATATCTGCCATTGTTGTATTTTCACTTAATGTAACATTGGGAAGTGAAAGAACTCTGTCGAGAAGTCTGGATGTAATTTCCTTTCCCGTTTCATCCTTGTGAAAAAGAATTCTCGGCTTGGAATGAGCTCCTTCTCTGGTGTATTCGAATTCTCCTTTTTCATCTCGTTCGAAATCAACTCCCAGTGAAACTAAAGCTTCTATAATCTCCCTTGATGAGGAAATCATATTTCTTACCGATTCGGGATTGTTTTCAAAATGACCTGCTTTAAGAGTATCATTATAAAAATCCTCAAAATCCTCCGGGGATTTTAATACGCAAATCCCGCCCTGGGCAAGAAAGGAATCGCTTTCCTCTTTTTTTGCTTTTGTAATAATGTGAATTTTCTTGTCACGGGGCAGATTAAGGGCGGCAAAAAGACCGCTTACCCCACAGCCCGCAATGACGATATCCGTTTTTATTTTATTAACCATATTAAAACTCTAACATTCTTTCCAAAGGTATAAGCGCCTTTTTAGTTAAATCTTTTTTAAGTGTAACCTCATTATCCTCTTTTTCAAGCACCGAAAGTATGTTTTCAAGGCTGTTAAGCTTCATATCGGGGCAAACAGGTGTTGTTTCCACGAAATAAAAGCTCTTATCGGGATTGCTTTTTTCAAGCTCATATATAACACCCTTTTCGGTAAGAATGATAAATTCCTTTTCCTTGCTTTCTGAGGCGTAATCAATGATATCAAGAGTGCTTCCCAAAAAGTCTGCAAGCTCGCAAACCTCTTTTTCACATTCGGGGTGTGCAAGAATAAGCGCATCCGGGTGAAGCTTTTTTTGTCTTAATACCTCTTCCTTTTTCATATTAGCGTGAATAGGACAGTATCCGTCATTTAAAATTATATTCTTTTCGGGAAGCTGTTCTTTAACAAATCTTCCCAGATTTTTATCAGGGATAAAGAAAATATTTTTATTGGGAAGCCTTTTTACTATTGAAAGGGCATTGGAGGAGGTAACGCAGATATCCGAGCTTGCCTTTAGCTCTGCAGTTGAGTTTATGTAGCAAACAACCGCTAAATCCTCGTATTCTTCCCTTAATTCTTTTATTTTCTTAAGATCCGCCATATGTGCCATAGGACAGTCAGCCGAAAGATCGGGCATAAGCACCTTCTTTTCGGGATTGATTATCTTTGCGCTTTCTCCCATAAAGGACACTCCGCAAAAAACTATTATGTCCGCCCGTGTTTTCTTTGCAACCTTGGCAAGGTAAAAGGAATCTCCCACAAAGTCAGCAATCGCCTGTGCCTCAGGCGGTGCATAGAAATGAGCAAGTATAATGGCGTTCTTTTCTTCCTTCAGTTTTAATATTTTTTCTTTTAAAGTATTCATAACACTCTGCCTTTAAATTTATATTTCAATATATTATACAAAAAAACTTTACACCTGTCAAGTCAACTGTAAAGTTTTGTGTAAAAAAATTTTTTATTGAATTTTTAAATAATATGTTTTATAATGTATGTAGGTAAAGTTTTGGTAAAACGGAGATGATTTTATGAAAAAAATATTATTTCAGGGCGATTCCATAACAGATTGCAGAAGGGAACGAACTGATGAATTTTATAAAATGTTTTACGGACTGGGCTCGGGATATGCTAATCTTTCCGCAGGTGAGCTCGGATATAAATATCCCGGTGAATATGAGTTTTTAAACAGGGGAATAGGCGGTAACCGTGTTACCGATTTGTACGCTCGCATTAAAGCTGATATAATCAACCTTAAGCCTGATTATATGAGTATATTAATCGGTGTAAATGATGTGTGGCACGAGGTAGCCAGAAAAGACGGTGTTTCTGCGGAGCGCTATGAAAAAATTTACGATATGCTTATATCCGAAATCCTTGAAGCTTTGCCCGATATTAAAATAATGATTTTAGAGCCCTTTGTATTAAAAGGCACAGGCACCGAGGAAAATTGGGATTTCTTCCATTCTGAGGTTTTAAAAAGAGCAGCTGTCGCAAAGAGAATTGCCGAAAAATACAAGCTTAAGTTTATTCCTCTTCAGGAAAAATTTGATGAGGCGTCAAAAAATACTAAGGAACCGTACTGGACTTTAGAGGGTGTTCATCCTACCGTAAGCGGTCACAGACTTATTGCCAATGAATGGCTGAAAGCATTTGAGGAAATAAAATAATGGAACCGAAGGATTATATTGTAACAAAAATTGAAGGTGAATATGCATATCTTGCCGATACTGACGGAAACGAGCTGTATATTGCCATGGCACTTTTACCTCCCAATACCGATGTGGGAAGTGAGCTTCACTATGAAATGTTTACCTATACTTTAAAATAAATTAATTAAGGAGGGCTAATAATATGAGTAATTTTGTATTAGCAGCTACGACAACGGCGGATATGCCGAAAAGCTTTTTTGTGGAGAGAAATATTGAATATCTTTATTTCACGTTTTTACTTGACGATGTAACCTATGAAGATAATTTCGGAGAAAGCTATCCCTTTGATAAATTCTATCAGCGAATAGTTGAAGGCGGAATGCCTACCACCTGTCAGATTAATGTTGATCAGCACATGGAGTTTTTTGAAAGCTTTTTAAAAGAGGGGAAGGATGTGCTTTTCGTTTCCTTATCCTCAGGTATTTCAGGCTCCTTTAATTCCTGTCAGATAGCGGCAAATGAGCTTAAGGAAAAGTATCCCGAAAGAAAGCTCTATGTTATTGACTCTCTTGCAGCCTCATCGGGCTACGGTCTGTTTATAAAGCAGCTTGCTGATTTAAGAGACGAAGGAAAGTCAATTGATGAGGTTGCTGCCTGGGCAGAGGAAAATAAGTTAAATGTTCATCATTGGTTCTTTACCTCTGATTTAACCCATTTGAAACGAGGCGGAAGAGTTTCCGCAACCTCCGCTTTACTGGGAACTTTGCTTGGAATTTGTCCTCTTATGAATGTAAGCTTTGAGGGTAAGCTGATTCCGAGAAAGAAAATAAGAGGTAAGAAAACAGTTATCAAGGAAACCGTTAAAATGATGGAGGAATGTGCATACGGCGGAACCTCCTATGACGGTGACTGCTACATATGCCACTCGGCAAGTATAGAGGATGCTAATGCCGTTAGAGACCTTGTTGAAGAAACCTTCCCGGCTCTTAAGGGTAAGGTTCTGATAAATGATATCGGTGCCGTAATCGGCTCACATACAGGTAAAGGAACAGTTGCCCTGTTCTTTATGGGCTTAAAAAGAGAAGATTAAAATTAAAAGGGAATGTAAAAAAACTCCAGACCACCAAAAACAAGATGTATCAACGATTATGATAGAGAAACCTATCAAATTAGCCGTCGGAGAGCTATCCGACGGCTAACCATTAAAAAGGTAAAGATTTTAGAAAAATCTTTAAAATTTAAGTTTTTGGTTATGAATAAACTTAGCCACTTGCTGTATCTCATACAGCTGCGGGTAACCCAAAATCAAAGATTTTGGCTAAGTTTATCCATTCTGAAGATTTTTTCCTATCCCCTTTGAGTTGTTTTAGGGGCTGTAAATAAATTTAGTAATTTATTTACAGCTTTTTTTATATTCGCTTTCCGTAGGCTTCTATAGCTTTCTTTTTAAATTCATCAAAGGTATCATTTGCAAGTGCCTCCCTGATATCCTCCATAAGCTTATTGTAGAACCTTAAATTGTGGGTTACCGCAAGCTTCAGTGCAAGGGCTTCCTTCGCCTTGAACAGATGACGGATATAAGCTCTTGAGTAATTTTTACAGGTCTCGCAGTCACAGTTTTCATCAATAGGGGACTCATCAAGCTCATATTTCTGATTCATAAGATTGATAATTCCGTTGGAAGTGAAAAGGTGAGAGTGTCTTGCATTTCTTGAAGGCATTACACAGTCAAAAAAGTCCACACCTCGGTCAACCGCCTCAATAATGTTAACAGGTGTACCGACACCCATTAAATATCTGGGCTTGTCAGTCGGCATAAAGGGTTCAACCTGTTCAATAATATGATACATTTCCTCATTTGATTCGCCAACTGCAAGACCGCCTATTGCAAAACCCTCACAGTCAATTTCTCTTATTCTTTTCATGTGCTCAATTCTTAAATCATCAAAGGTAGAGCCCTGATTGATTCCAAACAGCATCTGCTTTTTATTTATGGTATCCTTTAAAGAATTAAGTCTTGTCATTTCCTCACGGCATATCTCAAGCCATCTTGTAGTACGTGCAATAGATTCCTTTGCATACTGATAGGGAGCGGGATTTTCCACACATTCATCAAATGCCATTGCAATTGTTGATGCGAGGTTTGACTGTATCTTCATGCTTTCCTTCGGTCCCATGAAAATTTTCTTTCCGTCAATATGGGAATTGAAATAAACTCCCTCTTCCTCGATTTTTCTTAATTTTGCCAGTGAGAAAACCTGGAATCCGCCACTGTCGGTAAGTATGGGCTTATCCCAGTTCATAAATTTATGAAGACCGCCCAGCTTCTTTATAAGCTCATCGCCCGGTCTTACATGAAGATGATAGGTATTTGAAAGCTGAACCTGAGTTCCCATATTTCTTAAATCCATGGTAGAAACTCCGCCTTTAATCGCGGCACAGGTGCCTACATTCATAAAGACAGGCGTCTTAATAACTCCGTGAGGAGTATGGAATTCCCCTAAACGGGCATTCCCACATTTTTTTATAAGCTTAAACATAGTATATTCCTTTTCTGTAATTACGGTTTATGTGATTTAAAAAATGAGCATTGCATCTCCGAAGCTGAAGAAACGGTATCTCTCCCTGACCGCCTCGTTATAGGCTTTAAATATATCCTCCTTGCCTGCAAGGGCACATATAAGCATTAACAGGGTAGACTCGGGCAGGTGAAAATTGGTAATCAGTCTGTCAACCACCTTGAATTTATAGCCGGGATAAATAAATATCTCGGTATCACCTTCAACAGGCTTTATAAAACCGTTATCATCCGCCGCAGATTCTATAACTCTTACCGAGGTTGTTCCGACAGCGATAACCTTTCCGCCATTCTTTTTGGTTTCATTGATAAGCCTGCAGGTTTCCTCGTCAATAAAGAAATGCTCGCTGTGCATTTTATGCTCTTTAATATTATCACACTTAACGGGACGGAAGGTACCAAGCCCCACATGGAGGGTAACAAAGGCAATGTTTACTCCTGTTTTTCTTATCTCATCCATAAGCTCATTGGTAAAGTGAAGCCCTGCGGTGGGGGCTGCGGCAGAGCCCTCGTGCTTTGAGTAAACTGTCTGATATCTTTCCTTATCGTCTAATTTTTCCTTTATGTAAGGGGGGAGAGGCATCTGACCTAATTTATCTAAAATGTCCTCAAAAACGCCCTCAAAGGAAAATTCTACAATTCTGTTGCCGTCCTCTTTTACCTTTAACACTTTAGCGTTAAGAAGTCCGTCACCAAAGATAAATTCCGCGCCCTCTTTAGCCTTTCTGCCCGGCTTTAAGATTACCTCCCATTTTGTAAGGTCAATTCTTTTTAAAAGTAAAAATTCTATTTTCGAGCCGGTTTCCTTTTTCACTCCGTAAAGTCTTGCAGGAATAACCCTTGTATTATTCATAACAAGCAGGTCACCGGGATTTAAATAATCCTTTATATCCTTAAAAATTTTATGTGAAATACTGTGATTTTCACGGTCAAGAACAAGAAGTCTTGAGCTTGCTCTGTCCGGAAGGGGAGTCTGTGCAATAAGCTCCTCGGGTAAATCATAGTAAAAATCACTCAGTCTTAAATTCTCCAATCCTATTCTCCTTCAATTTCAACACCCTGATAATAGTGCTTTAAAATAGTTATATAGTCCCAGCCATCATTCTTGGCATATTCCATAGCCCCGTGCTGGGAAAAACCGACGTGATGCCCGTTACCCTTACCGTAAATAACATTCCCCGACGCTTTTTTAAGCTCGCTTAAAGCTCCGGCACCGTTTAAAATCTTAAGGGTGTTTCCCACATCCTTAAGTCCGTCTGCAGTAAGAATTTTGGTAACCGTAACAGGCTCCGTGCCTCTTTTTGTTTTTGCGGTAACTACTAAGTCCGATGAAGGAATGGTAAAATTCTGACTCTTAAGACCAAGTATGGTTCTTGCGCTTTCTCTTTTAAATTCTTTGCTGCCATCAGTTCCCTCGATAACAAGAGAGGTAACAAGACCGTAATCTGAAACTTCCGTGATTTTTACCCCGGTCACAGTTCCTATATTATAGCCCTTGTCCTTCATTTTCTTTGTCAGACTTTCTAAATCAAGCTCAACCTCCCAGGTGTAATCGGTGCAGTATTTGTCCTCAACTGATTTTAAATAATCGTAGGGAGAGCCCCATACATCCTCAACATTTGCAGTTGCACCGCCCGAATGGGCAAAGTAAACGGAGGTTATCGGTGTACCCTTATAGGTTATAATCATATTTTCGGTTTCATCCACCGCACGGTTAGACTGCTCTCTTTCCCATTTAGTACCGATATACATCTGGCAATGGGTGGTTGCACACAGTGCGAAGCCGTCACTTTTATGACGGGTGGTATTCTTTTCATAATAGGTTCTTGCGCATACAGCCTGAGCCTTTTGAGCTTCTAAAGGTGCAGAAGCACCAATTTCTGCAGGAACAACGCTGTACAGATAGTGCTGCATTGTAATATTGCTGATTATATTAAAGGAAGTTCCTTTTTTTACAAATTCTATTATATCACGGTAGGTTTCCTGATTGCCGAAATCCATAAGTCCGTCTTCAGCTGCGGCAATTCCAAGAACACGGTTTTGGCTTTGTGAGAAAAGCGTAAGCCCCTTACCGTCAGACGAGCTAACCTTAATAAGCGAATCATCAGGTTCAATTATATAAGCAGTTTCATTGAAGGCTTTTGCTCCTTCTAAAGCTGACTGTGCACTTTCCAAAGTCATAAGCTCATGATAAACTGCATAAATAACATCCTCTTTAATATAGGGAATAAGTCCTTCTCTCTGATTGCAGTAAATAAAGGCGTCGGTAATCGAGCCGAAATAGGACTGTTCTGCAACCAGATAGCTTTTATAATGAGCAACTGAAACACTTGCACCCTGAAGGGTACCAAGGCTTAGAGGTTTCTTATCAATACTGAAAAATTCAAATTTTTTAGTAGTGGAGGAGACCTTTGGATTGCTTACGGCACTTCCGCCGTATTTAATTCCTATTCTCACTCTTTCCGAAACATCGTATGCACCGAATACGGGGAGAGATGTCAGTAAAAGAGAAAAAACAATCAGTAAAAGTAAAATTTTTTTCATTAATTTTCATCCTCTAAAAGTTCAACTGTAAGCTTGGCATTTTCCATAGCCTTTTTGTATAGTATCTCCTTGGAATCGGTAAGATTTTTTCTTATTTCATCCCTGTTTGAGATAATTCTGTTCATAGAGCTTCTTATATAAACACCGTCAAGATTTTCAGCATCCGCATGTATATCCTGATTTATATATTCTAAAAAGCCCTTGATTTTCGGGTCATATATAAGTCCGATTACCGGAGTGCAGACTGTGGTTGCATAAATAAGGGAATGGAGTCTCATTCCGATAACCAGCTCGCATTTTGAAATAAGTCCCATAAGTCTTTCAGCAGACTGTTCATTTTTTATAATAACTCCCGGTGAGGTCATTCTCTTTATAATGCTCTGGGTAATTGCCAGATCCTCACTTGGTCGCATTGTAATAAAAACGGTTCTTATATTGTAGGTTTCGTATGCATAATCGCATATACCGGCGAGCTTTGCTTCAAAGAGCCTGTCATTCTTTGACCAGCCTCTTACCGAAACCGCAATATATCTGTCTCTTGGATTTAAGTCATACTCCTTCATTAAGGCAATAGTTTCCTCCTCGGGGCAGGCAGGAAGGGTAATGGCAGGGTCAGCCGTAACAAAAACCCTTTCGTTTTCAACTCCGATTCTTCTTAACTCGTGTAAGGAAAGCTCGTCCCTTAAGGTTATAAGGTCTGCCATAGAAGTAATTTTAGCGGCAATTTTCTCATTTTTTTCCTTGAAGGGGCCTATTCCGTTAGCATAAACTACAAGCTTCAAGCCCATTTTCTTTGCAAGCTTCATCAGGAATAAATAGTAGTAAAGGGAGTGAGAGCTTGTTGCATCGTGAATAAGCGTACCTCCTCCGTTTACGAAAAGCCTGGATTTTTTCAGAGCCTTTATAACTGAGAAAATATTGAAGCGGTTAACCGAGTCCACCTTGAAATTTACTTTTGTCTGCTTTGGATTTTTTGAAAGGGTAAGGATTCTTATATCCTTCTTATATTCCCTCAGGTTACTGATTATTGCCGATAATAAAGCATCATCACCGCTGTTGTTAAAGCCGTAATATCCGGACATAACCACATCGTATTCCTTGGACGCATTGTAATCCTTTACAATTTTTTCATAAATCTCTAAATGAGCCCTTGCAAGATTATCACTTGAAAAGGAGGTGGTTGCCTTATTATAAAGATTTTCTCCAAGGCGTTCTCTTAATTTTTCATCCTCGGCAAGCTCAAGTATTCTTTTTGCGAACTCTTCGGAATTTTCACTTTCGAATAAAAATCCCGTTTCATAGTTTTTTATAAGATCACCGATTCCGCCAACATCTGAGCTTATAGTAGCTTTTTTAAGCTTTGCACCCTCTAAAAGCACATAAGGGAAGCTTTCGCTCAAAGAGGTAAGAGTGTTGATATCAATGGCATTTATAAAGCTGTAGATATTCTTTACAAAACCGGTAAAATATATTTTATCACTAATTCCCTTTAACCGTGCAAGTGCCTTCAACTCATCATAAAGAGGACCTTCACCTGCAAGCAGAAATCTTAAATTCCTGTTTTTTATAAGTGCCTTGTGAGCACCCTCAATGAAAACTCTGTGCCCTTTAACATAGTCAAAACGGCCTATTATGCCTATATATGTGTATTTAGGATTATATTCGATTTTGTGTTTTTTGAAAAATTCTTCTTTTGTTGAATATTTTGGCTCATAGCCGAAATCCATACCGTTGTAAACGGTGAAAACACGGTTTGGCTTAAAGCCTCTTTCGATAAGCATATCACGGAATCTTTCCGAAACGCCGATATGATAATCTGCCGCACGAAGTGCAAGCTGGTTGAGTCCCGTGAATATGTATTTTTTATAAAAGCCCTCGGTAAAATCAAGAAGATAGTCGCTGTGAACCGTGGAAATAACGGGAATATGAAGCTTGCGTTTTAAAAGAGCCGCAATAAAATTAGCCCTTGCTCCGTGCACATGAAGAACCTGGAAGCCTTCGGTTTCAATAATTTCCGTTATCTTACTCAAAATTGATAAATCTCCGCGGTGCTTTTGCTCAATAAGAACAGTATCAATCTCCTTTTTCAGTATCTCCTGATAGAAGACTCCGGGAGTCAGACAAATAATTTTTACATCGGCATATTTCTTTAAAGCGTCCAAAAGAGCAAAAACATGAGTTTTTGCTCCTCCCGAATCGCCGCCGCTTATCATATGAAGAATTTTCATTAATCCTTTAACCTTTCCTTTTTCGTGATATTAAGTGTAGCCTTTATAAGCCCCAGCATTATAAAGAACACGAACATGGTTCTCGGATAGAACCATATATATTCAACGCCGCTTACGAAAATCATTCCGGAAAGAGACGCCAGTGATGCACAGATGTAATTTTTCTGCTCATTTGAAATGCTTCTTCTTATTTTTGTGGTTATAAGTCTTTTAAGTGTAATAACCCAGTAAAGCATAAAGGAAGCAAAGCCTATAATTCCAAGCTCAACCAATACCTCCATAAAAAGCATGTGTGAATGAGGTGCAAGAATGGCGGACGGGTCTGCGTAGCTTGGGTATAAAAGCGAAAAGGCCTTAGGTCCAAGACCAATTCCCATAACCCAGGTATCCTTAAGCATTTTTAAAACTCCCTCCCAGATAACAAGACGGTACTTGTTGGAGGTGTCCTTCATGCTTCCTATGGTAAGAATTCTGTTCATTACCGTTTCAGGTAAAAACGGAAGCATACAAATTCCCACTATTGCAAGTAAGGGTAACAGCTTATAGTTATAAAAGGCAATAAATACAACCGCCGCAATAAGAAGTGAAACCCAGCAGGAGCGGGAATAGGTGTAAACTAAAGCCACAAGTGGAATAAGCAGCATAAAGAACCATAAAAGTTTTTGCTTCTTGTCCTTTTTATTTAGTGCATAAGCCGCCATAAAGGGGATGAACATCACAAGGTATTCCGCATAGTTATTGGGATTTTCAAAGGTTGAATATGCACGGCCCGGCATTCCCTGGTTTGTGGCAATATCCGTGAGCCTTACATCAATCTCAACTCCCACAATACCCTGGTAAATACAGTAAAGAGAGGTGAGTATAAGACCGACTGAAATAAATCCCGTAAAGCTTTGCAGATCCCCGGTTTTCTTTATGCTTCCCGAAACAAGAAGCATAAACATAAAGGCGGTTATAAAAAACATAAATATTCTTATGCTGTCCGAAGGGGCAAGGGAAATAAAAATTCCCAAAAATGAAGCAAACATAAAGACAAGCATAATTATATCAAATTTTGAAACTCTGTGGGAAAGCCTGTTTCCCGATAAAAGGGAAAGAAAATAGAGCCCGGTAAGTGCGGTTGCAAGCAAAAGTGCATACATATTATTCCATTTGCTTCCGGGAACGCACACCATAAGAATAATGGCTATCCCAAGAATATTTTTAAAGCTTAAGCAGCCTTTGGAATTCAGACGGTTGTAAATACCGTTGTTAATACTCCCGGTATTGACCTTTTTTATACTCTTGTAGATATTTAAGAAAAAGGTAATAACAGTGATTATTATCTTATCAGCCCATTTTAAAATAGCCGACTTTTCCGTAAACAAACCGATTTTATCCTCACGGTAAAAGAAACGGTAAATAACACTTCCCTTAAAAATCCTGACAAAAGCATTTTTAATACCGGAAAGTATACGGTAAGCTGCACTGAATTCAAAAGTCTTAAGAAGTCTTAATACGGCAAAAATAAATCTGCCGAAAATACTTTCTTTAAACATTTTCTATCCTCGCTTATTTAAAATCAATGTCATAAACTCTCAAATAAAGCTTTGCCTGACCTGCAAGCAGAACAAAGGTGTGGCCAACATAGTATTTGGAAGCATTTACAATCATACCATGGTCAAATTTTGTTGCGGGTACTTCACCTGTCAGAATCATGGATTTATAACCCTCTCTTGAGGAGGTAACCCAAGCACCCTCCTGATTGGTTCCGTAGGAAACCGCAGGACCGAATTCAATATTTGTAACAACACCCAAAGGAACATTCTTTCCTTCGTCCATAAGCTTGTCACCGACTTTAATCTGATCGGCAACAAAGTCAGAAACCTCTTCAATATAGTATTTAACCTCTGCAACACTCTGGGTATCTGTACCTGCCATGCCGGGTGCTAAAAATTTATAGCCCACAAAAGCTACTGCCGCAATAATAACAAGAATTATCACAAGGTCGATAATATTAACCTTTCCGAATAATTTTCCTTTTTCATCAATAAACATAATCAGTTACCTCTCTTTAATAAAATATTTATTTCCTTTGTTTTTAAAACCAGAAGGGAAAGAGCATAAACAATAACTCCGACCGCTCCCGATAAAAGAAGCTTAAGTATAAGATTTATTTTGCCATCGCCGAAATCAATTCCCTTTATAAAATATACTGCGGCTGCCATAATAATACAGGCAATCAGGGATTTGAAAAACGCGCTTATAAGTTTTTTGATTTCAAGACGGTTGTTTTTTATCCTGAATAAAATAAGTATGTTGATTCCACCTGTGAGGGAGGCTATGGAATATGCAACAGCAATTCCGGGAAGTCCTAAAGGCTTAACAAGGATAAAGCTTAAAATAATATTAACTGCCATTATAACCACACCGTTATATGCGCTTGTTCTGGTGTTGTTAAGTGAATAGAAGGCACGGTCACATATTTCCTTAAAGCCGATTCCCAAAAACGCGAAGGAATACATTTTAAACACATCCGAGCCAAGGAGAAGGTACTCTTTTGTGAATTTTCCGTATCCGTATATAAGATCCATAATTTCGTATGAAAACATATAAAAGGCAAAGGAAAGGGGGATAAGCAGTAAAATTATACTGCTTAGTGTGGTGGTAAGCTGGGTTTTAAAATCCTCTTTGTTTCCCTTTGCGGAAAGCTCCGAAAGCTTCGGATAAATAACCGAAGAAACCGCAAGCACCAGTGTCATAATAATCTGTATACCTAAATTCTGGGCATTGTTAAGAACTATGTATCTTTCCGGGTCATAGGAAAAGGCGATGGAGCCATTGGTCAGCATATTTATCTGGTACGCGCAAACTCCCACGATAACCGGTGCCACTACCCGGAAAATTTTAAACATATCCTCGTTTTTATAGCTGAAGCTTAACTTAAATTTAAAGGCTGTAGCTTTAAGCGAGGGAACAAGAAATGCAGCCTGAAGAAAAAATCCCAGTAAGGTTACAAAGGTAAGCCCGTAGATTCCCCATTCCGAGGAGAAAAAAACAAGGTATAAAATACTTACAATACTGCTTGGAAGACTTACCATAGCTGCAAGATAAAACTTGTTGTTTGCCTGAAGCAGACTGCTGAAAATATAATAAAGGGCTATAAACATAACCGAAATGATAAGTATTCTTATTGCAAAGGCTCCGTAAGGGGTAGCAGCATTTCCTGCCAGCCTCGAAATAAAGGGCGCAAGCATATTGACAATAAGAATAATTACCAAAGAAACAATAACCGTCAGGGAAATCGTATTGTTGATAAAGCCGTTTGCGCGGTCAGTAGTATGATTTTCCCTTAAATCGGTATAAATAGGCAAAACCGAGGTGGTAAGGGTTGTTCCTATAATCGTTGTAAGGATATTGCTTAAGGTAAGTGCATAGGAATAAGCCCCGGTAAGATCGTTTACCCCGATTTTTGAAGTGATAAAACTGTTGGCAATAAGAGCAAGACCGCGGGACAGAATGTTTATGATAAGAACAATCACCGCGGTTTTTGCAATTTTATGTTCGTTCATAATAAGGCTCCGTATATTGTATTTATATTATATATAATAAAGTAAAATACAATAATAGTCAAGTAAAAACTAAATTACCGGCTTGAAACTGAAATAAACCTCATCCTCAGTTATGGTAAAAGCGGCATATTTTAGCTTATTAAGAACTGCTTGTGGGTTCTCATAGGAAAACTTCGGTATATCCGAGGTTGTGATATATCTTATACCGTCCTTAACCTCGTATATATTATCATTCCCAAAGGTTATTATAAATATATTTTTATCCTTAAGATTTTCCTTAAGAAGCTCTGTAAAAATTTTAAGTTCCTTTTCATCAGAATGCTTGCTTATATCAAGAGGCATTGTAATAAATACGTTTTTCTGTTTTACACCCTTTTTAAATACTCCAGAAAGCCAGTCCCATTGCTCGGGCTTTGTTGAGGTAATGCTTCCCTTACTGTTATCAAGCTTTATGAAAAGAGAATGGTCGGTATCCTCTCTTCCGTAATTGGTAACTCTTATAGAGGGAGAGGAAACCTCTTCGGGGATATATTTAAAGGCGGATAAATCGCAGGCGTTTGCAATGATGTTTCTCTTGCCGGTTACATAATTTGTAAAAATAGTATCCTCGTTGTCATTAACGCCAAAAACCGCAAAGGTAAAGCCCTCCTTATCGGTCTCTTTTTGAAATTTGTCCTTTACCTCGGGTGCTTCAAATTCATATTCTCCGATTGGAATTGATATTGAAGCATCTCTGTAGGTTGCAGTTAAAAGCCCGTCATTTTCGGTGGTGAGCGTAACCTTATCTTTGGCTACCAGTCCCTTTGTACCTTCAAACTCAAAGTCAAGATTTGATGCCCCGATATAGTGGGAATAGCCTTCATCATTTTCAATATAGAATTTAATATCCTGCTGTGATTTTGTTGCCTCAAGTCTTTTAACCGATGAGGTAATTCTTGTAGCCTCATCGCAAACGAAAAGAGGAAGCTTTCTTGTTACCTTCTCATAGGTAACAGAGATTATATGTTTTCCCGATTTTTCGGGAATATATAAATTTCCCTGAAAGGTACCCTCCGAATCGGTGGAATATTTTATTTTATCCGTATTTAATTCAAAGCTGTTTCCATATTCGTCAAAGGCGGAATCTATACTGATTTTAACGGGAAGCCCCGGGAATATAGTCTCTTCGGAAAGGGAAGCGTTAAAGCCCTTGAAATCACCGTTTTCCTTTCTCTCGGCGGTAATACCGATTCCGTTTATAACCTTTCTGTAGGAAGAACGTGAATAAATATTTTTGATTTCATTTCCGTCATAGCTTGCCGCCATATCGGTGGAGCCGCCCCCGTCAAAGCTTAAAGCACTGTAACAGCCAAGCTCCTTTAAAAAGGTCGCAATCTCGGTAAAGCTCATTCCCCTTGAATAGGTGGTTCTTCCGTTAACCGTAAAAAGAATAAGCTTTTTCCCTGTTTCATCTATACCCACTGCAGTCATGGGCTGAACAGAATCAGAAAGGGTAAAGGGAGCAATTTCTCCGTTCTTTAAAAGAACGGTTCCGCCGCCAATTGCCTCCTTTATATTTTCAATATCGGGTGACAGGCTAAAGGATAATCCCACCTCATCTCCCACCTGAAAATTCTCGGATAAGAACAGACTGTATCTTAAGGAGTTATGAAGCACATACCCGTTTTCGGGAATTTCAACCCCTTCTTTATTGGAATAAACACCGGTAACGACACCGTCCTCAACCACTACCTCATATCCGTCCTCCATAGACCCGGGGGAAAGCTTTCCGAAGGAGGAATCGTAAATTTTAAGATAGGTGGGATGGGCAAGCTTATTATAGAATAAAATCTTACTTGAGTCGTTTGTTCTTTTAGAGGTAACCATAATATCAAAGGTAAAGCTGTCAATTGAAAACAAGCCCTCACTGTCCATTGTAAGAGTGCTGTATTTAGGGTCGGTGGAAGGAGTCATATAAAGCTTTGAATCCTTAATCATCATACCCTCGGGGGAAGCATCCCCGCCATAAGTGGTGAAAAAGTCTCCGTTAATTGCCGCAACAACATCTTCCTCTTTTTTTGTAAAGCCCAAAACAGTGTTCCTTTCGGTTATGTTATCCTCGTTAAGAAGCCTGAAGCCAACCTCTTCCTTGTTAAGGTCAACCGTAATGTAGTTGATATCATACCAGCCCTTGCCGTTTAATCTTTTTATGGAGGTAAGGGTAATCCCGTCGGCAATATAGCCTTCGCTTCTTTCTTCATAAATACCTTCTGCAAAAGCAGGAGAGACCGTAAATATGCTAAGCAAAATAACAAAAATCAGAATAAATGATGTTTTTCTCATAATGTATCACCTCATTTTAAGTTTATCATAAAAGGGCTCTTTTGTGAATACTACTTGCAAAAATTTAATTATTTTGTTACAATAATGAAAAGTGCAATAAGGAGTTGGATATATGAAGGTTTTATATCTTATAAATCACGCAGGGAAGGCAGGCACCGAAAAATATGTGCTGAATCTTGTAAAGGCTTACAACAATACAAAATGCGAATGTTTTTTTGCATATAATGAGCCCGGGCTTTTACTGACTCAGTTAGAGGAGCTTGGTATCCCGTGCCTTCAGCTTGAAATGAAGCATCCCTTCGATATGAAGGCGGCTAAAAAGCTTGCGGCATATCTTGAAAAAAATCAGATAGATGTTGTCCATGCACAGTATCCGAGAGAAAACTATATCGCCCTTCTTGCAAAGAAATATTATAAAAGGGTAAAGGTTGTTTTTACCTCTCATCTTACCATAAAAACCAATTTTATCTGGAGGATAACCAATTCCTTTATGACTCCGAAAAACCATAAAATCATTTCGGTATGCAATCACGGTAAGGAGCTTCTTATCGGTAACGGTGTTAAAAAGGATAGGATAGAGGTAATCTTCAATGCAATGACATTTAATGAAGGGAGTACTCCCTCTACCATAAGAGAAGAGCTGGGAATCGGGGATGAGTTTTTAATAGTAACCCTGGCAAGATATCATTTTGCAAAGGGCTTGCCCTTCCTTGTTGATTCAATAAAAAGACTTAAGGAAATTGCCGATAAGCCCTTTAAGCTTCTTATTGTGGGAGACGGTGAGCTGTGGGATGAAATAACCGCTAAAATACAAAGAGAAGGGCTTTCAGATACCGTATACCAGCTGGGGTTTAGAAAGGATACCGAAAATATCCTTTCGGGAGCTGATTTATTTGTTAATTCGGCAAGCTGTCTTGAAGCGCTTTCCTTTGCAATGCTTGAGGCTCTTTCCAAAAAGCTTCCTCTTGTTGCAACCAATGTAGGGGGTAACTCCGATATTGTAAATGAAGAAACCGACTGTGGAATAATCGTTGAGTATCCCGATACCGAAGCCTTTGCAAATGCAATCAATACTCTTATGACCGATAAGGAAATGTACGCAAGAATGAGTGAAAATGCAAAGAAGGCAATCCTTGGTCGCTTTAATTACGATACCATGCTTGAAAAAACCTTTGATACCTATAAATAAATGACAATTATATTAAAATAAAGTTCCAAAAAAACTGCAAACGGTTTTTCCGTTTGCAGTTTTTTTATTTATTGAATATTAATGAATTGTCTTTACAGTCAATTGTAATATTATCGCCGTATGCTACCTCTTCGTTTATATACATATCCGCCAGAGCCGATTCAATTTCCTTCTGAATAAGTCTCTTTAACGGACGGGCACCGAATTTTTTATCATAGCCCTTTTCGGCAAGATAATTCTTTGCGTCATCGGTAAGAGTGATAATAATTTCCTTATCGTCAAGATCCTTCTGAAGGTCCGAAATAAGAATGTCAATTATTCCCTTTATATTTTCCTTTGAAAGATGGTTGAATACAACTGTTTCATCAATTCGGTTTAAAAATTCAGGTCTGAAAATTTCCTTAAGTGCGCCTAAAACCTTATCTCTTGAGGACGCCTTTTCATTTTCAATGAAGCCGTAGCTGCTGTTACGGTAGTCAGAGCCTGCATTTGATGTCATAATTATAATTGTATTTTCAAAATGAACGGTTTTTCCGTGACTGTCGGTTAATTTGCCGTCATCAAGTACCTGAAGCAAAATATTGAAAACATCAGTGTGCGCTTTTTCAATTTCATCAAGAAGAATAATCGAGTAAGGATTTCTTCTTACCTTTTCGGTAAGCAGCCCCGCATCGTCATAGCCCACATATCCCGGGGGAGAGCCGATAAGCTTTGAAACAGTGTGCTTTTCCATATACTCGGACATATCGAAGCGGATTATCGCATCCTCCGTTCCTAAAATTTCCCTTGCCAGAGTTTTTACCAGCTCGGTTTTACCCACACCGGTTGGGCCGACAAATATAAAGGATGAAGGCTTTTTTTTCTTTATAAGACCTGCACGGTTTCTTCTTATAACGGCACAAACCGTATCAAGTGCCTCCTCCTGACCGACAATTCTTGTTTCCATTCTCTCCTTAAGTCCCTTAAGAAGCTTTATATCATTTTCCTTAAGCTCGGTAATCGGAATTCCCGATAGCCTTTCAACCACCGAAACAACATCTGAAACGGTAACGGGGATATCCACACCGCTTGCTTCGATTTCCCGGATTTTGTCATTAAGCTTAAGCTCCTCCATTTTGTAGATGGAGATTTTTTCGTAATCGGGCTCCTGATTTTCTTCAGTCACCTGAGCTGCCTCTCTTTTTTCTATAACAGTAAGAAGCTCCTTGTTAAGACGGTTTAATTCCGCCAGCTTTTTATTTTCAAGATTCTTTTTGGAACCGCATTCGTCAATTAAGTCAATAGCCTTGTCGGGTAAGAAACGTTCGGGAATATATCTTTTTGACAGGGAAATTGCCACCTTGAGTACCTCGTCGGTTAAGCTTATTCTGTGATAAGCCTCATAGAAGGGGCGCAGCCCCTTTAATATTTCAAAGGTATCCTCCTCGGAGGGCTCATCAATATTTACGGGTGCGAAACGCCTTTCTAAAGCCGAATCCTTTTCAATGTGCTTTCTGTATTCGGTAAAGGTAGTAGCCCCGATAACACGGATATCTCCCTTTGCCAGCGCAGGTTTTAAAATATTTGCCGCATTCATTGCCCCGTCAGCATCACCTGCGGCAACAATATTATGAAGCTCATCTATAACCAGGATTATATTTCCTCTTTCTTTAACCTCATCTATAAGCTTTTTAAGTCTGCCCTCAAACTGACCTCGGAACTGTGTCCCTGCAAGGAGGGCGGTAAAGTCTACAAGGTACACCTCAAAGCCGAGAAGCTTTTCCGGAACGAGTCCTTTCACAATATTTTGAGCAACACCCTCTGCAACAGCCGTTTTACCGACACCGGGTTCACCTAACAAAACGGGATTGTTTTTTGTTTTTCTGTTTAAAATATGAAGAACGCGTTCAATTTCCTTTTTTCTTCCGACTACTATATCAAGCTTACCCTGTTTTGCTCTTTCGGTAAGATTGGTTCCGTATGCCTCAAGGATGCTTTTTGAGTTGGCGGGCTTTTTTGAGCCTTTTTGTCCGGCAGCATTGTTATCCGGGGCAGGGCCGTCAGGGAAGGCAAGAGAGCCTTCACCGCCAAAGCCGGATAAAAAATCACCCATTTCGGAATTTAAGCCGTCTAAATCCTCATCGGTAATTCCCAGCTGACTCATCATTTGTTCAAGAGGCTGAATTCCCATATCCTTTGCGCAGGCAAGGCAATAGCCTTCATTAACCTGCTTGCCGTTTTCAAATTTATTTATGAAAACCACAGCCATATTTTTCTTACATTTGCAACATAACATATATATAAAACTCCTTTTTACAAACTTATGCTTTTAACATTTTATACTATTATATATTATTTTTCAAGTTTTTTTAAAATAATTAACATTCTTTTAACATTTTTGTGCAATGCTATATAAAGAAAAAATCTACAAGACGTATCTTGTAGATTTCACGGTTCATTCTTCTTGGGGAAAAGAATAAAACCAACCCGTACTCTGAGTTGTACAGGCTTATTTAAAGGAGTAAGTCAAATAAATTCAATGTGGCATAAATTGAATTTACAAATGATTGTTATATTTTTAACAATCATCATTACCTATTATAATTAAATTATTTAATAAAGTCAATAGTTTTTGTTAAAAAAATATCAAAAAATTAAAAAAGGAGTAAAAAATGATTGAATTGGAGAGCGTTTCCAAAAGCTATCAGATGGGAAAAAATACCGTCAGCGTGCTTGAGGATATCAATTTAAGAATAAACAGGGGAGAATTTATCGGAATTCTCGGGCAGTCGGGAAGCGGTAAGACAACTCTTTCCAATATAATAGCCGGTTTATTACCTCCCACCTCCGGGAATGTTATAATAGACGGTAGGGAAATTCTTAAACTCAGTGACCGCAAAATGAGTGAATTCAGAAACAGAACACTGGGCTTTGTATTTCAATCCTTTAACCTGATACCCGGAATGAGTGCTCTTGAAAATGTTATGCTTCCTCTGGCGTATTCTAAAATAGGATATAAGAAAAGAGAAGAGCTTGGAAAGGGGGTTCTGGAAAGGGTAGGGCTGTCCTTAAGAATTAATCACAGCCCCGACGAAATGTCGGGAGGGCAGATGCAAAGGGTTGCAATCGCCCGTGCTATAATAAACAGCCCCCGTATAATAATAGCAGATGAGCCCACAGGTAATCTTGATACATCCTCGGCGGCAACCGTAATGGATTTATTAAAAAGCATAAATTCCGACGGTGTAACCGTGCTTATGGTAACTCACAATAATGATTATAAAAAATATTTCACCGGTACAATTTCCTTAAAAGAGGGAAGGATTGTATAAAAAAATAAAATTTTATCTTGACAAACCGCCTTTGAATGTGTATAATAGTCTTTGCGTTGACAAAAAACGTTTTTTCGAGGCGTAGCTCAGTTTGGTAGAGTGCTTGGTTTGGGACCAAGATGCCGCAGGTTCAAGTCCTGTCGCCTCGACCACCTTTTTTAAAAAAAGGTCTTGACAAATCGGTGATAATGTTTTATAATTAAAATGTTATTACTGAATATTCGCTGGTGTAGCTCAATTGGTAGAGCAGCTGATTTGTAATCAGCAGGTCGCGGGTTCGAGTCCCATCACCAGCTCCAGGGAGAGTTCCCGAGTGGCCAAAGGGGGCAGACTGTAAATCTGTTGTCAGTGACTTCGGTGGTTCGAATCCACCCTCTCCCACCAGAAAAAACGACTTGCTTCGGCAAGTCGTTTTTTCAATGAAATTTGCCTTCGGCAAGTGAAATAGCTTCGCTATGAAATACACGACCTGTATGAAATATGCCTTACGGCATATGAAAAGGCAAATTTTATTTCACATTTTTCTGAAAGAAAAATATTTCATAATCCGTCAGGATTATTTCATATCAACGGAGTTGATATTTCATTAAAAACTAATCTGCATCATTATTGTTCTGCTTTGCCATGAAAAAAGCATCGACTTTGTCGGTGCTTTTTTCAATGAAATAAATCCTTTCAGGATTTGTGAAATACCCTTCGGGCGTGAAATATTGCTACGCAATATGAAATACGCCTGCGGCGTGTGATAAAAGGATTTATTTTATTTCACATTTTTCTGAAAGAAAAATATTTCATAATCCGTCAGGATTATTTCATATCAACGGAGTTGATATTTCATTAAAAACTAACCTGCATCATTATTGTTCTGCTCTTCCAAAAAAAGAACGCAATATGCGTTCTTTTTTTGTGTTTGTGTCCTTGGGCACAACATCATTTGACCGCCTGCGGTCAACACTGTTTCAGGCTTTGCCTGAACATCATTTTGTGGCAAAGCCACAAAGAAATACTCTTATCTGACACAAAAGGCATATTGTGTTCACTAGCAAAGCTTATTTTTATATTTAATTCAAACCTGTTTGGATTTCACCGCGCTTTTCACGATTTCATTAAAATAAACAGCACCCAATCCTTAAACAGAATCAGGTGCTGTTTATCTATTCTACCTATAAAATAATCATCTGAAACATTATAAAAAATAAATCATCTTTTTTAAATTTCCCCGAAATCAACATTAACTTGCTTTTTTAAATAAATGGTGTTATACTCAAAAGAAAAAAGGAGGACATTTATTATGTCAGTATTAGCAGATTTATTTAAAGCAAGATTGGATGAAAAGCAGATTCGCTACGATTATTTTGAGGCTACCTCAGAAAGAAATGAAGCAATGAAAATAACTTTTGGCGGAAAAAATGCCGAAAAGCTTTCCTTGTTTTTCTTCTTTGATAAAAACGGTTATTCCGTAAATGTAAAAAGTTTTGAAATTGCAAGAGTTCCCGAAGCAAAGCTTATGGAGGCTTATGTTCTTTTAAATGAGCTTAACGCAGAATACAGATGGGTTAAATTCTTCTTATCCGAAGAAAACGAGGTAACTGTTTCAGGGGATGCTGTTCTTGATCAGAGTTCAGTTGGAACCGAATGTGAAGAAATTCTGTTCAGATATCTTAATATAATTGACGAATGCTATCCTAAAATTATGAAGGTTATCTGGGCTTAAAAGAGGATATAAATTATGTTTTACAGGATAAAATATATAATTGATCCGAGATCAGCGCTTAACTATAAAGGGGCCTGCGGTAAGGATTTGGCAGGAGTTATATTTGATAAGCTTTCCGGGAAGCTTTCAGGCTGCAGGGTTATTAAGCTGGAGCAAAGCTTTAACGAAATAAGTGTTGCAATCTGTAATCCTCAGGGGATTACAGGTGAAGAACTTAAGAATATAAGCAATAATATGCTTATTGAAATTGATGCCGGTAAGGTTTCCTCCGAGATTGAGCCTGTTCCCGTTTCCGAATTGATTGGAAGATATGATTTAAGTCAGGATGACAGCGAGTATTTAAAATCTATTGACCGGGGCGAAAAGCCAAAGTCGAAAAAACCTTTAGACGTAAAGAAGACTGTACAGGAAAACATCAATTCAAATGACAGTACGACCGCGTCTGAAGGGGAGGATGTTTTTGAGAAAATAACAAAGCTTATCGGTATGGATGAGCTTAAGGCATGGGCAGAAGAAATGAAGGGTTTTACAAAGCTTAATGTAAGCCGGGAGCTTCTTTATAAAACCATCTTCGGAATGTCCTATCTTGTTTCCATGAGCAGCGGCAACGGTTGTTCAACCGTGTATCATGCTATGGGTGAGGTAGTTGCAAAAATTCTTGGAAAAAAGGATGTTAAGGTTCATGAGGTAAACGTTGAGCCTGATAAGGGAAATAAGGATGAATATAACCTTGATCAGGTGCTTACAAATGTTTCTTACATAGATCCAAAATCATCCGATCTTCATGTTTTTGCACTAAATATAGAGAAATTCCAGAATGACAGGTATATGGCACAGTGGATTAAGCTTCTTACTGCATTAAGGGCGAAGCAGAATGCTTTGCTTCTCTTTACACTTCCTTATCTTGAAAGAGCCTCACTGTATGAGGTTCATAATAAAATTGATGACATAATTTCAAACCGTATTCTAACCGTCAAGCCTTTCGGTAATAAGGAATATGCCGAGTTCTTCAAGCTGTATTTTGCCAACTTCGGTATGACTGCAGATGAGGATACAGAGCTTTTGGTGCCTCAGATTATTTCAAGTGAGCGTTCCGACGGCAGATTTTACGGTGTCGCCACCATCAATAAGGTATGTGACGAGATTTTATACGAAAAGCTTGTAAAATCCGTTACAAAAAATGATAGCCTTAAGACGGTTACCGCTTCAGATATCAATGATTACTTAAGCCGAAGACACGGTGCTTCGGATGAAGGGGTAAAAGGGATGGAGCTTCTTGAAAAGCTTACCTCGCTTCAGAATGTAAAGGGCCGTATAAAGGAAATCGTTGCCGCTGTCAAAATGCAGAAGCTGGCAGGGTTAAATTCGAAAAACACTATGCATATGATGTTTTCGGGAGCTCCCGGAACGGGTAAAACAACCGTTGCGCGTATTCTGGGTAAGATTTTCAAGGATGAGAATATACTTTCATCGGGCGGCTTTTACGAGGTATCAAGAAGAGACCTTGTTGGCGAGTATGTAGGCCATACCGCTCCGAAAACAGCCGAGGCCTGTAAAATTGCAAGAGGCGGTATCCTGTTTATTGATGAGGCTTATTCTCTTGCAGGCGGTGGCGGTGAAAGAGACTTCGGTCCCGAAGCAATCTCCACCCTTATTGCTGAAATGGAAAATTACCGTGATGATTTTGTGGTTATCCTGGCAGGCTATGAGCACGAGCTTGAAAAGCTCTTTGACCTTAATCCGGGGCTTCGTGACAGAATTCCCTACAAGGTTCACTTTGATAATTACAGCCGTGAGGAGCTTTGTGAAATCTTCTTTAAAATGCTTCCCGATAGGTTCAGCTATCCTGATGAATTTAAGGAAGAGGCAAAGAGCTTCTTTGACACACTTCCTGACAGCCTGATTGGTAATTCAAGCTTCAGTAATGCACGGTATGTCAGAAATCTTGTTGAAAGAGTTATTTCCAAAGCCTCACTTCGTATTTCCATGAGTGATAAAGAGGAAATTTCGTACACCCTTCAGGTTAACGATTTAAAGCTTGCAACCTTGGACAGCGAGTTTGCCGTTTTAAATGAAAAGAAAAAGAAAAGTACAATCGGATTTTAATAATTGGTTTCAAGGGGATGTCATAACCGTAAAACGGTTTTGGCATCCTCTTTCCATTTTATTCCCTTTGAATTCACTTTGATAATGTGGTATTATGAATTTCGGAAAAAGGAGGGAAATAAAATGAAATCAAAATTAATGTTAATTCCGTTGGTTACCGGAATGCTTTTTACGGTAACCGTGTCGGCAGACGTATCTCATACGGTAGTGCCGGGTGATTCCATGTGGAAGATAGCCACAAAATATGAGGTGGGCTTAAGTGAGATAAAAAATTCCAATCTACATATTAAAAATCCCGACCTGATATATCCGGGTGATATATTAAAAATACCTGTTACCGACAGTAAGGTAACAGCGTATGAGAAGAAGGTAATTGAGCTTGTGAACACAGAGAGAGCAAAATACAACCTTAAACCGCTTTCTTATGACTGGCAATTATCAAGAGTTGCAAGGATAAAATCACAGGATATGAAGGATAAGGGATATTTTTCTCACACCTCGCCAACCTACGGCTCACCCTTTAATATGATGAAAAGCTTCGGCATTACATATTCCTATGCGGCAGAAAATATTGCCAGAGGTCAGAAAACTCCTGAAGCGGTAGTTAAATCCTGGATGAATTCTTCAGGGCACCGTGCAAATATCTTGAGTGAAAAATATACAAAAATCGGTGTAGGCTATGTTGAGAATGGCAATTACTGGACCCAGATGTTTATAAGACCGTAAAAAAACTTTACATATTCCGTAACCTGTGTTATAATACCGGGGAACGGAGGCGGAAAAATGTTTTTTAAAAAGAAGGAAAAACCTATACTTAAGGAAAATATGTTTGATGTTTGCGTAAAGGCAATTTATACTCAGGAAAAAGGCTATATTCCAATCGAATTTCTGACCTATGAGGACAGGATCGAAATAACCGTAAATGTTACCGCGGAAGAGCCACGGCTTACCACCTGTAAGGCAGTTGCATCAACTAAGGGGGAACGTCTTGTTCCCATAACCTTAGGAGATGAGGAATGGCTTTTTGACATAAAGGATAAGGCTTTAAGATTAAAGCCTGTGCCTGAAGGGGAGGGAATACCTCTTATTCCCCAGGTGATTATATATCCTAACGATGTTATGCAGATGGAAAAGGAATTTGCCGAAGCTCATTACAGTAAAGAGGCTCTTTCCTATGCAACAGAGGCTGACGGTTTTTATTTATGGTATTATCCCGACGGCTCTGCTACCCCTGTGGTTTTTGAAACTCCGGTTTTGTTTGTACCCTTTAAGGAGGAACAGCTTAAAGAGGAGCATATAGACAATACCGAAATTATAGCTTCAAGACATATGCTGAGTCCTACCTTTCTTTCACTTCACAGCAATCTTCCCATTTTCACCTGTACCTATCTTGAAGAAAAGGGGATAGAGGAGAGCGATTTTGAAAGACTGTATATGGAAAATGTAAAAAAGAAATAAAAAAGGGATGTAAAAAAACTCCAGACCACCAAAAACAAGATGTATCAACGATTTTGATAGAGAAACTTATCAAATTAGCCGTCGGATAACTTTCCGACGGCTAACCATTAAAAAGGTAAAGATTTTAGAAAAATCTTTAAAATTTAAGTTTTTGGTTATGAATAAACTTAGCCACTTGCTGTATCTCATACAGCTGCGGGTAACCCAAAATCAAAGATTTTGGCTAAGTTTATCCATTCTGAAGATTTTTTCCTATCCCCTCTGAATTGTTTTAGGGACTGTAAATAAATTTACAGTCCCCTTTTTGTTATATGTGAATTTTTATAAGTATTTTCTTAACCGGTAAGCTTTCCTTGATTTTCATGCCGGGTTTATGAACATCGTTGGGGAAGAATACAGCGAATTCATCCTCATTAACCTCTAATGCAACTGCGGAATCGGTGTCGTTATAGAAGGTAACATCTTTTTCAGGATTGTAGGGAATCATTTCGGTGCATTTTGCAAGATCCTCCCAGTACATCATTTCATTACCCTTTAATATGTACTGAATATCAATATAGTTATCATGGTTCTCAAATTTGGCTTCTTCCTTGGAATTATATTCCTGAACGTTTGCGTAAACGTTTTTGCCGTCTAATTCATATTTGCCCACTTCAATGCCTTCAGCTCTGCATTTGTCAATAAAATCAAGACCGATTTTAAAGCCTTCGCCAAGCTTGTAGTAAAGCTCTTTGTTTTTAATGTTGTCAAGAATCATTTGTAACATCTCCTTTTATTTTATATAAGTATTATACCATACCCGTAAAATAAATCAAGAATTATTTTAAAAATATATTGCATTTTTATGCATTTTAATGTATAATAATTTGAAATCAGAAGGAGTGGATAAAATGATAAAAGTTTCTATAGTCGGCGCAACCGGATATGCAGGGGTTGAGCTTTTAAGATTACTTTGTGGTCACGGAGGTGTGGAAATTAAACATCTTGTGTCCAAAAGCTTTGCAGGGCAGCGCTTAAGTGAGATATATTCAAATTTTTCGGGAAAATATGATTTTGTACTTTCCGACCTTGATATAGATGAAATTGTCAGGGATTCCGATGTGGTATTTACCGCATTGCCCCACGGTGCATCCCAGGAGGTTATAACAAAACTTTATGAAAAGGGTGTAAAAATCATCGACTTCAGCGGAGATTTCAGATACGATGACCCCGAGGTATATGAAAAATGGTATGAAGTACCTCACACGAATCCGGAGCTTTTAAAAAAAGCTGTTTACGGTCTTTGCGAGCTTCACCGTGATAAAATAAAGAATGCAGATTTAGTCGGTAACCCGGGCTGTTATACAACCTGCTCCATATTAGCCTCTGCGCCTTTATTGAAAAACGGTCTTATTGATGAGGATTCCATAATAATTGATGCGAAATCGGGGGTGTCCGGTGCAGGAAGAAGCACTAATTTAAGTAACAGCTTTTGTGAACGCACCGAGAATATGAAGGCTTATAAAATTGCAACCCACCGACACACCTCGGAAATAGAGCAGGAGCTTTCTAAGTTTGCATCAAAGGATATAATGGTTTCCTTTACACCTCATCTTATTCCTCTTAAAAGAGGCATTCTTGCAACGGTATATGCAAATCTTAAAAAGGATGTAACCGATGAGGACATATATAACATATACAAGGAATTTTACAAGAATGAATATTTTGTAAGAGTTTACGAGCCGGGACAGCTTCCCGAAACTAATCATGTAGCAGGCTCCAACTTTATTGACATCGGCTTTAAGGTGGATAAACGCCTTAAGAGAGTTGTTATTACTGCTGTAATTGACAATATCGTAAAGGGTGCGGCAGGTCAGGCTCTTCAGAATATGAATATTATGTTCGGACTTGAAGAAACTACCGGACTTGATAAGCCGGGATTTTATTTATAAGAGGTACAGCTATGAATGATATGGAATTACTTATAAAAAAAGCGGGGATTCTTATTGAAGCCCTGCCTTATATCCAGCACTTTGCAGGGAAAACAATAGTGGTTAAGTACGGCGGCAACGCCATGATAAACGAGGAACTTAAAAACTCGGTTATGGAGGATCTTACTCTTTTAAAATACATCGGTCTTAACCCTATTTTGGTTCACGGAGGCGGTCCCGATATTTCTGCCGCCCTTAAATCCTTCAATATTGAAAGTCAGTTTATAAACGGACTTCGTGTAACCGATGAAGAAACCGTCAAGGTTGCCCAGATGGTGCTTGTCGGTAAAACCAATAAGGAAATCGTATCCCTTCTTAATCAGAAGGGAGGCAATGCCCTTGGTATCTGCGGTATTGACGGAAATCTTATAAAATGTAAAAAGCTTTATACCGATGTAGACGGTAAAAAAACCGATATCGGCTATGTGGGAGATATTGTTGAAATAAACAACAAGGTGCTTGAATACATAGTTAAGGACGAATTTATTCCTGTTGTAGCACCTATCGGTGTAGGTGAAGACGGAGAAAGCTACAATATAAATGCCGATACCGTTGCAGGTGCTCTTGCCGCAAGCTTAAATGCCGAAAAGCTTATTATGCTTACCGACGTTGAGGGTATCAAAACGGGAAAGGACGGAGAGCTTCTTTACTATACCAATAAGGATGAAATCCTTGACCTTATCGGCAAGGAGGTTATAACCGGCGGTATGATTCCCAAGGTTTTAGGCTGTCTTGAGGCTCTTGATAAGGGAGTAAAATCCGTTCATATAATTGACGGACGTGTTCCTCATTGCCTGCTTCTTGAAATATTCACAAAGTCAGGAATAGGAACAATGATTGAAAAATAGTTGACTTAAATAAAATAATGTGTTAAAATAACCATATAATAGAAAAAAACGGAGGTATTAAAAATGAAACATATCACAACTTTAAAAACCTGTAACTTAAAAGAAACAAGCAAAAAAGGCGGATGCGGCGAATGTCAGACTTCCTGTCAGTCAGCTTGCAAAACTTCCTGCACAGTTGCTAATCAGAAGTGCGAAAGATTAAGCAAATAATCAAAAACTTCTGTATAATAAAATGGGATAACAATAAATGTGTCTGCCGGATTGCAGGCACATTTTTTGATTTCCCTGCATCTGTAATTTTCAACCTGTAAAACGGTTATCGTTGACATTGTATTTATATACTGATAAAATAAAGACGGAGGTGTTTTATATGAGTAATAAGGCAATTGTATACTTTACAAGAGATTTATCCGAAAAGGGACTTTTAAAAATATATAAAAGAATTTGTGAAAATCTGACCGGCAGAATTGCGGTTAAACTCCATACCGGTGAAAAGCACGGGCCTAACATTATTCCAAGACCGTGGGTTAAAGCGCTTTTTGACCGTGAAATCTCAAAGGGCGCAATTATTGAAACAAATACTCTCTATGACGGAGACCGTTATACTACCGAAAAGCACCGTGATACCCTGAAGGTTAACGGCTGGACCTTTTGCCCCGTGGATATTATTGAAGAGACAGGAACCGTTATGCTTCCTGTAGAGGGAGGAAAATGGTTTAAGGAAATGTCGATTGGAAAAAATATAAAAAATTACGATTCGTTGCTTGCTCTTACTCACTTTAAAGGGCATGTTATGGGAGGCTTCGGCGGTTCAAATAAAAATATCGGTATCGGTTGTGCAGACGGTAAAATTGGTAAAAAGCTTATTCATCAGCTTCCGCAAACCGAATCTGTATGGTCTGCCGAGGGTGAAATTTTCATGGAGAGAATGACCGAATCCACAAAATCAGTAACCGATCTGTTCGGGAAAAACATCGGATATATAAATGTGCTCAGAAATATGTCGGTTTCCTGTGATTGTGAAGGAATTCACGCTGCACCCGTCGTTACTCCGAATATAGGGATATGTGCGTCTTTGGATATTCTGGCTGTTGACAAGGCATCCGTTGACCTTGTATATGCTTTGAAGGAAGATGATAAGAAGGATCTTGTTGAAAGAATTGAATCCCGACAGGGGCCTCGCCAGCTTTCTTACATGAAGGAGCTGGGTATGGGTACAGACTCTTACGATTTAATTGATATTGATAATGATGATACCGTTATTTCGGTAAATGACGCGGTAAAAGATGTTGTGCCATTTAACGGATAATGAACACAAAAATTCTTCGGAAATTTTTCGAAAAGGGAAAAATGAATACAAATTTTAAAAAATTCATAAAATATTACCGAGGTGATTTTTATGAATGAAAAAGAAAAAAATAAGCTTCCCGAAGAAATGGATTTCAAGGTTTCCGCAATGTGTGACTGCACAGGTCTTGTTGCAGAGGGCATGGGCACCGAGGAGGAGCTTTTAAGGTATAACGAAATGTACAAATTTATCCAGGAGCCCATAGCCTCCGAGGAGGAGAGAAAAAGCTAAAACTTAAAGCATTTAATGTCAAAGGGCTTATTCATAAGCCTTAAAAAAACACAGTCACTTATGTTATAGGGATTTTTAACCTTTGATTTTATATCTTTTATTCCTTTTTGGTCGGTTAAATCAAAAATATCAATAAGTCTTCCCTTAAAATCCGTAAGCTTTGTTTTACTAAGATAAATCAGCATATCGCACCCCGTAAAATCCGGGGTGCTTTTTAATATAACAGGAATACCCGTCGTAAGATAGAAATCTCCCGCGAGCCTTGAAATTTCCTTGCTGTTTTCATAAATCTCAACAGTTTTAAGCTTTAAACTTATATTCTCCGTAAGCTTTAAAAGCGCCTCGGTTTTATAACCGGGGATGATTCCAAGTCGCAGGCTTCCATTCTCAATTCCGTAGGAAACACAAAGCTTGTTTATAATTTTATCCGTATTGGCAAAAAGAATTTTTCCTTTTTCAAGAATGTTGATTTTTCCTTTAAAATAGGCTTTGAATTCTTCTGAAAAGCCATTTTCAAAGGCAAGATTTAAAATCTTGTTTTTTTCGAGAATTTTACAAATTTTCCTTGCTGAAAATTTATTTTCACGGGAAATTCTTATAATTAAAAAATCACTGATTTCAGTTTCCGCTCCAAACTTTAAAAAACGGCATTTTCCCTTTGTTATAAGACAATTTTTTATCATATAATCATAACCTTTTTTTATTATGTGTATTTGGAAAAAATATCTTTTATGCAGGAAGGGGACTAAAAACAGGCGGAATACTCATAATATATCCGTGCGGTTAATAATATAATTATGAAAAAATACTTGACAATAATCGGACAATATAGTAAAATAGACCGATAGATTAGTTTAAAATGGAGGATAATTGCAATGGCCAAGGAAATATTACTTACTGCAGAAGGTCTGCAGAATTTAAAAGACCAGCTGGAATATCTCAAAACAGAAAAAAGAAAGGAAATTGCCGAAAAAATCAAGGAAGCACTTTCTTTTGGCGATTTATCCGAAAATGCAGAGTATGATGCTGCAAAAAATGAACAGGCTGAGGTTGAAGAAAAAATCGTTAAGCTTGAAAACACCATTAAAAACGCAAAGGTAATAGAGGAGGATTCATCCACAAAGGGAATAGTTACAATCGGATGTAAGGTTAAGCTTTATGACGAGGAATTCGATGAAGAAATTGAATACACCATCGTCGGCTCCACAGAAGCAAATCCGGCTCTTTGTAAAATTTCAAATGAATCACCCCTCGGAGTTGCTCTTCTTGGTAAAAAGAAGGGTGCTGAGGTGCAGGTTGACGCACCCCAGGGCATAATGAAATATAAAATTCTTAATGTTTCAAAATAATTAGGGGGAATAATCTTGAGCGAGCAAATGAAAAATACAGCAGTTGAACAGGATGTCAACGAGCTTAAAAGAATCAGAATTGAAAAGCTTGACAATCTGGTGAAGGAAGGCAAGGATCCTTTTGAAATCACCAAATTTGACCGTACTCATTCCTCAAAGGAAATAGCTGAAGGCTATACCACCGAGGAAAGAGAAATTGAGGTTCGCGGTGAAACAAAAACCGTAACTGCAAAGATTTCTCCTCTTGACGGTCAGAAAGTATGTATAGCAGGAAGAATAATGTCTAAAAGAGGTATGGGCAAGGTCGGATTTTGCCATATCCAGGATTTAGAGGGTCAGGTTCAGATTTTTGTTAAAAAAGATGTTCTTGGTGACGAGGAATATGAACGCTTTAAAAAGCTTGATATCGGTGATATCATAGGCGCAACCGGTGAGGTTTTCACCACTCAGACAGGTGAAATCTCTGTAAGAGTTGACAGTATCACCCTTCTTACAAAATCTCTTCAGCCGCTACCTGAAAAATTCCACGGTATGACCAATACCGACTTAAGATACCGTAAAAGATATATTGACCTTATTATGAATGCAGACGTAAAGGATACTTTTATCAAGCGTTCAAAGATAATCGCAACAATCAGAAAGTACTTAGACGGTCAGGGCTTTTTAGAGGTCGAAACACCAATGCTTGTATCTAATGCAGGCGGTGCGGCTGCCCGTCCCTTTGAAACTCATTTCAATGCCTTAAGCGAAGACTTCAAGCTTCGTATATCATTGGAGCTTTACTTAAAGCGTCTTATCGTAGGCGGTCTTGAAAAGGTTTATGAAATCGGCAGAGTTTTCAGAAATGAGGGTCTTGATACCCGTCATAACCCTGAATTCACTCTTATGGAGCTTTATCAGGCATATACCGATTACCACGGTATGATGGATTTAACTGAAAATCTTTACCGTCATGTAGCAAATGAAGTTTTAGGTACAACTAAAATTGTATACAATGGAATAGAAATGGATTTAGGTAAGCCCTTTGAAAGAATAACAATGGTTGATGCCGTTAAAAAATATGCAGGCGTTGACTTTAATGAAATCAAAACCGACGATGAAGCAAAGGAAATCGCAAAGAAGCATCACGTTGAATTTGAGGCTCACCACAAAAAAGGCGATATCTTAAATCTGTTCTTTGAGGATTATGTTGAAGAGCATCTTATCCAGCCAACCTTTGTAATGGACCATCCTATCGAGATTTCTCCTCTTACAAAGAAAAAGCCGGGTAACCCCGACTATGTTGAAAGATTTGAATTCTTTATGAACGGCTGGGAAATGGCAAACGCTTATTCCGAGCTTAATGACCCAATCGACCAGAGAGAAAGATTCAAGGCACAGGAAATCCTTCTTTCCCTTGGCGATGAAGAGGCAAATACCACCGATGAGGACTTTATGCACTCTCTTGAAATCGGTATGCCTCCAACGGGCGGTATCGGCTTTGGTATAGACAGAATGTGTATGCTTCTTACCGATTCAGCTGCAATCAGAGATGTTTTATTGTTCCCGACAATGAAGCCACTTGATTAATTTTTTTAATACTTAAAATAAATGAAAATTCCCCGCAATTTATATTGCAGGGAATTTTTTTATATGGTATAATGATTTCATCATAGATGAAATCAGCGATACAAATTCCCGGCGGAATTTGTGTCATACCGTAAAATACAAAATACAGGAGAGGAAAAAGTAAAAAATGAAGCCTGAAATACTGTTATCCGTTAATACGAAAAAAGAATTCTATATAGATGCTGTAAATAACTGCGGAGGAATCGCAGTACCTGAATATTGTCCTGAAGCTGTAACAGGGTACGACGGTTTGATTTTATGCGGAGGGAACGATATTGGACCGTCTTATTACGGTGAAGAAATAAACGGAGCGGTTAATATTGATGAAAAAAGAGATTTTTCAGAATTTAATCTGGTAAAAGCATTTATTGAAGCAGGAAAGCCTGTTATGGGAATATGCAGAGGATGTCAGCTTTTAAATATAGCCTTCGGCGGAACCCTTTACCAGGATATAGACAATGCAAAGGAGCATTCCTCCTTCAGTGATTATGATTTAATACATACCGTACAAGCTAAAGAAAACAGTTTTCTTTCAGAACTTTACGGTGAAAGCTTTTGGGTTAACAGCTTTCATCATCAGGCTGTTAACAAACTTGGGAAAGACCTTGAGATAACAGCAATCGCATCGGACGGGAAAACCGTGGAGGGGATAAAACATAAAACTCTCCCCATATTCGGAGTTCAATGGCACCCTGAACGAATGGCTTTTTCAAAAAGAAGAGATGATACCGTTGACGGAAGGCTTTTATTTGAATATTTTATAAAAATGTGTTTGTAAGCTCCCGTAACGCCCGGTGAAAGAGCTTTTAATACATTCTGTTTTTTAAAAAAGTGGTGGTAAAAAATGAGAAAACTCGGAATTAACTTTAATTCGGTTTCTGATATTTCCGATGAAGCGCAGGTAAAGCTTATTGCGGAGCTGGGCTTTTCGGCGGTGTTTACGGGAATGAGTGATTTGAAGCATCATTTTGAACTGGCAGACCTTTTTGCAAGGAACGGTTTACAGTATGAAACCGTCCACGCTCCCTTTGGCCGTATAAACAATATATGGCTTGATAAGGAAGAAGGGGATGCCATGGAAAAGGAGCTTACCGACTGTATTGATATTTGCGAAAAGGTAGGTGTGCCTGTTGCCATTGTTCATCTGTCTTCAGGGCTTACTCCTCCGCCGATTACAGATATCGGAAGAAAAAGATTTGATAACGTAATAGAGCACGCCTGCAGGAAAAATATCTGCCTTGCATTTGAAAATCAAAGAATGCTTGCAAATATCTCCTGGGTGTTTGAAACATACGGTGCCGATAAAAAAGTGGCATTCTGCTGGGATTGCGGGCATGAAGGCTGTTTTACTCCGGGCAGGGAATATATGCCATTGTTCGGAAACCGTCTTATATGTCTTCACATTCACGATAACTACTGTGAATTTGACAAGGATATGCACATGATTCCGTTTGACGGAAAGATAGATTTTGAAAAATTTGCGGGTCATATACGTGCATCGGGATTTGATGGAAGTCTTATGCTTGAGGTGTTTAAAGATTTTGCCCCTGTGTATAAGGATATGTCTTCTGAAAAATTCCTTGAAAGAGCATATAAGGCAGCCGATAAACTAAGAAAAATTATTGATTTACAATAAAAAAGGAAGTGTTAAAATGAGTTGGTGGGAGAAAGAACAGCTTCGAATCTCTGCTGTTCAGTACAAAAGTGAAACAACAGAAAGCGACGTGATTTTTGATGAATATGTAAGCAAAGCAGGTTTTAATATTGAACAGAATGTTCATTTGCTTACAGTGGGCTTTATAGGCTCGTATATTGAAGCCGAGCACGGCAAAAAGCTTGATGAATATTTAAAGAAAACCAAAAAGGCGGGAGTCCGTGAAATTATTTATACCAATATCCATTGTATGAATGAGGAGCTTTGTCGCGAGCATCCTGAATTCAAGCTTCTTGACAAGGATAAAGAACCGATTATGGCTTATAACGGTACATATAATTTTCTTTGTATTAACGGTCCCTATTTTCAGGAGCACTTAAAAAATATCCGCGGACTTTGCTCTCACGATATTGACGGAATATTCTTAGACGGACCCATTATGCGTCCCGACGCCTGCTACTGTGAGCATTGCCTTAAAAAATTTGAGGAAATGTACGGTAAATCAAGGTATGAGGCAACTTATTTTGAAAGTGCCGAATTCAATATGAAAATGGCAACCGAGTTTGTTAAAGCAACAAACGAGGAAGTAAAGAAGATTAATCCTGAAATACTTCTTTATATAAACAACACTTTGCTTAAGCCGGATATAGTGGGAGTACGAGGAAGAGAAACCGCTCCCTATCTTGATATAGTGGGAACCGAGGGTGGCTTCGTATGGGTTGATAAATCCACCACACTGTGGCATGTAAGTCCTCTTGTAAAAATGGCTGAAACTATTGCTTACGGAAAGCAGAGAGTATGCTTCATAGCAGGGGACTGTAAGCCCTGGTCATATCACATGCACACCCCCTGTGAAACCGATATCCTTTACGGTCAGACCCTTGCATACGGTGCAAATGTCTGGTACGGGCTTCACGGCGGATATGTTCAGGGAAGCACTCCGTCAGGTAAAGCTGCCGAAGCCTTTAACCGTTTTATGGAGGAAAATGAAGATAACCTGCTGGGAACAAAATCCACCTCTAAGGTTGCGCTTTTCTGGTCGGATGCAACTGCAACCCGCTATGCAACAAGCGTAGATGAAACCGATTTTATCCAGAGTGCAGTTGAAACGGGAGAGAATGAACAGCTTAAGGGGAATCAGTTTACCTCCTTTAAGGGAATGTATGATATTCTTACCCGTGGTCATATTCAGTTTGACCTGGTGGACGAGGAAAGCTTTAAAAGAGACGAATGCTCAGGCTACGACCTTATTATTTTAACAACTGCTGCCTGTATGTCGGAGGAAGTGGCAGAAAAAATAAGAGAATATGTAAAAAATGGCGGTAAGATAATTGCTACCTTTGATACAGGACTTTATGACGAAACCTGTAAGCAGCGTGAGAACTTTATATTATCCGATGTATTCGGCGCAAGCTTTAAAACTGTTCATCAGTATGATCCGGGCTGCGGTTATCAGATTGTAAATTTCAAAAATCCGCTGTTTGACGGTATTTATGAAGAAAATATACCACTGCCTCTTCTTTCGGTGGAAACAAAGATAAATAGTGATGCAGAGATTCTCGGTTATGCAAGAATGCCTATGCAGGGAAGATATCTGCATATTGAAAAGGAAACCTATCCTTCGGTTATATACAATAAGTTCGGTAAAGGGGAGTGCTTATATATCGGTGCCGCTGTGGGAGAGTTCTTTGATAAATACGGAAATGCTGACTGGAAAAAGATAATCCTTTCCTCGGTTAAAGGCTTTTCAGCCCCTGTCATTGAAACCGATGCCCCCGGAAGTGTTGAAGTTTCCTTAAGAAAAAAAGAAGGTAAGCTTCTTTTACACCTTATAAATGTAACGGGTGAAATGATAAGACCTATTGAAAGAATCATCCCTCTTAATAATATTTCCTTTAAGCTTAACGGTATTGCAAATGTTAAAAGTGTAAAAACGATGCGCGGCAAGGAAAATCTGAAATTTGAAAATTCAGATTCGCTGACATTTACTTTACCTCAGCTTAATAATCATGAAATAATTGAAATTATTCTTTAATTTTGGAACATTATGGAAGATAATTTAGTCTTATTTACAGACAATATGTAAAAAAAGGAGAGATTAAAATGGATTTTAAAACAATGTGGAATTTCTTATTTGAACTTGGCACATCCTTAGGACTTAAGCTTATAGGGGCAGTTATAGTTCTCTTCGTGGGAGTAAAGCTTATTAAATTTATTAAAAAGTTTATAAAAAAATCTCCCAAGCTTAACAAACTCGATGACGGAGTAAGGTCCTTCCTTGCCTCCTTCTCGGTAATTGCACTCTACATAGTTCTTTTTATTACCGTTGCGATGATGCTTGGAATTCCGACAACCTCATTTATAACCGCTCTTGCATCCTGCGGTGTTGCTATCGGTCTTGCAATGCAGGGCTCCTTAAGTAACTTTGCAGGCGGACTTATGATTTTGCTTTTCAAGCCCTTTAAGGCAGGTGACTTTATTGATGCAGGAGGAACATTGGGAACAGTTACCGATATAACCGTTGTATACACCGTTCTGACAACAGCTGACAATAAGGTAATAACCATCCCCAACGGAACTTTAACCAATTCGATAATAATCAATTATTCCAAAAAGGATACAAGAAGAGTTGATTTAACCTTTGATGCTTCTTATTCTTCAGATATTGATAAGGTAAAGGAAATTATTGAAGGTGTGGTTAATTCTCACGAATTGGTGCTTTCCGATCCCGAGCCCATGATAAAGCTATCCGCACACAATGCAAGCGCTCTTACATATACGGTAAGAGTATGGTGTAAGGCTTCCGATTACTGGACTGTTCACTTTGACCTTTTGGAAACCGTTAAAAAGGAATTTGATAAAAATAATATCGAAATACCGTTCCCGCAGATGGATGTTCATGTTAAAAATTAAGGGGGGATTAAATCTTGGAAATAACCGTATGGATTACGGCAATAGTCGTATTTTTAATCGTTGAAGCGCTGACGCCTTCGCTGGTTTCAATATGGTTTGCCGCAGGCTCACTTGCCGCACTTTTTACGGCAATGCTTGGCGCTGATCTCTATATTCAGATTATTGTTTTTCTTGTGATTTCCGGACTTTTGGTTTTCATAGTGAAGAAATTCTATAAAAATACTCTTACCGATAAAAAGCTTCCCGATGTATCCGAAAGATTCATCGGCACTGAGGTAATGGTTATAGAAACGGTGGATAATCTTAAAGAAACCGGCTTTACCAAAATTTCAGGTGTGGAATGGAGCTTAAAAAGTGAAAACGGTGAAATTATCCCCGAGGGTGCAAAAGCTTTGGTTGTTGCCATTGAGGGAGTAAAATTAATAGTAAAAACCGTAATTTAAAGGAGGAATAAAAATGCCGGCATTAATAGTATTACTTGCAATAATAGTTGCTCTGATAGTAGCGAACATAAAAATCGTACCTCAGGCTCATGCCTATGTTATCGAAAGATTCGGAGGCTACCATTCAACCTGGGGAGTGGGTCTGCATATTAAAATGCCCTTCATTGACCGCATCTCCAAAAAGGTCAACATGAAGGAAAGAGTTGTGGATTTTCCGCCTCAGCCAGTTATCACCAAGGATAATGTAACCATGCAGATTGATACTGTGGTTTATTTTCAGATAACCGATCCCAAGCTTTTCACATACGGTGTTGAACAGCCTATGATGGCTATTGAAAATTTAACTGCAACAACCTTAAGAAATATTATCGGCGATTTGGAGCTTGACGAAACCTTAACCTCAAGAGATACCGTAAATACCAAGATGCGCTCAATTTTGGACGAGGCAACCGACCCCTGGGGTATAAAGATAAACAGAGTTGAGCTTAAAAACATTATTCCGCCAAGAGAAATTCAGAATGCAATGGAAAAGCAGATGAAGGCGGAGCGTGAAAGAAGAGAAGCCATCCTTATTGCCGAGGGTGAAAAAATGTCCAAAATTCTTCTTGCCGAGGGTGAAAAGGAATCTGCTATCTTAAAGGCGGAAGCGGTTAAGCAAACAGCCATCAAGGAAGCTGAAGGTCAGGCTGAAGCAATTTTAGCTGTCCAGACCGCTATTGCAGAAGGTATTAAAAAGATAAACGAATCCAATCCTTCCGATGCTTATGTTGCAATCAAGGCTCTTGAAAGCTTTGAAAAAATAGCAGACGGAAAGGCAACCAAAATTATCATACCGTCAAAAATCCAGGAGCTTGCAGGACTTACCGCAAGTGTTAAGGAACTAATGAGTGATGATACCAAATAATTAAAAATGAAGCTTTCGGGAAAATTTACATATAAAAGGCTTATTGCCTTTACTCTGCCCTCGGTGGTCATGATGGTATTTACCTCAATCTACGGAGTGGTGGACGGATTTTTTGTATCAAATTTTGTAGGAAAAATACCCTTTGCCGCGGTTAATTTCATTATGCCCTTCCTTATGCTTTTAGGAGCGATAGGCTTTATGTTCGGCACGGGCGGAAGCGCCCTTGTTGCGAAAATAATGGGAGAAGGGGATACTGATAAAGCCAACGGCATCTTTTCCTTTGTTATTATGGCATCGGTTGTTACCGGTGTCATAATAAGCGTTACGGGCTTTATTTTCTTAGAGCCGGTTGCCCGCTTTTTAGGGGCGGAGGGAGCGCTTATCAGGGATGCTGTCCTGTACGGAAGAATTATAATACTTGCCAATCCCTTTTTCATTCTCCAGATGGCTTTTCAGAGCTTTTTTGTAACAGCGGGAAAGCCTGGGCTTGGACTAATATCAACGGTATTGGCAGGAGTTACCAATATGATTCTTGATTTTGTCCTTATGGTACCTTTGAAAATGGGAATTATTGGCGCAGCTCTTGCAACCTCGATAAGTCAGTTCGTTGGCGGTGTTGTTCCTCTTATTTACTTTTCATCAAAAAACAAAAGTGCTTTAAGACTCGGTAAAATTCTGCCATCCTTTAAAGCTCTTTTAAAGGTTACAACCAACGGCTCCTCTGAGCTTATGACCAATATATCCATGTCCCTTGTGAATATGCTGTATAATATTCAGCTTCTTAAGTACGCAGGGGAAAACGGGATTGCCGCATACGGGGTTTTAATGTATGTTAACTTTATGTTTTTAGGGGTTTTTATTGGCTATTCGGTAGGCTCTGCACCTGTTATAAGCTACCATTTCGGAGCTAAAAACCATAGAGAGGTAAAGGGTGTTCTTAAAAAAAGCCTTGTTATAAATTCAGTATTTGCCCTTATGATGTTTTTATCGGCAAATGTTTTCGCAGATGCTCTTTCAGGGCTTTTTGCCGGATATGATGAGGAGCTTTTTGAAATGACAAAAAGAGGCTTTTTGTTTATATCCTTCTCATATCTTTTTGCAGGCTTTGCCATATTCTTTTCGGGATTTTTCACAGCTCTTAACGACGGACTTACCTCAGCAATCCTTTCTTTTTCAAGAACACTTGTGTTCCAGCTTCTTGCGGTTATTATCCTTCCGCTTATATGGGGGCTGGACGGAATATGGATTTCCCTTACGGTTGCCGAAGTCTTAGCGGTGATGTGTGGCTTTGTTTTTCTTGTTTTAAAAAGAAAAAAATATAATTATTAAAAAAACACTTTAAAAGATTGAAAAAGTGTGATACTATTTACTATGGAGATGACTTAAGATGAATGTACAAAAATTTGCAAAAATAGTATCGGTTGTTCTTGTCTTTTGTATAGTGCTTCTTTTGGGAGTGTTTACGGCAAGGGAGCTTGTATATCATTCAGGCGGCACCAAGGATGCAGGAACTGTAAAGGTATCCGGCGGAAGAATTAATTTTCTTATTATGGCTACCGATAAGGGCGGAATGCTTACTGATACCATTATGTTTGTTTCTTACAATAAGAAAACCGAAAAAATTAATATAATGTCCATTCCCCGTGATACCAGAGTCAAACTGAAAAACGGCTTCGGTAAAATCAATTCAGCTTACGGGATGGGGGAAAAGGATAAAAGGCAGGAATATTCAATCGAAAAGGTGAGTGAGCTTATCGGTATGAAGGTTAACTATTATGCAGTTATCAATCCGAAGGCATTCAGAAATATCATTGATATTCTTGGCGGTGTTGAAATCAATGTACCCCAGAGAATGTACTATGTTGACCCTACTCAGGATCTTGTTATAGACCTTCAGCCGGGTAAGCAGGTGTTAAACGGTGCCAAGGCAGAGCAGTTCTGCCGTTTCCGTTCAGGATATGCCTCTGCGGATTTGGGAAGAATTGACGCTCAGCAGATGTTCGTAAAAGAGCTGTTCAGACAAAAGCTTAACCCCAAGTATATAGGAAAAATTGACGAGATTTACAATGAGGTAATAGATAATATCAATACCAACATAGAGCTTGGTGATGTATTCTCCTTTGTCCCCATTTTAAAAGCGTTAAACGGAGACAGCATGACCACCTACCGTTTGCCCGGTGCTCCCGCAACAATTCAGGGTGCCTCCTATTATATTTGTGACCGGGATGAAACCGATAAGCTTGTTAACGAAGTGTTTTTGGCAGACAAGGTTAAAGAGGAGCAATAAGGAATATTAAAAGTTGCTATTTACAAAAATTAATTTAGGTAGTATAATATTACTATAAAATTTAATGGAGGTAAAAACCATGAAAAGACTTTTAACAATGCTTCTTGCGGTTGTAATGGTATTTAGCCTTGCAGCTTGCGGTGGCGAAAAAGCAAATCCTAAGGCAAACTTTGACATTGATTTTGAAATTGGCGATACCGGCGGACTTGAGGTTCCTTTCGGTAATGGTGAAACAATCGAAATCCTTTGTTCTGACGAGGTTGGCGATTCAACAACCTATATTTTCGAAAAGCTTAGTCAGGTAGTAGGACTTAACGTTGTTCCGATGCTGGTTCCATCATCAACAATGACTCAGAAACTTAATGTTTTACTGGCAGGCGGTGATCTTCCTGATATCACATCAGCAGGCTCACTTATACAGACCAATGAATACGGTACTCAGGGCGCTTTTGTTGCTGTTAACGATTATCTTGACGAAATGCCTAACTTCAACCGTTGCTTCGGTAAGGATTCTCCTGATAACTGGGTATTTAAATCCTTAGCAGCTGAAAACAAAAAGCTGTATGTATTCCCTACATATTATACCAACAGAGTTGTTAACCACGGTATGCTTTACAGAAAGGATATTTTTGATAAGCACGGAATTAAAATGTGGAACAGCCCTGAAACCTTCTATCAGGCTCTTAAAAAGTTAAAGGAAATATATCCTGATTCTTATCCTTTAACCTCCAAGACCGGTGCAAAATTAATTCAGAACTATGCTGTTGCATGGGGTGGTATCCGTTCTTACGGTATGTACTATAATGAAGACGAAAAGCTTTGGAAGTATTCCGATACCGATCCTAAAACAAAAGAAATTCTTGATTACTTCAAAAAATTGTATGATGAAAAGCTTCTTGACCCTGAATTCTTAACAAACACACAGCCTGCATGGACACAGAGAATGACAACAGGTTCATCCTTTGTTACATACGACTGGATCGGAAGACTTGATATGTTCCAGGAACAGTCCACAATTCCGGGCTATGATTTAAGATACGGTAATCCTGTAGGACCAAAGCAGACTCTTGTTACTCTTGACCAAGTTTCCCTTAGCGGTAACTGTGTTACAAATAACAAGGTATCCGACCTTTCAATAAAGGTTATGGATTTCTTATATTCTGATGCAGGTGCTGAAATGATGACTCTTGGTATCAAGGGCGAAACCTATGACATTGATGCAAACGGTGAAATCGTATATCTTGACGAAGAACTTTCCAAGAAAGCAAAGATTGATATTATGGACTTAAGATCCAAATACTGTATGTGGATGAGCGGTGCATATAAAAGAGTTGACCCTCGTTCTTGCTACTTTGACTTTACCGAAAGAGAACAGGAAGCTCAGGATTGGGTTGAAAAGTGCGGCGGCTTAGAGCCTGCTGACCCTGTTGTTACTTTAGTTGGCGATATCTCAACAAGAGCAAGCGATATCAATAACAGACTTACAAAGAAATTTGAAGAAGTTATGTTCAAATATATCGTTGGTACAGAAACAGGTGACGCTGCCTGGGAAAAATGGCTTAAGGAAGCTAAAAAGCTTGGCGAAGATGAAATCTGTAAGATTTACAATGACAGACATAAGGAGCTTGGCTTATAATTAAATAGCTAAAAAAATAAACCGTGATGGGAAATCCGTCACGGTTTTTGTTTTATTATTCTTAGTAAAATCGGAGTTACAATAATCGCGAATCCTCCCTGGATGGCATTTGGAAGAATGTTTGCCATAGAAGGAATAAATCCGTAAAGCATGCCTTCGAAAAGAAAATAACCCGCAATCATTATCCCTTCACTTATAACAGCACTTATAATTAAAGGAAGAATTCCTTTTAGTTTCTTTGATAAGCTTTTGTATACGTAATAAACCGAAACTGCCATAAGCCCTTTTATGATAAAGGTTGCAGGAATATATGTAACATATCCGTAGAAAAGGTCTGCAAGTGCCGAGCCAAGCCCTGCGGCAAAGAAAGACATTCCGGGAGATAAAAACAGTCCCGATAAAATTACACCCACATCACCGGGATTAATATATCCTTTAAATAGTGACGGTATCTTTATTATCACTGTAAGAATAAAAGTTATAGCGGCAAAAAGTGCCCCTGAAGTAAGTTTTTTTGTTTTCAATATAAAAACCTCCTTATTTAGATAAATATCCTCCGTCAACGGGGATTATTGCCCCTGACAGGTAATCGCTTGCTCGTGAGGAGAGGAAAATCACAGTACCCTTCATATCATCAGGATTTCCCCATCTTCCCATGGGAATTCTTGCGGTAATATCCTTATATCTTTCCGGATTTGTTCTTACCCCCTCAGTCATATCGGTTGTCATATATCCGGGAGCTATTGAATTAACGTTTATTCCGTATTTTGCCCAGTCGTTGGCAAGTGCTTTTGTAAGCTGCATAACTCCGCCCTTTGAGGCTGAATAAGCGGGAACAGTTTGTCCACCGAAATATGAACACATAGAGGAAACCGTAATTATTTTACCGTAGCCCTTTTTAATCATAAATTCAGAAGCAAGCTGACTTAATATAAATACAGAATTAAGATTAAGGCTTATCGTCTTTTCCCACTCATCAAAGGGAAACTCCCGGGAGGGGTGCCTTGAAATCATCCCTGCGCCGCAAACAAGAATATCCACATCGGATAAAAAATCAATAGCTGCATTAAAAGCTCTTTCATTTTCTTCTTTTACCGATAAATCGGCTTTTACGGGATATACCTTGTATCCCTTATTCTGCCATTCTTCACAGGTTTTATAAATATTATCGGTTGACCCGACGGCTGCCACCTCACAGCCTGCATCCAAAAGAGCCTCTGCCATACCAAAGCCAAGACCTCTCGTAGCACCTGTTACAATTGCCTTTTTTCCGTTTATATCAAATAATGATTTCATAAAATCACCTCAGGAATAATTATAATACAAATTCTTTTAAATATCAAATAAATTTGTTTATTTTTTTAATAAAATATGATAGAATAAAAGAAAAAATAAAAGGATGTGCTTTAAAATGAAGATAACTCTTCCATACGGAAGCGACAGTGTCTCCTTTAATGTTCCCGATGAATACTTCTGCGAGGTGCTTGAGCCCAACTGTCCCGTTTTTGAAAATGACGAAGACGAGGTTATAGAAAACGCCCTTGAAAATCCCATAGGCAGTAAAAAGCTTGAGGAGGTAGTCAAGGGGAAAAGAACCGTCAGTATAATAGTTGACGATATGGCAAGACCAACTCCCGTTTATAAAATTCTTCCTCATGTGCTTAAAAGAATTTTATCTACAGGGATAAAAAAAGAGGATATAAAAATAGTTATTGCCCTGGGCTCCCACCGTTATATGACCGAAGAGGAAATTATAAAAAAGGTAGGGGAGAAGGTTTACAAAGAATATAAGGTTGTAAACTCCGCCTTTAAGGATGAAAAATCCCTGGTTCTTATGGGAACCGCTGAGGACGGAAGCAAAATATATGCAACGGGAGAAGCTGCCTCCACCGATGTAAGAATTGGTATAGGAAATATCGTTCCTCATCCGGTAATGGGCTGGAGCGGTGGCGGTAAAATTTTATTTCCGGGTATAGCAGGTGAAAAAACAGTTGCCCTTTTTCATATAATGGGAGGGCTTCACAATGCCAATCTTTTCGGCTCGGATGAATCTCCCGTAAGGCATTCAATTGAAAGTTGGGTAAAGGTTATTGGTCTTGATTTTATTATAAATACCGCTCTTACCGGTGACTTTAAAATTTACAAGGTTGTATGCGGTGATTATATAAAGGCTCACCGTGAGGGAGTTAAATACGCCAAGGAAATATGGGGCGCAAAAACAACTAAAAAGGCTGATATTATGATAGTATCCTCCTATCCTGCCGACCAGGATTTCTGGCAGTCGGGAAAGGGGCTCTATTCTGCGGAAAACGGCCTTGTTGAAAAGGGTGGCACCATTATTCTTATAAGTCCCAACTATGAGGGAATTGGTCCTCACCCCGAGCTTTATGAATATATGGGGGATGATGATGCGCACAATAAGCTGGTTAAAGCTAAGGATGACGATTCTTTGCCGGGAGACCGTCTTGCAATGTCGGTAGGTACTGCTATGGCAAAAATGAGAATGAGAAGAGATATAATAATGGTAACCGACGGAATCGGCAAGGATGCCTGTGATGCCTGTAAAATAGGCTATTATCATATAAATGATTTACAAAAAGCCATTGATGATACCATAAAAAAGTATGAAAACCCTGTTGTTTCAGCTATAAGCCACGGAGGAGAATTATATGTATACTGATTTTGTACCGGACGGAAAATGTTATTACTGCGGTGACGAATATAAACAGTTTATGAAGCCGGTTTTTGAAAATGACTATGCAAATGTGTATATGGCAGGCTATCAGAAATATTATCCGGGAAGATGCATAGTTGTTTTAAAAGGGCATAAGAGAGAAATTTTTGAGCTTACCGAAGCGGAAAGAAACGGTTTTTTTGAAGCGGTAAGCAAAATTTCAAAAGCTATAACCAGGGTTTTTAAATATGATAAGTTAAACTACGGAAGCTGTGGAGACACCAACCCTCACTTTCATATGCATATAGTTCCTAAAATCGAAGGCGGATATACCTGGGGACAATTATTTGAAATGCTTCCTCCGGTTGAGGATAGGATTCTTATTCCTGAAGCCGAGCTTGATGAAATGATAGCAAAGCTAAAAGAGCATTTATAAAAAACAAAAAAAGAATTGTAAGCAAGTTTACAATTCTTTTTTTGTTGTATTATTTTTTTTCCTGTATTCCGAAGGGGATATTCCTGTGGATTTACTGAAGGCCTTTGAAAAATAAGAATAATCTCTATAACCGCAACGATATGAAATTTCCTCGATTGTGTAGTCAGTGTTTTCCAAAAGAGATTTCGCTTTACTGATTCTCAGGTTGTTAATATATTTATTTGGAGTAACCATATAAATTTTCTTGAATATATGTCTGAAATATGTGGATGTAATACCTGATATTCGGGCTATTTTTTGAGAATTGATTGTGGGGTCGGAATAGTTTTCGTGAATATATTCTACCGATTTTCTTATTGTATAAAGTCCTGTTTCACTGTTCTGTTTGGATATTTCTTCTTCGCATATTTTATCCAAAACCTCATATATAATTTTTCTTATTTTTGTTTTATAAGCAACTGGCTTAGTTAAATATAAGTGATAAGCAAGTCGATATTTTTCTATGAAAAAAGCTGTGTTTTTTGCTGATATTATAATCGGATCCTTTATATCTTTTGTTACATCATTAAGTACATATGAAAATAAAAAGGAATGATAGCCATAAGGAGTTTCTTTAACCTTTTGATAATAATCAATATTCATAGGAACAAATATAATCTGATTTGCTCTTACGGGATATTCCTTATTATCCTTTATGACAAGATGACATCCCTTTTGTATAAAATCAAGATGGCCGTAGCCATGGGCTAAAGTCGGACATTCCCATTTTGTGGTAAAGGAAGATTTATATACTTCAAGATGCTCGGAAAGTATCATTTCCGGAAAAATATCAAGTATGTTATACATGTTATCACCTCTTTTTAAATTCGAAAAATACAAATTTTTACATTTTTTTAAAAAACGTAAAAAACTCCATTAACTTTAGTAAATTATAGCCTTTAACGGATAAAAGGTCAATATGTTTTGTAAAATAAAACATTCGTTTTTTACATATTATTACTTTTTACCCATTCAAATAGCAATCAAATGCTGATAGAATATAATAAAATAAGATATTATGAGGCATGCATATGAAGTTGACTAAAGTAGAAGAAATGACTCTCGAGCAAAAAATAGGACACCTTATAGTAGCGAGAGGGTATGTAGATGAAGAGGATAAAGAATATATACTTTCTATGGTAAAAAAAGGATGCGTTGGCGGAGTGCAAATGTGGCATTACGAAGGATATAGTGATTTTATATCCCGTGTAAAAGAAAATGCCGACTATCCTATACTTATATGTGCGGATATGGAAAACGGATACCTTGGTGGTGAATTAAGATATCCTCCTGCAATCGGTGTTGCTACATCGGATGATCCTTCTCTTGCTTATAAGCTTGCAAAAGCGACCGCAATAGAAGCTAAAAAGGATGGAGTAAATGTAGCATGGGGGCCTGTGATGGATATTGCAACCCAAGGTTCACTTTGCAAGATTCCAAGATGCTTTTCGGATGATTTAGATACTATTTCAAAATATACATTTGAGATAATAAAGGCATTTCAGGACGAAGGTATGATTGTTACGGCAAAGCATTTTCCGGGCGGATGTGATATAAAAAGTGATGCTCATATGAAAATGGAAGCATCCTCTATGACAGAGGAGGAGCTAATCAATAAAGATATTATTCTATATCTTGATGCTATGAATAATGTAGACTTAACGGGAATTATGACAGGTCACATCCTGTTTCCTAAAATTGATGATAAATTCACTTCTTCCTTATCGGAAAAGATTATCGGAATAATAAGAAATAAAGGCTTTGACGGTCTTATTATGACCGACTCTTTGGCAATGATGGCAATTGTTCAGAATTATGGTGAAAAGGAAAGTCTTGGACTTGCAATCAAAGCGGGAAATGATATGGTGCTTCCTAATTATCGTCTTTCTTTTAAAGATAGCTTTGAATATCTTATGTCAGCATATAATGATGGCATTATAACAGACGATAGATTAAATGAGGCTGTTCGCCATGTTCTCGAAGCACAGCAAAAGACCTTGAAGCCGGCAAGTGAAACAGTTGTTTCTGACGAGCTTAAAGAAGCTGTCAGTGAAGCCGATAAAAAAAGCGTTTGCGTTATCACTAAAGATGGAGTAAGCGCCGCTCTTTCAAATACAGGTAAAAAGCTTTTTATTGTAAGTTGTGAAAATGAATATCCAAGGCTTTCGGGAGATACAAGAGAACTTATAAATAGAAAACTTTATTCTTATGATAATGCTAATGTAATATTAAATGAGCTTTTAAAGCTGTTCCCCGAAAGTGACGGAATGATAATCAGTGAATTTCCTCATTATATTGAAACGGAAAATGCTTGTAAAAAGATTTCGGAAAATGATGAAACGATTTTCTTTACCTTTTGCCAGACAGGAAGCTATATGGCAAGCGATTCCATAACCGAGCGAATGAAAAATATCATAGATGCCAATAAGGATAAAATTTCAACCGTTGTCCATATAGGAAATCCTTATGAGGTTAAAAAATTTGAAGATATTGAAAGAATAATCACTGCACCATATGGTGGTAGTCCGGAAAAATATATTTACAAAATTTTAAAGGGTGAGCTAACTCAAAGAGGAAAGCTTCCCATAAAAATATAAAAAAATTATATAACTTTAAGGAGGAAACAAAAATGCAAAAATCTATTAAAACCCTTTTAGTGCTTTTGATGGCAGTTGCTATGTTAGCATCATTTATGCCTGTAATGGCATCTGATGTAGCAATTCAGCCTATAAGTACTTCAAATCCTGCATTAAATGTAACTTATGCAACATCGCAAAATGTAACCGGTGGTAAAATGGTAACATCTGCTAAAAGCGCAGAGGATGGAACAGCCGGAAATGGTATGAGAGTATATGTTAATGTAAACAATGCTGAAGGAACCGGTGCATATTCATATGGTTCATATCTTGTTTACACTCTTGATATCGCTGTAAACGAAAGATACGAAACAAACACTATTGCAATAGATACCTATGCGAGAGTATATTTCGGCGCTGCAATTGTTGCAAATATCCCGGGTTCTGCATTAGGCACAACAGGTACTTCAAGTAAACTTACCGTTATAAATACACCTGAACAAGAAGTTTACGTATATTATAACGGACATCTTATAGGAAGAGCACCGGGGCAGGCAGCTCCTGCAACCATTTCTGATATAAGATATTACGAAAAATCAGCAGTTGACCCTACCAAGAGTAATGTTTTAACATTTACAAATCCAATCGTTACTCATTACGATGCGTCTGTAGAATTAGACGATATTTTAAAAATGTATGAAACAGCTCTTACATATGAAACAACTAATACAATAAGAAGTAATTACGGTACATCAAACGGAAATACATTTACCTCAGTAACAACAGCCGGCGGAAATAATGGATGGGGTATCTGGGTTCAGTGTACCTTTAAAGAAAAATTACCTGTATCAAGAAACTTAATATATATCACAGGTTCTGTTAAAGTGGATAACAGAGTTGAAACTAATGACCGAATTGCAAATTGCCCGATTACCATTACTATCGAGGGTACTCAGGCAAATAATACAGCAAGCTTAAGAAGACAGTACTTAAATGTACCTTGCGATACTTTGGAAGAAGGTAACGAATATCCCTTTACTGTAATACTTGATAAATCAAATGTTGCTCACTGCTGGATTAATGGTACTTATGCAAACCAGCAATTGTCAAACAACCTTGATTATCAGAGAATTTCTTATACCGAGGGTGGAGTTACTGCTGATGGAGAAGGTAATGTATTTACTATTGAGCCTTTAACCTATACAGTTTATCCGTATGACTATGAATTATCTGATTTTGTTGATAATATCAATGTATCAGATGCAACAGCTGTATTTTCCGGCACAAATTTAGTTGACGAAGATGTTAATCTTGCAAATGTTAAAGATGCTGATGGAAACTCCGCTCTTACTGAAGATACCACATATATCCTTGCAGCATCAAAGTTCAATATCGGAATGGCAACAGCAATGGATACTTTGGAATATGGTATGTTAATTTCTGATGAACCCGTTGATGAGCTTACAGTTGATAATTGTGCGCTAAAAGCAGAGGCTGCAAGAAATGTTGACGGAAGCTATGGTATATTATTCTACGGAAATAAAATTGTTCCAGGAAATACATATTTTGTAAGACCTTATATTTCCTATAACGGAGAATATCAATATGGTACCACAAATGAATATACAATTCCTGCGGGTAATTTAGAGTAAGGAGGTAATTAAAATGAAAAAATATATAAAACCAACTATAGATTTATCAATAATTACTCCTGATACAAAAATTGCACAGGTAGGTTTATCCGGTTGGTTGGATGATAATCAGGTAAATGATTATGAAAACTCCATCACAACATGTGAATTCAGCTCATAATAAATACATTTTAATTTTTTAGCAGGGAAAGGGGATGTTAGAAAAGCAAGTCTTTTTGAACATCCCTGTTTGAAAATTATGAGAGAACGAGGAAGAAAATGTATAAGAAAATAATATATTTTTTAGTTGTATTATCTTTAATAATTTCACTTATTCCGGCTGTTTCTTTCGGGGCATCGGATAAATATGAGATTAATACAAGCTATGAACTTGAAAATACATCCTTTAAAAGCGGTATGTATAGAGTTTCGTCGCCTTCTGCAAGCGGTGGGTATTATATACGTCCCACATATGGTAATATCGCATCAATCGGAGAAATAAAAAATGACGATATATCAATGATTTATAATATTCCAAAAGATGGGGAATATAATACCATTTTAAGAGTATATTTTTCAAACACTTCGGCCGTTAATATCTATTATAGATGGGACGATGGAGACTGGAAGCAATATAAAGGTACATATACCGGAGATTTTAAATGGGAAATTATAGATACGTCTTATCTGACATCCGGTCTGCACAAGCTTGAGCTTTGTCACAGAGAGTATACTGTATGCTTTGATTCTATCTATGTAACCGATGATAAAGCATATATACCCGAAGAACCGAAAGATGTGGTTCCAATGGAAAAGCCTGTATCCTCAAAATTAAATGAGCAAACAAAAGAATGTGTTGTATCCGGGGATGGTGCAGTGTTTGAGGTTGAAGATTGCACTTTAAAATCAGGTATGACGATTTTAGGATATGATGATGCATCGGGAAAAAAGGCTGTTAAATGTACCATAAGAGGTACTACAACGAAGCCGGCAGTTGGTGCAGAGGGAGTAATTGAGTTTACTTTTACTGCAACCAGAAAGGGACGATACAATATCTGGGTAAGAGGTCTTTTTGAAACAACGGGCTCCAGAAGATGGTTTACAGCAGTTGACAACAGCAGTTTTTCTGATGTTAACTATCCTATTGCGGAAGGCTGGTCCTGGACCACTGTCGGGCAACAGATACCTTTAGAGGCAGGGCAGACTGCAACATTAAGAATTAATCCCGTTCATATGAATTGGAGCATGGATCAGTTTTTGGTTACAAGTGAAAACTTATATATGCCGGAGGGAATGGTGAAAGAAGTTGTGATTCCTGAAAATCCCACACTTGTACCAAACACACCGCTTCCGCCGTATAATCCCAAAAAAGGTCAGCATCCGAGAATTCATTTTACTCCCGATAAAATAGATGATATTAAAGCTAATATTGAGCATCCCGAAAATGCCTATGCAAAAAGCGTTTTTGAAGCTAATGTTAATAAAACTATAAAGCTTCCGAAATCCCATGATGAAAGTATTTTAGAGCAGATTGAATCAAAAGCTTTATATTACGCTTTATATGGTGATGAAAAAAGAGGAAGAGAAGCAATTGATTTAACAATGGAGGTCGGAGAAGCCTGGTATTCAACTGTAGATAATACCGGGGGCGTTGTTGACTATTACAGATATACCGGCCGTCAGATATATAGCGCTTCTATGATTTATGACTGGTGTTATCCTCTTCTTACAGAAGAAGAAAAAAACAGGATAATTACTACTTGTATAGGTTGGCAGGCTATGTCTGAAATCGGTTGGCCGCCCGATAAGCAATTATCTATGGCAGGGCATGGAGCGGAAGAACAGTTGCTTCGTGAAATGATTGCATTTGCAATTGCCACTTACGATGAAAGACCTGATATATGGGATTTTGTCGGAGGAAGATTTTATACCTACTATGTTCCCGAAAGATTATTCCTGCATCAGGGGGGTATTCGTCATGAAGGAACTAACTATGGTATTGTAAGACATAAGGCAGACCTTTATTCTTATCTTCTTATAACCGGTATGGGAGCTCCTGCTCCTTACGATGCAAATCAGCTTGGAACAATGGCTTACGGAAGGCAGATATACACAAGAAGACCTGATGGAATGGTAGCATTATCAGGAGACGGATATAATACCACTCCTATGACATACGCTCTTCCTTATACATACACAACCTTTATGGAATACGTAATGAGCAAAGACCCTTATGTTAAGGATGAATTTGTTCGTTCTGCAGTTTCTGCTACCAGAGATGGATTTATTACATCCTTTGGGGTTGGGGTTAATCTTTACTTAATAGTTAATGATGTTAATGTTGAAAGAGAATCTATATATAATCTTCCTAACTCTAAATATTTTGGAACACCAAACGGAGTTATGGTTGCAAGAACAGGATGGGATGAGGGAATATATTCTGATACTGCTATTGCAACAATGCATTTTAACGAATACTATACAGGAGCGCATCAGCATTTTGATGCAGGTAACTTTGAGCTTTATTATAAAGGACCTCTTGCAACTGATTCGGGTGTTTATAAATTATTTGGCACAGAGGAACATTCAATATACACAAGACAAACCGTTGCTCATAACTGTATCTTAGTATATGATCCTGACGAGCCTTTAAGAAACTTTACTGTAAGTCAGTATGTTACTAACACAGGCGGGCAGAAAAATCCTTATGGTTCAGGTGGAGAATTCTCCTTTGAAACAATGATGAATGACCCTGAGTACAGACGTGCAACAGTAATTTCTCAGGAAATCGATCCTGAAAATCCGATAACACCTGAATATACCTACATAAAGGGTAATTTAGCAAATGCATATTCAGATAAAGTAAAAGACTATAACCGTTCATTTATGTTTCTTGATTTAGAGGACGAAAAAGTTCCTGCAGCGTTGATTGTGTTTGATAAGCTTGATGTTGAAAATAAGGAGTTTAAAAAGACCTGGCTTCTTCATGGGCAGACTTATCCTGAAATTTCAGGGAACCGAACAATCTGGGGGTCAAATGAATATAAGAGTCCACTTGGATATGAATATGAAGGAAAAATGGTGGCAGATGCTTTGCTTCCTAAAAAAGTTACTATGGATGTTGTTGGAGGAGAAGACGACGGATGGTCAATGGTAAACGGTGTTAAATATGTTGGCCTTGACACATCTGCGACAAGAGAAGAGAATACTTATCGACTTGAAGTTTCTCCTGTTGACAATGAAGAAACAACCTATTTCTTAAACTGCCTTCAGGTAACTGACAGAGGAAACTTAGAATATCTTGAAGCAAAGCTTATTGAAAACGATTATTTCTATGGTGTTGAAATATCAGACAGAATTGTTATGTTTTCAAAATCAGCATCACTTTTAAAAGAAGAAATGACCTTTGAAATTATAGGAAGTGAGAAGCGAAAATTTACAATCTGCGACCTTGAAAAAGGTGTGTGGGAGGTAAATGTTAATGGCAAATCTGAGACTTATACCGTAACTGAAGAGGGAAATGTTTTAGCATTTTCTGCAAATGGCGAAAAAATCATCAAAAAAACTGACCGTTTTGGAAATACTATCAAGTATCTTGGCTGGCATTATGGTTGGGATGGATTTATTGACACATTTGGCAGAAGAATTGATTTTGAATATACCGGAGGAAAAATTTCTGCCATTAAAGTTGACGGAGAAACTTATGTTAAATATGAAAATATCAGTGAAAATGACAATGTAAAAGACCCTGATAATAAATATGTAACAGATAATATACATACTTTTAAGGTTACAAAAGGTTTTGATGATATTGAAAATAATACTGTTATTTACAAAGGCAGATATAGACATAACACATGGGACCTTGGACGTGACCTTAATGGAAAAGGCGCAATTCCCACTTTTAGCGGTTTAACATTTAATATCGAAGAAATTACTCTGCCATCAGGAGGAAAAATAAAATATAATTATGAAGAAAAGAAATATAAAATTCCTAAAATGGAAGCAATTTCGAGGGATAGAATTCGTATTGTATCCAAAGAAAACTATCAAAAGGACAGTACTGTTCCCGAGAATGTGTTTACATATGGCTATGATCAAACGGATATGTATAACCGTGTTGCAACAACTTGCAAGGATGGAACCGATTATGAATACAAAGAAATATATAATAGACGCAGTCAGCTTATAAAAACCGAGGAAACTATTTCCGGTGGAAGAAAAGAAATAACATATACTTATGAAACAACGCTTGAGAGAAACGAACTTCCTATAAAAGTAACAACAAAAATCTATAAAGACGGAAATGAGGATAATCCTCTTGTAAGTGAAATTGACTATGAATACAATTCCTGTCAGCAGCCTGTAACAGAAAGTGATGGTCTGCAAACAAAGAAAAGCTCTTATGGAGCAAATGGTATAAAAATATCTGAGGAAGTATATCAAAGCTCAGGTAAAATGATAAGAACATATAATACGCTTAATTCAGCACAAACCTCCGTTATAAAAACTCAGATACAATCAAAAGGAACTAATGCCTCAACCTATACCACCGAGGAAGAAACCAACTATCTGTATAATGAGTTTGGTGAGGTAACAAAAGCAACAAAATCAGGGGAAACAGAAGAAGATAACAGAATAACTGAAATAAGTTATGAGTATCTGCCGTTTGATGATTCAAATCCCGACAAAAATACTCTTATAAAAACAACTACTATAAAAAATGTATCTAATATTTCAGAAAATACCGAAGACGTGTCTGTAACGGAATATTATAACTATTTCGGAAATGTGTATAAAACTGTGAACGGCAACGGAGGTGTTTCAACTGTTATCTACGATAGTCTGCAAAGACCGGTAAAAAACATCTATCCTGATAATACCTTTGAAACAGTATCATATAATCAAAGTGAAAATGATATAACCCTTACCGATAAAAACGGAACAGTTCAGAAAATTGACTATGATAGTCTTGGAAGAGAAAGTGCAGTGTATATCGACGGAGAAATTGTAACTTCTCTAACATATACTCCTCACAGCCTTCCTGAAACTAAAAATGTGTACAGCGAAGGAAATACCATAAAAAGCACAATGAAATATGAATATTACTCAGACGGTCAGCCTAAGAGCGAGATGATATATGAAGATAACAAGCTTCTCGGCAAATCAGAATATTCATATTCCTATACTGAAGATAGCATTGTAAATGAAACAAAGCTTTCAAGAACAGCTTCGGATATAATAAATATTAAACAGGTTTCAGATAAATACGGAAGAGTAACAAGTGAAACAATCGGTGACCGTACGAGATATTTAACCTATGATATTATGGGGAATGTTTTAACCGATAAAGATTATAAAGGCAATATAACAACATATTCATATGACTATGCAAACCGACCTTTATCAACAAAGGATGCTAGGGGAAATACCGAATATATAAGCTATAATAAATTCGGAGAACCCGTTGCAACAACCGATAAAATGGGTAATACTACCTCAGTTTCGTATAATAAACTGGGCAAAGAAACTGAAGTAATTACCCCCGAAAATACAAAAACCCTCTTCTTCTATGATAAAAACGGAAATCTCACACAGCAAAAAATCCAAAATAACAAAGAGGGCGAAGAGGAAACCTATAAAATATCAAATACAGTGTATGACAGTATGAACCGTCCTGTCTATGTTATCGTAAAGGGCGAAACAGTTGACAATATCACAAAATACGTGTATGATAATAATGGTAATGTTTTAAAAACAATTACAGGCTTAACAAGTGTTTCAGAGGAAGAAAACAGTAATATCCATCAGATAACCTCTTTTACATATAATAACTTAAATAAGCCTGTTTGCATAACATATCCTGACGGTCTGAGTGTTATAAATACCTACGATAAATTGGGTAATGTTTTAACTACTACCGATAAATCAGGCACAGTAACGGAATATAGCTATGACGGACTCGGTCAGCTTCTTGATATAACTGCAACAGATAGTGAAAAAGAAGAAAAAATTTCCTATACCTACGACTTAACGGGAAATATGCTTTCTATGACCGATTCATCAGGAGTAACACAATATGAGTATGATAATTACTGTATGCCTGTAAAAGAATCAAAAGATTCAGTTTTAAAATCATATTCCTATGATAAAAACGGTAACAGAACAAGCTTTAAACTCTCTGTTGATGGTGAGCAGAAAATAAGCTTATCATATGGCTATGATGTTTTGAATAGATTGACCTCAGTTTCAGGTAACGGCACAAATGCATCATATACCTACGATAAAGCAGGTAAGCTTACAAAAGAAACAACCAACGGCGTTGATACTTTATATACTTATGATAAAGCAAGCCGTATAACAGGTAAAACCAATCAATATAGAAGCTCAACCGAAAGCTTTGGCGTTTCATACTATGCAGACGGAAATATTGAATCAATAACTGAGAATAGTAAGCCAACTATAAGCTATATCTATGATAATCTTGGAAGACTTACAAAAGAAACAGTTGAAAACGAAAGTATAACCACTTATTCTTACGATAATTTCCAGAACAGAATAAGAAAAATAAAAGAAGATATTTCGGGAAATATTTTAAGTGAAACAGGTTATACCTACGGTAAAAACAATCTTCTTTTGAATGAAACAGAGCTTTCGGGAAATAAAGAGATTGTTAGCTCATATAAATACGATAAAGACGGAAATACCCTAAGTAAAACCATTGCAGAATTCAGTAGTGAATATGAAGGTCAGAATGTAAGTATATCAGAGGGTGCAGGCAATTCCTTCTATTATGAATATGACCCTCTTAACAGACTAACAAGAGCAAGCCATAATAATTTTGACTCTTTATATACCTACGATGGTAACGGACTAAGACAGTCAAAAACCGTAAACGGTATAACAACCAAGCATCTCTATGACGGTCAGAATATTGTAATGGATAACAAAGATGTAGAAAATCAACTGTATATCCGTGGTCTTCATCTGATTGCAAGAGATATAAATGGCTCTAAGGAGTTCTACTCATTTAATATCCATAACGATACAACTAAGCTTGTTAACCAAAGCGGAACTATATTAAAAGACTATTCCTATGATGCATTCGGTAATCAGAAAACGGAAAACGAGAATGATACTAACCCATTCAGATACTCGGGAGAATATTTTGATACTGAATCAGGTTTAATATACTTAAGAGCAAGATATTATGACCCAACTATAGGCAGATTTATCTCGGAAGATCCAATAAAGGATGGACTTAACTGGTATGTATATTGCAGTAATAATCCGGTTATGTTTGTGGATCCGTTGGGGTTGGATCCTTGGGAACTTTTTTCGACGAAAGATGAAGCAGCTGAAGATTTCGGATTTTATATTGGAGAACATTCAATAGAAACAGAAGAAGAATTTTTTTCTTTTATTTTTATGAAAAAAGATGAAAATGGGAATGAAGTTTATTATTATGATGAGCCAAGAAACGACTATGAAACAGAGGAAGAACGAAAAAATGGATTTTATTTTAAGTCGTTTGATGTTAATGCAGTTGCGGTAGCTCACACTCATGGTTCGTATGATGCGTATACAGATAATAAAAAAGATGGCTTTTCATATCCAGGTAATTCTTTAGATAAAAAATTTAGTGACACATCGGAAGCTGATAGACTAGGTGTGGATTATTATGTAGCTACTCCGGCTGGAAATTTATACCGATATGATACTAATAGTGGTGATTATAAGGGGACTTTGTTAAGCTCAGATATGCCTGAAGATCCTCGTATTCAAATATGTGAGCAAATGAAAAACACTCTTCTGTGGAAACTTTTGGAAAAAAAATACGGAGAAAGCAGAGCTCAAGATTTTGTTAATGCAAAGCAAAAACATCCAGATAGTTTATTAGAAGTAATAAACGAAATAGAAGGGAATGGTTAAAATGTTGAAAAAAATAATTATAGCATCAATTGCAATTTCTTTTCTTACTTTTTCTTTTGTATTTGCTACAATTGCAAGTAGTGGTAATATAGTATTTGAATTATGTAGTTTTAATATTAAATTGGGAAATTCTGATATTAATGTAAAAAATACTGCGTATTTAAAAGATAACAGTATATATGTGCCACTCAGAGGTATCTGTAATGAATTAGGAATGTCTGTAAGTTGGAACAACGAAAAAAAAGAAGCAACAATAGATAAATATAGTAAAAAAGTAAATGTTTCTCATAAAACTGTTTTTAAAGAAGAGGGCGTTATACCGGATGAGGAAATTGCATTAATTGTAGGTAAGACCATTTTGGAAAAATATGCCGGAAGGAATATGGAGTATGAGTCTGATGAAAATATATATTATTTGACAGTGATAGATTGTCCGGAAGAAAATGCTTGGATTGTAGTGCAAAATTTTGAAAGAAAAAATCCTATGTCCGGAGGGTCCACTGACTATGGGGATTTTGCGAATGTAAAGATTAGTAAAAGTACAGGAGAAGTAATATACATAAATACATATTCTACATATGAAACACAAGGGGACGGCATAATAAATTAAGAATGAGAGGAGACAAGGGGACGGTTCTGTTGTCTTGACAAGCTGATAGTTATGTGATAAAAGACAAGGGAAGACAAGGGGACGGTTCTATTGTCTTGACAAGCTAGACAAGGGGACGGTTCTATTGTCTTGACAAGCTGATAGTTGTGTGATAGAATTTGCTTGAGGTGATAAGTTATGCCGAGAGCAAAAAGGGTGAAAAGTGAAAGTGGAATCTATCAAGAGACAAGGGGACGGTTCTGTTGTCTTGACAAACTGGCAGTTGTATGATAGAATTTGCTTGAGGTGATAAGTTATGCCGAGAGCAAAAAGGGTGAAAAGTGAAAGTGGAATCTATCATATAATATTAAGAGGAATAAATCAGCAGGTAATCTTTGAAGCTGAAGAAGATTACGAAAAGTTTATAGAAACGATATTAAAATATAAGGCAGTGAGCGGATAGGAGACAAGGGGACGGTTCTCCTGTCTTGAAATAAGTGGACGACAGAACCGTCCCTCTGTCTTTTGTTGGACCTAAAGGTAAGATTAGAGACAAGGGGACGGTTCTATTGTCTTGACAAGCTGATAGTTGTGTGATAGAATTTGCTTGAGGTGATAAGTTATGCCGAGAGCAAAAAGGGTGAAAAGTGAAAGTGGAATCTATCATATAATATTAAGAGGAATAAATCAGCAGGTAATCTTTGAAGCTGAAGAAGATTACGAAAAGTTTATAGAAACGATATTAAAATATAAGGCAGTGAGCGGATATAAAGTATTCGCTTACTGCCTTATGTCAAATCATATACATTTGATAATCAAAGCAGAAAAAGAAGAAATAGATCAAATAATGAAAAGGATAGCCGGAAGCTATGTATATTGGTATAATTGGAAGTATTACAGGAAAGGTCATTTATTTCAGGATAGATTTAAAAGTGAACCGATAGAGGATGAAAAATATTTGTTAACAGCGATAAGATATATACATCAGAATCCTCTAAAAGCAGAAATAGTAAACAGGATTGACGAATATAAATATTCGAGTTATAATGAATATGTAAGAGATGGTATTGAATTAATAGATAAAGAATTTATATATGGAATGATAAATAAAGAAGGATTTATCGTATACAATAATGAAAAAAATGACGATAAATGTTTGGATTCAGAAGACTTTGTATTTAGAATGAGTGATGAAGATGCAAAGAAGATAATAAAGAAAATTGTGGGATGCGAGAATACAACCGAATTACAGTTGTTTAATCAGAAAGACCGGGATAAGTTCATAAAAAAATTGAAGTGCAAAGGTCTTTCAATACGACAAATAAGCAGGTTGACGGGAGTTAGCAAGGGGATTGTGGAGAAAATATAGCTAGACAACAGAACCGTCCCCTTGTCTCGGTTGTTTCAGCTATAAGCCACGGAGGGGAACTATACGTATATTGATAAGTTGAAAATTCGGAGGGAAAATGAAAAACAAAAATACAAAAAAGCTTATAACTGCGGCAATGCTTCTTGCGCTTGGAATGGTGCTTCCTCTTATAACAGGGCAGCTTAAGGAAATAGGGGACTCACTTCTTCCCATGCACCTTGCCGTGCTTTTATGCGGATTTTTATGCGGTGGTAAATACGGCTTTCTAACAGGGCTTATTCTCCCGCTTTTAAGATCGGTTACCTTTGGTATGCCGCCGCTTTATCCCAATGCATTATATATGAGCCTTGAGCTTTGTACATACGGATTTGTATCCGGCTTTCTTTATGAAAAAATCAGTAAAAAGGGTATTGGATATACCTATGTTTCCCTTGTTGCTGCAATGGTTTTGGGAAGAGTTGTTTGGGGAATATCAAAAGTAATTATGATGGGACTTAAAGGTCAGACATTCACTATTTCAGCCTTTGTTATGGGCGGAATTGTTGATGCAATCCCGGGAATAATATTGCAGTTGATTTTAATACCTGTTATAGTTAAAGTATTTGAAAAATAAAAAAGATGAAGCTTAAGCGTAGTGTTCTTAAGGACAGTAATTTTAAAAGGCTGAACGAAATCAATCGTTCAGCCTTTTATCTTAAGGGTTCAGGATATCCTAAATGTTTGGAATATGGTACACATATTCCTTGCTCGTTACAGTGCTGGAAACCTACAAACAGAATGGATTTTGAAATTTTGAACCTTCAAGCGCTTTTTGACTGATTTTGAAGCTTATTCTGTACTCCGAAGGCGTTATCCCGACTGTCTTTTTAAATAATCGCATAAAATGTACATCGTTTGCGTATCCGCACATAATAGATATACTGTATATGGTAAAATCTGTGCTTGACAATAAATACTTTGCATAATCTATACGTCTTTGCAAAACATCTTCCATAATTGATACACCAAAAAGACTTTTATATAAATGTTGAATATAAGAACGGCTTAAGTTCATTTTTTTGCATATTTTATCTATGTTCCAATTATCTTGCGGTGTGAGTTGTATTTCATTTCTTAATCTGCAAAAATTATCGTAGTGTGGTTTTTCTTTTTCCGGAATATTTGATTTGAGCATTTCAGACAACTTTTTTAATATCAGATTAAAATAAAGATTCATAGAATCTTCTTTATATAAATTTTGAGAATATTTTTCGTAAAACATGCTTTTTATAAATTCAGAAAAAATGTATATGCTATTAATAGACAATATAGTGTCAAAAGGTATATCGAGTTTTTGTATTTCAGTCATTTCATCATCGTCAATATCAAAATGTATCCAATCATTTACATATTCTTTTGATAAAGCTCCATAAATCTGTGGTGTTCCTTTTTTAAAAAGTACGACAGAATTAGGCGGTGCAATATATTTTTTATTATTAAAAACAAAAAAGGCTTCTGTTTTTAATAATAAAAAAATATAATCTCCCGAACCATACGGTCTATTTATGCAAAAATCTGCAGGATGTTTGTAATTGTAACCCACATTTACTATTTTCATCAATTATTCCTCCAAAGCACAAAACATCAGTATAATAGCATTATAAACTATTGATCTATCCTTGTCAAGGTAGTATAATTGCTGCAAGGAGGTATTGATTATGAAAGCTGAAATAATCATTAACAAAAATTTTATTGTAGGAGAAATCGACAAAAGAATCTATGGTTCATTTATAGAGCATATAGGCAGAGCTGTATACGGAGGAATATATGAGCCAACACACAAAACTGCTGACAACAATGGATTTAGAAAAGATGTATTAGAATTTGTAAAAAAGTTAAACGTTCCGATTATACGTTATCCCGGTGGGAATTTTGTTTCGGGATATAACTGGGAAGATGGAACGGGTGATAAAACAAAGCGTCCCAAGAAATTGGATATTGCATGGTCGTCAACCGAAACAAACGAAGTTGGTTTAGATGATTTTCAGAAATGGGCTAAGCAAGTAGGTACTGATATAATGATGGCTGTGAATCTTGGTACTCGTGGTCCGCAGGATGCACAAAATTTAGTTGAATATTGTAATCTTAATACCGATACTCATTACGTCAATATGAGAAAGGAAAACGGATTTAAAGAACCTTTTGGTATAAAAACATGGTGTCTTGGTAATGAAATGGACGGGCCGTGGCAGATTGGACACAAAACAGCAGAAGAATATGGACGAATCGCAACAGAAACTGCAAAACTCATGAAATGTGCAGACCCTGATATTGAGCTTGTAGTATGTGGAAGTTCAAATTATGATATGCCTACATTTGGTGGGTGGGAACTTTCGGTACTTGACCATGCGTATGATTATGTTGATTACATTTCCTTGCATCAGTATTATGGAAATAACAATGATAACACATCTGATTTTTTGGCAAGGTCTGTACATATGGATGCTTTTATCAAATCTGTTGCGGCAATATGTGATGCAGCAAAAGCTAAGAAACATTCACAAAAAACCATCAATCTTTCTTTCGATGAGTGGAATATCTGGTTTCACAGCAATGGAACAAAATTTGATAAATGGAGCGTTGCTCCGGCAATATTGGAAGATGTCTATAATTTTGAAGATGCTCTGGTTGTAGGAAGTATGCTGATTACACTTCAAAACAATTGCGACCGTGTAAAAATAGCTTGTCTTGCACAGCTTGTAAATGTTATTGCACCAATTATGACAGAAAACGAAGGAGCAGCATGGGTTCAGACAATATTCTATCCTTTTATGTATTCATCTTTGAACGGTAGAGGAACTGCATTAAAAACAATAATAAACTGCGATAGCTATACTACAACAGATAATTTTGTAGCACCATATATAGAAGCTTCTGTCATTTATAACGAGGAGAAAAGAGAACTGGTTATTTTTGCTGTAAATCGTTCGCTTGATGATAATATAGAGCTTTCTCTTAACCTTGAAGGGTTTGAAACTGCAAATTTAGTAGAACATATTGAGCTATATTCCGATAATCTCAAAAATGTAAATACTAAGGATAATACGACGGTATATCCGAAAAAGAGAGAAATTGGGGAGAAACTCGCATTAAAAAAGCATTCATGGAATATGCTGGTATATAAATATTAAAAGAAACTGCATCGCCACTATTTGACGATGCAGTTTCTGTCCTTACGCTTTTTTATTTTATTAAATCCTCATAGAATTTTTTTATATTTTCATAAACATAGGTAGGCTTTTTATCGCTTTCCTCCATATCCTTTAGCGTGCCTTCGCCGCTTAAAACGAATACTGTTGTAATACCTGCGTTAACACCGCTTGCAATATCTGTATAAAGCCTGTCTCCAAAAATTATTGCTTCTTCTTTTTTAAAGCCTGACTTTTCAATAGCAAGGTTAATCATTTCGGGCTGAGGCTTTCCGATAAACTGAGGTCTTTTTTTAGTTGCATTATAAATCATTTCGGAAACTGAACCGCAGTCGGGAACAAATCCGTACCAGGTAGGGCATACCCAGTCAGGGTTGGTTGCAATATAGTCAATATCCTCACGAAGAAGAATACAGGCATCCTCTAATTTTTTAAAGGTAAGCTCAGTATCAAAGCCCATACATAAACAGTCAATACCATCCTCCAATTTATCGGTTACCGGAAGGGAAGCAGCTTTTAACTGTTCTTTGAAGGATTGGGTTCCCAGTGCATAAATCTTTTTGTGATTTTTCTTCTTTAAAAATAATATGGTTGCATTTGTAGAGGTTAAGAAATCATCGGCAGTTGATTTTATTCCAAGCTTTTCAAGCTTTTCTATGTACTTATCAACACTCTTGGATGAATTATTGGTAAGAAACATATATTTGCCGCCAATATTTTTTATATGCTCTAAAAATTCAAGAACACCCTCAAATAAATCATCATCAAGATAAATTGTACCATCCATATCAAGTAAAAATAATTTTTTGTTTTTAATATTATCCATTTTTTTACTCCAGTATATTTGACGTTATCATATCTATGCCCCAAGATGCAAGTTCTTCGCCAATTTCTTTATCATCTACTGTCCAACAGTTTACTATATGACCGTTATTCTGAACTTCTTTGATAATTTCTTCTGTAAGAACTTTATAACTTATATCAAGGTCGAGAGAAAATCTGTTAAGTGCATCCAAAATATTTTCATTATATACTTTGGTTAAAAACTGCATTTTCTGATCAGGAAGCAATTCTCTTAAATTAATTAAATTAATAAGGTCGAATGCAATAAATACCGTATTTTCAAGGTAATCAGCTTTTTTAGTTTCTTCAATAAGCCCCTTTAATTCTTCGTCGGTATATACGCCTTTTAACTCAACCACAGCAGTTTTTGAATATTTTTTGCAGATTTCAAAATACTGGGAATATTCAGGAACGGGAGCCTGATTTACAAGATTTTTTATTTCCTTAAGCTCTGAAAGAGTAAGCTCTTCAATATTTTTTTCCACCCCGTATGTTCTCATTAAGGAGAAATCGTGATTGATTACATATTTTTTGTCCTTTGTAACATGAACATCACATTCTATTCCGAAGTGGCTTGTTTTACCTGCAAGCTCAAATGCAGCAAGAGTGTTTTCAGGTTCGATTTTACTTACGCCTCTGTGAGCAACCATTTTGGTGTCAAGCTTACTTATTTTTATTGTATCCATTAATAAAACACATCCTTAATTTTTATTTTGTGTTGCAACTACATTTGCTCCAAACACATCAGCTATTATAACATCTCCAATTGAAATTGGCAAGGTAACAGTTTGTTTATTTATAATTTCCATACATTCAAAGATTTTTTCTTTGGGAATTGCGCGGTCAGTTTTAACGGACACTACATCTCCGTTGTCGCATTTTACGGTAGAGGTAACACATCTTTCGGGGTGAGTGCATTCCGCTATCGCATATTTTTCGCCTCTCGGACATGTGTTCCCTGAAACTGAAAGGATTTTTCCATCCTCAATTTCCACCTTAAGACTACAGCCCTGAGGGCATACAATACAGGTTAAATCTCTTATCATTATAATACCTCCAGACTGAACTTAAGCTCGGATTTATTTCCCAAAAGCTCTTTTTTCAGAGTAATACATTCCATTTCACCCGGTGCAACCTTGATTGCTTTCTTTGAGAAAACAAGTTCATCACCCGAATGAACATTTATTTTAACATTCTTAAATACATCAGCAACTCTGAAATAAATCTTGACATCCTTTTTAGCGGTGATTTTTGAAGGTACGGTATATCTTATTTTTCCGTCCGTCGAAAGACTTATATCAGTCTTTTCCTCCTTAACACCGTTTATATAATCTGCAGCACTTTCACCTGCAATTTCAGCTTCCTCGGAAACAAAATCCACAAGGTCATGAACGTGAAGCACATTTCCGCAGGCAAATATACCCTCGACATTTGTCTGCCTGTCCTGGTCAACAAAAGCACCGTTTGTAACAGGATTTAAAACTACATCGGCAGTTTTTGAAAGCTCGTTTTCAGGGATAAGACCAACTGAGAGAAGCAGAGTATCACAGGGGATAAACTCCTTTGTTTCGGGAATGGGGCGTCTGTTTTCATCAACCTTTGCTATGGTAACGCCTGTAAGTCTTTGCTTACCGTGAATTTCAACAACTGTATGACTTAATTTAAGGGGAATATCAAAATCATTCAGGCATTGCTCAATATTTCTTGCAAGACCTCCGGAATAAGGCATAAGCTCGCAAACAGCCTTTACTTTTGCACCCTCTAATGTCATTCTTCTTGCCATAATAAGACCGATATCACCCGAGCCTAATATAACAACCTCTTTACCCGGCATATAGCCCTCTAAGTTAACGAACTTCTGTGCGGTACCTGCTGAGAAAATTCCTGCGGGTCTGGTTCCTGCAATATTTAACGCACCTACTGAACGCTCTCTGCAGCCCATAGCAAGAATTATTGCCTTTGCCTTAATCTGAAAAATGCCTTCCTCCTCGTTGGTTGCGGTAATAACCTTATCGGGAGTTATATCAAGCACCATTGTATTAAGCTTATACGGAATGTTAAGCTCCTTAACCTGTGCCTCATATTTATACGCATATTCAGGGCCTGTTAATTCCTCTTTGAATTTGTGAAGACCAAAGCCGTTGTGAATACATTGCTTTAAAATACCGCCAAGACTTGAGTCTCTTTCCAATATAAGAATATCTTTAATACCTTTTTTGTAAGCAGAAACAGCCGCACTCATGCCGGCAGGTCCGCCGCCTATAATAACTAAATCAGCCACAACTATTCCCCCTTTGTTTTCGATATATTAACGTAAGAGCCTTTTCCCGATTTGGTAACCTCTGTTACGGGAATATTCAGTTCCCTGGAAAGGAGGTTAACAATGTAAGGTGTACAGAAGCCACCCTGACATCTGCCCATTTGTGCTCTTGTTCTTCTTTTAACACCGTCTAAATCACTTGGCTTCGGATTTGTACGGATTGCCTCTAATATTTCACCCTCGGTAACAGTTTCGCATCTGCAGATAATTTTACCGAAGGACTTATCCTTCTTGATAATCTCATTTTTTTCCTCAATGGAGGCTTCCTTGAAATAGTGCATTGGCTTTCTTATTGGATTGAAAGCTTCATTTTTTGTAAGAGGCATAAATTCCTTTATCATTTCAACAATATATTCCGCAATAGCAGGAGAAGCGGAAAGTCCGGGGGATTCAATACCTGCCGCGTTGATGAAGCCTTTTTTCGGAGCTGTTATAATAAAGTCTCCGGTGCTTCCTACTGCACGTACTCCGCAGAAGGAACGTATTGTGTTTCTGTAGTTTACACCGTTAACATTTTCCTGTGCCTGTTTAATAACAAGCGAAAAGCCTTCGTCGGTTGTTGAATTATCGTCTTTATCCTCTATATTAAATGAAGTTGGGCCGGTGATAAGATTTCCGTCAACAGTAGGGGAAACCAATATACCCTTACCCATGTTTGAAGGAGTCCTGAAAATGGTATTTTTAACGATATCACCGTTAACCTTATCTAAAAGTATGTATTCACCGCGTCTTGGAATAATTGTAAAAGATATGTCCCCAACCATTGATGCGATTTTATCTGAATAAACACCTGCGGCATTTATAACTGCCTTGGACTGAACTTCTCTTCCGTCTTCTGAAATTACAGTGTATACTCCCTTATCTTCCTTAATATCGGTAACCTTGAAATTAAGCTTTAAATCAGCTCCGTTATCCATAGCATTACCAACCGCTGCAACAGTTAGCTCGTAAGGGCAGGTGATTGCACCGTAAGGAGCATACAGTGCATATTTTACTTCTTTTGTAAGATTAGGCTCAAGCTCATGAACCTCTTTTTCATTAAGAAGCTTTACTTCAACTCCGTTTTTTATACCTCTGTCATATAAAAGCTCCAGGTGTTCCTTGTCTTTTTCATTAAATCCGATAACTATGGAACCGTTATTTATAAACTTAACTCCAAGCTCTTTTGTAACAGTTCTGAAAAGATTGGCACCCCTGACATTAAGCTTAGCCTTCAAGGTTCCGGGTTCAGCATCAAATCCCGCATGAACAATTGCTGAGTTAGCTCTTGTGGCACCAAGTGAAACATCATTTTCCTTTTCTAAAATACAAACCTTTAAGTTGTATTTTGTAAGCTCTCTTACGGTCATCGCACCCACACAGCCGGCACCGATAACAACAACATCATACATGGTTTTACCCCCAAAAAATAATAATTTATATATTGACATAATCAAAACATTTATATTATAATAAAACAGTCAAAATAAATCAATAAAACGGTGAAAAACAATCATAAAAAGACGAAATAACATAAAAAAATGAACAAACAATCAAAAACGGTCAAAAAAGGAGTGGGGGAAATGCTTAAAAATGAGAGGGAACAGGAAATAATAGATATAATGAGAAAGTCAGGGGGCTTTATAAGTGTGGTCGAGCTATGCAAAAAGCTATACACAAGCGAGTCAAGCATCCGCCGTGATTTAACTGCCCTTTCAAATAAAGGGCTTGTGAAAAGAAGCTATGGCGGAGCAGAGCTTATAAATAACTTCTCCAATATTTCCGCTTTCAGCATACGCTCCCATTATAATGCAGAGGCTAAAAAAATAATCGCTAAAAAAGCGGCAGGCTTAATAAAAGAGGGAAGCACCGTCTTTTTAGACCAGTCCTCAACTGCCTTTTTCTTAGCCTGCGAGCTTCTCGATTTAAGCTCAATAACCATAGTTACAAATAATATTGAAATAATAAGTATGATGTCAAGAACCAAGGTAAATCTAATTTCCTCCGGCGGAATATTAAGTCATGAGAACCGTATGTGCTTATACGGGGAGGATGCGGCATACATTTTTAATAATGTATATGCAAATTATGCTTTTTTTGCCACAAAAGCCCTTTCGGATGACGGTGTTATATGGGACTTTTCAAGGGAAGAGGTTATAATAAGAAATGCCATGCTTAAAAATGCCGAGAAAAAGGTTTTTCTTTGTGACAGTGAGAAATTCCATTGCCATTCTGCTTACAGGCAGTGCACCCTTTCAGATATAGACTATCTTATCAGCGAAAACGAAAAAGCGCAGGAATACTCGGTGTTTTCGGATAAATTAACTGTTTTATAGCAAATAAAAAAAGCCTTTAGGCTTTTTTTATTTGTTTATCTTTTTTCTCAGCTTATCCATTTTTTCATCAAGCTCAGCGCTTAGTTTTGCACACTCAATAAGCTCTTTTTCCATATCCTCGGTAAACTCATTATTCTTTTTATACCTAAGCTGATGTTCTAAGGTAGCCCAGCAATCCATGGCAATGGTACGAAGCTGAATTTCAACCCTCATTATCCTTTTTTCTTTTGCAAGGAAAATGGGAATAGCAACAATAAGATGAAGGCTTCGGTATCCGTTTTCCTTCGGTTTTTTAATATAATCCTTCATTTCAATAAATTCTACATCATCCTGCTTTAAAAGTGCCTCTGAAAGCATATACACATCCTCGGGAAATGAGCATATAACTCTTAAGCCTGCTATATCGTTTAAGTTTTCCTCAATAGCTGAAAGGGTAAAGGGAAGACTTCTTCTTGACAGTTTTCCCATGATGCTTTCCAGGCTTTTTAATCTTGTCTGAATACTGTTAATGGGATTTCTTTCAAATGCAAGGGAAAACTCCTCGTTTAAAACATTAAGCTTGGTTTCAATCTCCATCATGGCACAGCGATAGTAAGTCATAAGAGTAACAAAACCTGCGGTTTTCTGCTTGAATACATTAAGGTCATTTTCCTGTTTATTCATAGTAAAATACTCCTTTTTTATTGTTCATAAATATTTTAACATAAAAAAATCAATAAATATATAGTTTTCACTAAATATTTATTGATTATTTAATTTTTATTAATATTCAATACCCTCTCTTGCCGGATACCCCTTATCAAAGGGATGCTTTTCCTTTTCCATATTGGTAATATAATCGGCGGATTTTCTTAAATTATCCGAGGGATTTCTTCCCGTTAAAACAATTTCAGATTTCTCTTTTTGTACCTTCAGAAAATCTATAAGAGCCTCTTCCTCAATAAGACCGAGCCCGACTGCATCTAAAATTTCATCCATTACAATCAGGTCTTTGTCCAAAGCTTCGTCCTTTACCTTTGAAAAAAGCTCGCCAATCTCCCTCTTTACATCTTCCTTTTCTTTATCGGAAAGAGTTATAAAAAATCCGTGAGGTATGGGCGAGCAAAGCACCTTAACCTCTTCAAACTCCTTTAAAGCTTTGATTTCCGAGGAATCACCGCATTTTAAAAACTGTGAGAATAAAACCTTTTTACCAAGCCCCGCCATTCTTAGAGAAAGTCCAAGGGAGGCGGTGGTTTTACCCTTTCCGTTTCCGTGATAAATATGAATAAGTCCCATTTTAAATCACCTTATAAAAAAACCGTATTTTAATTTTAACCTTTCCAGCTTTTCGCTTAAGGGCTCCCATAAAAACCATAAGAATAACGCTGTGGCAAAGCCGTGGAGGATATCCATTGGAAGACCGGAGAGGATGTACGGCATAATTACCTCAATAGTCGGAGAATCCTGCCAGGTAAATACCGAGGAAAGATTAACAAAGGTTCCGTACAGTATTATTGTAGCAAAAAAACCGAATACTGACAACAGAATTTTTCTTTTTTTCAATATTGTAATCCCGGAAATTGCTCCCGAAATATATCCGGTTATTCCTGCGGCAAACATTTGCCAGGGTGTCCAGGGCCCCTGACCGAAATAAAAATTTGATACAAAGGCGATAATTGCCCCCACTAAAAATCCTGTTTCACCGCCAAAACACAGTCCTGTTATTATAATAAGAGCAACAACAGGCTTGAACTGAGGAAGCATGAACAAAGCAATTCTTCCTGCAACCCCCAAAGCACACAAAATACTTATAAGTGTAATCTCCCGTGCCCTTGGCTTTTTATTTTCAAAGGCAATAAAAAAGGGTAGCATTATTTCCAGTATAACAAGTAAAGAGGTAAAATAATACTTTTTATTGTGTAAGAATAAAACTCCGGTAATAATTGTAAGAGGGATAATGATAAGAACCGTAAGAGCGGAAATAATTGCTGTTTTTTTATTCATTTTCTCCCTCCCCCTTAAAGGCATTTATAATATCCCGTGGAAGAATTGCCCCGGGAAGTATATCCCGTGCGAGTCTGTTGGCACCGGTGGTATAGAAATAATTATTCTTAAAAAAGCTGTAAGGCTCATCAAGCGCCGTAACGTTACCGTCAAAGAACAGGGCACATCTTGAAGCATACTCTGCCGAAAATTCAATATCATGGGAAACCATAATAACCGTAACCGAATTTTCATTAAGCTTTTTGATAAGTCCGGCAAGAGTTTTCTTAAAGGCAACATCAAGACCTTTGGTGGGTTCATCCAAAAATACAATCCTGCTTTTTCTTAAAAACACTTTGCAAAGTGCCAGCTTTTGTTGTTCTCCGCCTGAAAGGTCATAAGGATGGGAGTCGGTAAGCTTCTCAAGACCGAATATTCTTATTGCCTCGTTTATTTCTTCGTCGTCTACATTTATAAGTGACGATTTTATATCCTTTAAAACTGTGTTTTCCGAAAAGGTAAGCAGGGGATTCTGAGGAAGTATTGATATAAATCCGTCATATAAGCCCTTATGTTTTTTTATATCCTTTCCGTCAATTATAATTTTACCGCGCCGGCAGGGAACAAGTCCCCCTAAAAGAGAGATAAGAGTGGATTTACCTGCACCGTTTCCTCCCAGTAAAGCGAAGAATTCCCCTTTTTTTACCGAAAGGCCGGCACCCTTAATAACATAGGAATCTCCATCATCATATTTAAACCATAAATCCTTTGCCTGTAAAAATACAGGGCTGTTATTTTCATTGGCGGGAATCGCAACGGGCATTTTATTTTTTAAAGCTTCGGATAGCCATTTTTTTCCTTCTCTTACAGTGATTGGTCCCTCCTCCTCATCGCAAAGAGAAGAAAAAATTCTTACCGGGGCAGGGAGTGCATCAAACATACTGCTTCCCTTTAAAAGCTTTCCCGCTTTTTGTGGCGTAGTATCACATATAATTTTACCCCCGTCCATAACTATAATACGGTCGGAAACGGGAAAAGCCTCTTCAAGACGGTGTTCGGAAAGAATAACGGTTATACCAAGCTCACGGTTGATTTTTTCAAGGGTTTTAATAAAGTCACTTGCACATATCGGGTCCAGCTGACTTGTAGGCTCGTCAAGAATTAAGAAATCAGGCTGCATCACAAGAACAGAGGCTAAATTAACAATCTGCTTCTGTCCTCCCGAAAGCTCGCTTGTTTTTTTATGGAAAATATCCTCAATCCCGAAAAAAGAAACCATTTCGGAAACCTTTCTTCGTATCTCACCGTTGGAAAACCCTAAGCTTTCAAGCCCAAAGGCAAGCTCTGACCAAACCTTTTCGGTAATCAGCTGACTGTCGGGATTTTGCATAACAAATCCGATTTTTGACGCGTCCTCAAGCTCGCTTATCTTTAAAATTGGCTCTCCCTTATAAAAAATTTCTCCCGTTTTTTCCCCGAAAGGAGAGATAGACGGCTTTAACAGTCTTAAAAGAGTAGTTTTTCCGCAACCGGATTTTCCGCACAGGGTAACGAATTCACCCTTCCCGATAACTAAATCTATATCCTTAAGGGCGGTAACCTGACCGGTTTTATATGTAAATGAAAGATTATTGATTTTTATAAGCTCCATAGCATTTTACCTCCCTGAAATAAACGGATACATGCAAAGTAAAAAGTAACTTAAATAAACCGACACCGAAATTGGTGAAAAGCTTATTTGATCAACAGTGGGAAAGAAGTAATAGTCAAGCACTCCGCACATGGCTCCCCATAAGATAAGACCGCTTAAAATCAAAATAACCGTCAAAGAGATAATATCTCTTTTTGAAAACTTAAAAAGTGTATAGCATGTTCTTTTTGCAAGCCCGTAGCCGCGCCCCTTCATGCTGTCTGCTGTATCAATTGAATTTTCAAGGGCGTAGGTTGTAACAAGGGAAAATGCCGACAGTGCATTTTTAAGTCTTGCCACAGGCTTACCTTCATATACGCTTTTTCCGAAGGCACTCTGATATTTTATAATTTCCTTAAGCTTTGATATAAAAAGGGGAACAAATCTTAGGGTCATGGAAAAAATAAGTGCTAAAGAAGGGGAAAGCCTTCCGAAAAGATAACGGATTTTATCACTTGTCATAACCTCTCCGAAGGAGGAAAACCAGTTAATTGCGCTAAGCAGCATAACTGCCGCGAAAAGTCCGTAGATAACCGATTCAAAGGTGAGTGGGTTACCTGACGGGAAATAGGCAAGAATTGTCATCCCTCTGTGATTGAAAAGGGTATTGATAAGAGCGGGGATGAGTGCCGCAGGAAGCATAAAGGTAAATATGCTTTTTGTAACCCCTTTTTTTATGTAATACAAGTGAAAAAGTGAGCAGACAAATGAAATCATAAGGCAAACCGGGTTCATATAAACCATCAGAAAGCCTATGACAAAAAAGAAATATATAAAATTTACCAAAGGATGAAAATTTTTAAATTCCTTCAAAGCTAAAGTCCCCCACATCTTTTCCTAAATCACAGGTATATACCCATTCAATACGGTCTCCCTCCTTAAGAATATAAGAGGAGCAGCCGTATCTTAAAAAAACTCCGTTAACCTTATACATCCAGCCCGAAAGCTCACCGAAATCAAATTCGTATATATTGCTTATGCCTTCAATATAAGCTGTTTTATAAAGAGGTGTATTTACAAACTCAAAATGAATACCGTTAAGCTTCATTTCCCGAAGCAAAAGATTAAAAACACTTTCGCCCTCGTAGAATACAACCTCTTTTTCGGGATATATAATCCCATCGGGCGGAACGGCTTTAATACTTTTTTCGCCGTAATCCTCCATGTTACTTAATATTGTATCACAACGTACCGATAATGTGCAAGTATGTTCTTTGTCTGTAATTGGAATAGCCTCGGCATTTTCAGGATTAACATTATCATACATTTGTCTTAGTGAAGTAAAGTCCGCTTTGTTTTCTTTCTTTTCTTCAGTTTTTTTTATTTCCGCTTCAGCGCTTTTGTCAGGTGTATCCGTTCCAGCGGAAGGTGTATTTTCGGTATTAACCTTTTTTTGCGTAATTGCTTCGTTATCTTCGGCAACAGGCTTTGCGGCTTCCTTTTCGGTGGCTTTATGGGTTACAACTTTCTCAGTCTTATCCTTTACGGTATCCGCTGCGGAGGTCTTTGAGGCAATATCCTGCTTCGGAGCTTGTCCGTGAAAAAAAGCCACTGTCAGTAGTATAACAATAATTATGGCAGTAATTAATTTATTCTTATGCTTTTTCATTATAAATCTCCTTATTACAAAAGCAGGGAGGCATCAAGCATATTGTAAAGCATATATGCTATTTCAGCTCTTGTAATCGCTTCCTTCGGTTTTATTTCAGTAACTTTGTCATCAAGTATATTTTCGTCATAGCAAAAGCTGAGAGCTTCCCTTGACCACTGAGAGGATTTCACATAATCGGTAAACTGAGATAATGTATTTCTTATGGAATCGACAAGTCTTACAGTATCCATTCCGCAAAGTGCGGAAGCTCTTGCAACCATAACTGCCGCCTCCTCACGGGTTATTGTCCCTTGCGGGTTAAATTCATTTTCGGATACTCCCTTTATAATACCGTATTCGTATGCGGTTATAACAAAGTCGTAAAACCAGTCCTTTTCGGTTACATCCGAAAAGGAAGATTTTCCCTTTTTCAAAAGTCCCAGGCTTTTGGTTATAATGGTTGCAAATTCAGCCCTGGTCATTGTACTGTAAGGCTCAAAGGCATCCTCGCCTTTACCGTTTATAATACCTCTTGAAGCCAGCTCTTCAATTGAGGCTTTAGCGCTGTGCTCCCTGATATCCGAAAAAGTCTTTCCGGGGCTTACTACCTTAGTTTTCTTAATATCGGCGTGCCTGTTTTTAAGGCCGACGGTATCTTCTCTTTCCGGTAATGTGACTTTAACATCAGACATATCATATAAGCTGTTTTTTTGTTCCATAGCTCTTTTAAGGGCAACCATTCCGTAAAGACCCTGCTCGGTTGCAAGAAGGCTTAAGCCATCCTTATCGTGAGCAAAGCCTGATGACGGAGTATAGTAATTTAAAAGATTGTCAACAATCGTATATCCGTTTTTTACAAAACGCTCATCATCTACAGAAATCCCAAGAGAGCACAAGGCAACGAGCATTTGTGCACAGCTTTCCGCGTTGGACGCGCCAAAGCTTGAAAATCCGCCCTTGCTATCCTGGATAGCGGACATTGCCTTAAGAGCAGTATCAATTGCAGACTGTACTCTTTCATTTTTTCTGTAGACGGACAGTGCCTGAAGTGCCATTCCCGTAATATCGGGGTCGGCTGTAGCTCCGCTCAGAGTCCAGCCTCCGTCTTGAGTTTGCTTTTCTAAAATATGATTTACATACATTTCTCTGGTTGCCTGAATGGAGGCATCGGGATTTTCGGGAATTTCATAGTTTCCGCTGTCAAGCGCAATAAGTGCCCATACAGCACCGTTTATTCCCTGCCAAACGGTATTTTCAAAATCACCGAGTGGCATTAAAAGATTATATCCTGCAACCGACTCGGGATTTTTGCCGATAGCGGTAAGAGCAATAATCACTCTTGAATATTCTGTATATTTTCTACTGTGAAGAATACCTTTTTTATCTTTAACGATTTTTTCAACATTGTTATAGTAGCTATCAAAAAAATCCCCCGGAATATCCAAATCGCTTCTTTTAAGACCTATAACCGCCCATTCGCCTCCCACCGAGGCAATGGTAGGCTCCTTTACGGTCTTATAAAGGAAATCCGCCGTATCGGCTATGGCACGGCTGATATCGAAATCAGCCGCCCAAGTCATATTCCCCGGGATTATAAGGAGGGAAAAAGTCAGTAATAAAGATATAATTTTTTTCATTTTTAAAATTCCTTTTTAATAAGATTTATTTTGGCAAAAACGTGTAATAATTGCCGCAACCTGAGCTCTTGTTGCCGTTGTCTTTGGTGACAGGTCGGTTTCACTTACTCCCTTTATAAGCCCGGTTTTGTTTGTCCACGAAAGCGCATCCACAGCCCAGCTGCTTATATCTCGGCTGTCGGAAAATACGGAAATATCCGTCTTTTGTGTTACATCATAGCCTTCAGTCTTTGCGAAACGGTAAATGATAAGAGCCATTTGCTCACGGGTTACAGGACTAAGCGGTTCAAATCGGCTATCACTTACACCGCTTACAATACCTTCCTTTGCCGCCCAGTTTATTGCATCCGAGTACCACTCGTTGTCGTAAACATCGGTAAAGGTGTGAGCTTTTTTTGTAATCTCGGGCTTTGCCATTCTAAAAAGAACCGTTACAAGCATTGCTCTTGACATTGGGGAGCCTGGTTCAAAGCCGTTATTTGTACCCTGCATAAGATTATTTTCATACACATATTTTACTGACCCATAGTACCAGTCGTCAGCCTTGACATCATTAAAGGTATTATCGGTAAAGACATTCTCTGATACAGTTTCACTATTTTCTGTTTTTGTTACCACCGATCCGCCCGAACTTATACCGTCAAAATTACCCACATAGCCCTTTTCCTTTGTATAGTCATCACTGTAGAACCATTTTACGGTGTCATTATTTTTAAGCTTTTTGGCTTCATAGCCCTCGTCCGGGATTTTTCCGTTTACTCTGTATAACCAGCCGGAATTCGGACCGTTATCAAATTCACCGATACCGTTTATGCTTTTTATGTATGTTCCGTCCAAAGTATAGTCAAGACCTGCATTATTAAGCATAAGCTCGGTAAGATATTTAACTGTGGAGTTTTTGGGGATTTCCACGGTTTGTGTGCTTATCCATGTAGGATTGGTATGAGCTCCTGTATTTTTATTTGTTGTCTTGTTATAGTGAATTTTATCTCCGGTTAATGAGAATTTAACACGGATTGTATCCGTATTGGATGAGTCCGGGCCGCCTGAAGAGCCCTCACGTGTAATTATAATCTTATATTCCTTGCATTCGCTTTTATCATAAGAGGTAACCGAAAGTGTGAAAATATTTTCCCCGTATTTTAATGAAACGGGATTTCCCGCCTTTTTATTTTCAAGAAGTATATTATCAACACCGTCACCCGAAAGCAGGGCAGTTGCTTTCTGATAATTGAATTCAGAAGCTAAGCGTACGGAGGAAACGTTGCCGGGAACCGTAAAGCTTATTTTGTTTTCACCATCAGGTGAGGAGGTAACATCACCCGGAGTCAGGATTATATTTTTTAAATCTGCATTACTTTCACGGGTTTTTACATTGGTAAAATTAAGAATGTAAATAACAGGCTCTCTTTTTTCCTCCTGAACGATTATTCTTAATTTATTAACCGCGGCTATCACCTCGGAGCTTTTATCCGATGTCACTCTTTTTCCGGAAATATAGATATTTGCAGCTTTATTTTCGTGGGTGGGCAGCAAGGTTAATGTTGAAGCACCTTCACCGTCAACTGTATAGGTAAACTCATCATCCTTGAGCTCGATTTTTTTTCCGTTTACGGTTAACTCCTTTAGGGGGCTTGTAGTTCCCACTGCTTCATTATCAGGCTCGGCACGAAGAATTTTAAGGATTTCGGGTGATTTTTCTCCGGTAGAGCTACTGTCTGTGATTTTAGGATTGTATATCTTAATATATGAGATACTGTCAAGCTCTACGGGATTTCCGTCACCGTTCACTGCCCAGGCAAGGTCGAAGCCGTCGCCGTTATATACGGAATAGTGATTTTCCAGATAGGGGTTGGCAGCCTTGCTTCCTTTAGGGTTAGCGGCAGGGCTGTTTGAATAGTCGCCTGCAGCGTGGTTATCGGCATAGCCGAATGCAGGAAGGGCAGAGCTTAAAATTTTCGTTCCCGTAAATGAAACACTCTCTTTGGTATAGGTTTCATTTTTACCTATACCGTTCTGATATACGTTGTATAGCATGGGATCGGGATAGTAGCTTTGTGTGTGATGGTCATTTTTTAAAATAAAACCGCTTTCTCCTGAATTATCCGTCCACGGAATATCCACCGCACCTGAAAAGTCAGTATCGGGATTTTTATATGTTACGGTAATATTACTAAGGGTGTTTGCATCATAATATTCGCTTCCTGCAAGCTCATACCAGCTTTCACCGTCCTTTGATACCATTACAGAGGCAGGCTCGGAGGAGGCGGGTGCACTGGTTCCGTCGGAATTTGTAAAGGCATTACCTACTATTATAAAATCAATTCCGTAGGGATTTAAAGGATCATTTTTTATAGGTGTATTATATTTATACACAACATTACCGCCAAAGGAGCCCAGTGTAACCATCTGTGTTCCTGTAAGCGTTGCTTCGGGATTTAAGTAAATCTTCTGATTTACAAACTGTCCCGGAGCAGGAAGATAAGAGGTAACACTGTCAGGTGATGTTGCCGGCATACGCGCCATATTTATAACGTAAACCTGGCTTTCTCTTACATTATTTATTGTTTTGTAAAGGTAGACAAACATAATCATGCTGTCTTTGTCCTTCACGGGAACTTCTATAAATTCTCCTGCTTTGCCAAAATAATTTTCTTTATCAACTTTAATCTTAACATCAACGCCTTCGTTGTTTTCTATGTTAGTGTTAAATTTTATACGAAGTGTTTCTGTGTCAAAGCCAAATCTTCCGTTATTACTTCTTTCAGTACCATCATTGGTAAACGCATTATTTATTTCTCCGTTTTCCACGTCTGCTGATACTATTTCAAGCTGACTTTTTCTGTAAACTGTGAGAGTATAATCTGTCACATTTCCATTCGCATCGGTTATGCTTATTGGTATTTTATTTTCTCCGACTTCAAGTGATATTTCTGAAGATTCCTTACCACTTGCAACATTCTCTTTATCTACTATATTGCTGCAACCGTCTATTGTTGTTGGCATAATCTTTATTTTATCCATCCAATAGTTGACAGTATAAGTACCAAGAGCACGTGTTCCTGTTACAAACACCGGATTAAGCTCTCCTTCTTTTGCTGACATACCGTCATCACCTGCAAGTGAATCCTTTTTACATCCTGTTGAAGATACCGAAGTAAGACTTAACGCGATAAGAGGTCCGCTTGATGCAACCTTTTCTATGTTGATTTTATATGTACGACTTTTTATTTCCTGTGTGCTGCTACCGGGTGCTGTAACTGTGATAATTACTGTTGATACTGTATCAGCACTATCCGGAAGATAGCACTTGGTTGAAATTGCTTTTGTACCCGTTGTCAGTTTTCCGGAATTTGCATCATTTGTGCTCTTATAATATGATGTTATTTTAACAGTAGCACCTTCTGCAACTGCCTCGGCATTAAACTCAATAGTTCTTATTCCGCTTACTTTAATATTGTACTCATAGGTATCCTTGTCAAAAGAAATGCCGCTTATTATATCGTGCGAATCTGAAACAGGTTTCTTTAAGGAAAGGGATGCAAGCTTTGCATCGTCTTCTGTTGAAGCAGAAAGGGTAATTACGATTTTCTCCGGATTATCATTATCCACACTGATAGTGTCTGTTGTGGTAATGTAACCGTCTTTTGACACTTCATAATCAAATTTCTGCGCTGTACCTGTAGCACTTTTATGAAGCGTGCAATAATACAAATCATATCCTTCTGCAGCCGTTTCCGCCTTCACGATATATTTTGAATCAACTTGTTTTTTATAGTATTTGTCTGTAAGTGTTAAAGTTGCACCTTTTGTTACTTCAATAGGAACAACCACTCCATCAAAGGCAGGGATGGTAATTTTATGTTTAACAGTTTTAGTAACTGATGTATCGGTCTTGGATGTTATCGTGGCATTCAAGTTAAATACTGCGTTTTCTTCCCCTACATTAGGACGGATTATAGTTGTTTTTCTTGTTGATGAATTGACGGAAATTGCATTACTTGCGCCGCTGATATTTTCTAAAGACCAGGTAATTGTAGCAGTTGTATTACTATATAACCCAGTTGAATTAGGGAGTACAACATTGTAGCCTGATTTTTCGCCTAATACATCTATAATTTCGTCTTTTGAAGAGTTTGTATTTTTAATTCTTTCAAAAGGAAGTTGTGTGGCTATATAATCAACAATTTCCTCTTGTGTTCTTATTTTTGATTTAACTCCGATACAAAGCCTTTCAATGGTATCGGTAGTAACATTTCCTACTGTAAAGCTTACCTCATCCAGACGGTTCATATATTTCTCGGCATTGTTAGTAAAATAATCCTGATGTATTCCGGTATTCATATCCATACCGTTATAGCTTATTTTTTTAAGTTCTCCTGTACTCCAGTCATCATAGGTGGTAGTATAAATATAAGGTGTGTAGTTTACAATTACCTGCTTTCTCGTATTGTAAAGTGCCCATGCCTTTAAATACTCTGCAACGTTTTCATAAACCGTGCCCTTGTATTCAAGAGGGAATACAAGGGGTGTCTTTGTAGTATTTGAATAGTTTTTATCCTTATCGGAAAATTCAGTATATATGATATTTGCCGCCTCTTCATCGCTCATAACGGGAAGGGAGGGCTCAATCTCTGCTTCACCCTCTGATACGGTAACTCTGCATACAGGTGCAATAATGGGGCAATCCATTTCCACTTCCTGCCATAATCCCCAGTTCATAACCGTATCCCTTACGGTGCCCGAAGCGGTTACATAATATATTCCCTCGCTGTCAAAGGAAAGACTTACATTACCGTTTGTATCGGTTACCTTTTGGGGTATTTCCGAGAACACTCCGTTATTCCATATACCTATGGAGATACCGTTAAGAGGGGAGGGTGCTTCGGCAGGATACGCCATACCATAAAAGCCCTTTAAGTTAAGAACAAAATTTTCATTTATCTTAACCTCTTTTTCATTGGAATCAAAAAATGAATACCAGTCAGCATAACAGCCTGATTCGTCAAGATTTATCGATGCGGTTAAATAATCACCTTCTTCAACAGTATCGGAGCTTACACCGCCCGTAAGTCCAACATCGTTGATAAAACAAAGAGTATTCGCGGTTTCTATTCCCCACAGCTTACTTACAGAGCCCGATGCTTCATAGCCCTCCTCACGGTGATATGTTTTATGTGCCGATGCAAGGGCTTCACTAAAGGTAAGCTTACCGTCACCGTTTATATCGGTTACTCTGACCGGACGGTTTGCCATAATGCTTCCGTCATTAGCTGATGCAATTACTCCTTTATTACTTACGGTAAGGTATACGTTAATACCTTCCTCGATAACATTTACCACACACACGGGTGGGATAACAGGGCAGTCAGCTTCTACGGTTACCGAGCCGTCGTAGGGTGGTTGAGACCAGTCACTTACAGTATCCTTTACGGTTCCCGAAGCGGATACGTAATAGGTTCCGGGGGTGTCAAATGATAATGTAACCTTACCCTCCGAATCACTGGCCCTCTCCTCAAATGGAATAAATTCCCCATTTTCCATTGTCCCTGCTTTAATGCCCGGAAGTGCAATATCCACCTTGTCCTCATCCTCAAATGCCATTCCGAGATGACCTTTAAGTGTCAATGTGAATTCCTCGTTTGTCCTGACAGACTTTTCGGTTGCATCAAAGTATGAATACCAATCGGAATAATACAGGTTATCCTTATTAACCGAAGCCAGAAGATAATCACCGTTTTTTATCGGAGCAGTCGTTACATTCCCTGAAAAGCTCCGGTGGTTAATAAAAAACGATATATTTGAGGAGCTTACACCCCAAAGCTTTCCCACAAAGCCTCCCGGTGCAGAATACCCTTCCTCGCTGTTATATTTTTTATGAAGGGCAATAAGCGCCTCATCAAATGAAAGACTGCCGTTTAAATCAATATCCTCTACGGTAACTTCACGAAAGCCCATCGGTTTATTTTCCTTATCTGATGCAAGGATTCCCTGATTGCTTACCGTAAAATAAACTGTTGCTGCGGCGGGCACATTTTCGGCAAATGCCGATGCCGGAAGTATACCTGTAATCATAACAACTACTAAAAATACACTTAATATTTTTTTAAATTTCATTTTGCTTCATTCCTTTCACATAAAAACTCAAACTGTAAACAAATAATGGCGTTTCCCGGGATTTCCGACCTCCTTTTTCGCCGCAGACAATAAAAAAACTGCGGCAATTTTAAATTAATAAAATTACCACAGCTGAGTTTTCCTGTGAGTTACCACAATTTGCTTTTAAGGCAAAAACACCATCCCTGCAACAGCCGTTGCGTACAGGATAATATCAAAGCAGGTCTTGTGACTCATATTCTCAAGCGCTTATAAGACCTGCCTTCTCGGTTTCCCAATGACTGACTTTCGTCAACGGACTTATAAACATCGAATACATACACCGTCAGTTTACGTTGAGGATTCTCACCTCATTCCCTTTTCACTATCTGCATCCTTTAACGGAATGCAAATAACACTTTGTGTGATTTTCTTCATAATATCATAACTGTTTTTAAAAGTCAACCGTTTTAGGGATAAAAATTGATAGACAAAAAAAATATTGTATGGTATACTTTAAAAGGGTGATTATTTTGGAAATTATGATAAAATCAACTATAGATAATACTCTTCAGCGCTCTTTATACTATAAGGCTGAAGGGAATGAAAAGCGTCCGCTTTTAGTGGGTCTTCATACGTGGAGTACTGATTGCTACAATCATGTAGAGCTTATGCTTCCCTATGCAAAAAAATATAACTTCAATCTTTTACTGCCCGAATTCAGGGGCCCAAATCTTACAAGTAACCCCGAATGTACAAAGGCGTGCGGCTCGGAGCCTGCAAAACAGGATATAAAGGATGCTATAGATTATGTGATAAAAAACGAAAACGCCGATCCTGATAATGTATTCTTATTAGGTCTTTCGGGCGGCGGGCATATGGCTTTACTTATGGCAGGCTTCTGCCCTGAATATTTTAAGGTAATAGGTGCCTATGTGCCTATTTGTGACCTTGAAAAATGGACCCGTGAAAACGACTATTATACCGAGCATGTTCTTGCTTGCTGCAATAACGATAAGGAAGAGATGAGGAAACGGTCTCCCATAAGCTATCTTGATAATATAGCAAAGGCAAATCTTAAAATTTTCCACGGTAAGTATGATCCTGTGGTTCCCGTATCCCAGAGCCTGAATCTTTATAATACTCTTATGGAAAAATATCCGAAATCAAGAGTTTTTCTTGATATATTTGACGGCGGTCATGAAATTGATATGGAGGAGGCAATGTACTGGATTTTATCACAGTATGAAAAAAAGGAAAAAGCAAAGGTTACAGGATAAAAAACAATATAAAATAAAGGAGTAAAAGAATTATGAAAAAGGCTTTATCATTTATCATTGTAATTTCAATGATTTTGTCCGCAATGTCCTTTCTTACGGTTTCATTTGCGGCAGGAAATGTAGTTTTTGAGGAATCCTTCGAAAACGGCTATTCCGACTGGACCTTAAAGGGTGGTAATGAAGATAAAATATCAATAGTTACCGACAAAGCAACCGACGGAAAAAGTGCAATAAAGTTTACAGATGATGTAAGTGATGTAACTTTTTCTATTACAAGTAAGAAATTCCCGGTACAAGCAGGTATGGACTATGCCATCTCGGTAGACTGCTTATCTCCGGAAGGAACTGCTGCAAAAATTTATATGCAGTTTTTAAATGAAGCGGGAAAATCCGTTTTCAGTAAGTCTATTATATCAAGCCCAAGAGAGTGGGAAACTTTAGCAAAAACTTATTCCGCTCCCGAAGGTGCTGTGAATGCGGTAGTTATACTGTGGGCACAGGATTCGGCGATAGGTACTACATACTTTGACAATGTTAAAGTTGTTGAAAAGGGAGAAACTTATGTTGATACTTATGAAACAAAAGCTTTAAACGACGGAGAAATTGCTTTTAAGCTTGATTTTGAAGAACCTCTTGACAACAGCTTTAAATATGAAAATGAAAGCGATACCGAGTGTGTTTTTGTAACAACTGATGCTTACAGCGTGGGAAAAGGCTCTCTTGCAATATTTGATGCTAATTCCTCTTCAAATATTGGTATAACCAGCAGAAAATTCGGTGTTGAGTCAGGCGGAACATATACAGTTTCGGCAGACTTTTCAGTAGCAGAAGGTACCAGCGGAAAAGTTTATTTTACAATCTATGACGCAAGTAATAAAAAATTATATTCTAAATCTGCAGTAGGTAAGGGTAGCGAGTGGAAAAGAAATGTAGTTGTTCATACCATACCGGAAAATGCAGCATACGGGGTTATAATCATCCAGGGCGGTGCTGCTGCATTAGGTAAAACCTTTGTGGATAATGTTGTTGTATACAAAGGTAATGTAGCAGTTGATACCAAAATAGAAAATGCAGTAACTAAAGATTTTAAAACAGATTATAAAACAGTAAATTTTGAAGTTCCTGATAAGTACAATATGCCGGAATTCAAACCTACTATAGGTCATCCGAGATTATATTTTAATAAGGATGATATTGAAAGAATAAAGGCTAATGCAACTCACGAGCAGAATGCATCAGCCTACGAGCAGTTTATGAAGGATGTTAATAATACATCTTCAGGTAAGCTTCAGGATGTTCCTAATAATGTTGATGCAAAAACTATGGGAATTATCCAGAGTAAAGCGTTTTACTACGCAGTATGGGGAGATGAAAACGTTGGCCGTCAGGCTGTAAGCATGATGAATAACTTCCTTGATACTGCAAGACCTGAAAATTCTGAATATAATAATCAGGGACTTATGGTGTTCACTATCGCAGCAGTTTATGACTGGTGTTTTCCTCTTCTTTCCGAAACAGATAAAAAATACTTCCAGAATATGGGTTGCTATACAGCAACCACTATGGAAATAGGCTTTCCTCCGGTAACCGGAAGTATTATAAACGGCCACTCTGCAGAAGCTCAGCTTCAAAGAGACCAGATGGCATTTGCTATTGCAGTATATGATGAAAGACCTGATATATATGAAAATATTGCAGGAAGATTTTTTGATGAAATGGTATTTTCAAAACAATGGCTTGCAACTGCAAAAGCATCAATGTTTGGAGATTCCTATTCTACTTACCGTTATCAGTGGGAAGTTATTGCATGCTATATGATGTCGGCGCTTGGTATTGATAATATCTATGGAGAAGACCACGGAAAAACCCTTTACTGGAATCTGTATGCAAGAAGGGGAGACGGTCAGCTTTTAAGAGACGGCGACTCCAAGGGAAACCATAAAGCACTTAACACTTACGATACCACCGGAACAAGAGCATATTTTCTTGCAGGAAACTACTATAAAGACCCTTATCTTAAAGGCGAATTTTTAAGACAGAATAACGGTTTTAAAATAACCCCTGTTTCTTCAAATCAGACATTGTCTGCAGTTGAAGTTCTTTGCTTTAATGATCCTTCGGTTTCCTATAAATCAGCAAGAGAACTGCCTCTTTCTATGTATTATCCGTCTCCAAAAGGGGATATGATAGCAAGAACAGGCTGGGCAGAGGGCATCAATTCTCCTGTTGCCATTGCTGAAATGAGTGTTGATGAATATTTCACATTGGCACACGACCATCTTGATTCCGGAGAATTTGAAATCTACTATAAAGGTTCTCTTGCAACAGATACAGGTTATTACCAGGCAGGAAGAAACGGCTCAACTACTGAAAATTCAGGTAATACCGTTGCAGGAACAGTGCATTTTTATAACTATCAAAGAAGAACAATAGCCCATAACTGTATGCTTGTTTACGATCCTAATGAAGACCCTGCACACTTTAATAATGATGTAAACGACGGCGGTCAGAATTCAGGAAAACATTTTGCTGAAGGAGTAAACCACGTTAAAGAGTATCTTGAAAAGGAAGAACAGTTTAAGTTCGGTGAAGTTTTAGGCAGAGAAATCGGTCCCGATACCGTTCAGCCTGACTATACATATTTAAAAGGCGATATTCAGAATGCTTACGGTGAAAAAGTGCCTGAGTATGAAAGAAGCTTTATGTTCTTAAATCTTAAAAACAATGATTATCCTATGGCTATGGTAGTATTCGACAGAGTTGTTGCAAAGGATAAATCATTTAAAAAATCCTGGATACTTCACGGTGTTAATAAGCCTGAAGTAAATGGTAACAGAACAGTATTCAGAAGAGGTGAAGAAGGATACAACGGAAAACTTACCGTTGATACTTTGCTTCCTAAAGCAGATAATACCGAAATTACTGTAGTTGGAGGACCGGGTCAGGAACATATGGTTAACGGCGTAAACTACTACGGTGAAACCATTGAAGGCACAATCAGCGAGGGTGGCGGCTACCGTATTGAGGTAAGCCCTAAAACTGAAAGTGAAAAGGATTATTTCTTAAATGTTTTACAGGTTGGTGATAACGATAAGGATTTAGCACCTTTGGAATCACAGATGATTGAAGGAAATACTCACACAGGTGTTCAGGTTTATGACCGCGTTGTTATGTTCGGTAAAGAGAAAGACAGAATTTCATCCGATGTAACATTCAGTGTTACAGGGGATAAAACCTATAAATTTGCCGTTGCAGATTTAAAAGAAGGTACATGGAATATTTCAAAAGACGGTGCAGTAATCGGTCAGATTGTTGCAGCAAAAGACGGTGGCGTAGGTTCATTTGAAGGTACAGCCGGAAATTATACATTATCCTATGTATCTGCTGATGGAGAAAAAGTATTTACCTCTACACCGATAGAAACAATGGGAATAAACTTAAAAATGGGCTCAACCTATATTTATTCCGATGTTGAACCAACAATTATTAATTCAAGAACAATGGTTCCGATGCGTGCAATCTTTGAAGCACTTAAGGCAACTGTTACCTGGGATGAAGCAACAGCTACCGCAACAGGAGAAAAGGACGGAAAGATTATAAAAATTACCAGAGATTCTGCTACTGCATACGTAGATGGAAAAGAGGTAACTCTTGATTCTCCTGCAACAATTATTGACGGAAGATTCCTGGTTCCCGTAAGATTTATTGCCGAAAGCTTTGGCGTTGAGGTCAACTGGGATGACTTCTCAAAAACCGTTATATTCAAGGATGCTTCGGTAAACGGTCTTGAAACCTTTAAAGGTCCTTTCGTTACAAAACATAATGTTGAAAATGCTCTTAGCGTTGAAGTTGCCCAGCAATCCGGGGATGACGGTGCAGGTAATAACATAAGAAATGTCTTAGACAGCAATATGTCCTCCTCCTGGGGATGCAAAATTGATGAAAATGAAAATCTTGGCTACGGTATATTTGATTTAGGTTCATCAAAAACAGTTGATTCAATTTATATGGGATTTAAAGCAGGTAATGCCCGAATATATACCTTCTCAATCTATGTATCCGAGGACGGAAAAAATTATACCCTTGCAAAGGATAAGCTTAAATCATCGGGAACAGGTCTTGAACTTGAAAAGTTTGATATAAATGCAAAGGGAAGATATATTAAAATATTGGGCTACGGAAATACTGTAAACGATTGGAATAATTATACGGAATTAGTATTCTCCGGCAGATAAAAAGCGTATATTAAACCTAAAAACCCTTGACGTATCTTAATACGCCTGCGGACTTCGGGTAATAATCACTTTTTGTGATTATTACCTTTTTTCGTCCAACTCAAGAAATCTTTCCTGCTTTTGCAGAATATGTATATCTTTAGGGTATAGATAGGGGTATTACTGCCCCGAAACATCGGGGCGTTTGACTTAGTATTTAGTTGAATCTGAATTTTTCTCTGTATAACGACGGGCTCATACCTGTTCTTGCTTTGAAGGATTTGCTGAAATAAGAAATATCTGAAAAACCTGTTGTTTCGGAAATTTTTCGTATGCTCATATCTGAATTTTTAAGATAGTCTTCAGCGGTGGTCATTCTCAAGTCACTGATATATTTTACAGGTACAACATTATATCGTTCCTTGAAAATCCTGCGAAAATAGGTATCACTTACATTAAGGAAGGTTAAAAGCTCACCTATAGAAAAATAAGGATTTGAAATATTATTATCTATATATGTTGTTGCTTTTGATAAAAGCTCATATTTTTTATCCGAACGGTTAATAAATTCCTGCTCGCTAAGAAGCTCTGCCATAAGGGAATAAATCATAGCTTTACATTCTAAAATATATTGCCCTTTTTTATTGTTCCACCTGGTAAAAAGAGTTTCAAATTTCTTTAGAAAATACTGTTTTTCATCATGGATAACCGTATTCAGAACAGCATTTTTAGTATCGGCCTCAAAGGATATATTAAAGTAGTAAAAAGGTCCCTTTATTCCTTGGGCTGTGTATGGTAAGTGAACAGGGCGGTGAACAATATCTCCTGTCTTAACATAAAATTTATTATTCCCCGGGCAAATCATAGCCTCTCCGCCCAAAATATAAATAACAGAGTCAGTTTTTCTTACCCGTTCACGAGGCCATTCCCATTTGTGCATAAGGGGAGATTTATAATTGGTTTTATATATGCCCTCTATATCTCCAATGTAAAAATTACAAACATTTGAATTGAATTTCATATCTTTATAAACTTCCTCCAAATAGCTTAATTTAAGCATATTTTACACATCATATACTTTCTTGTCAAGTTTTGTCTTAATTTGTGTGTTCGGAAAATTACAAACAAATATTAAATTTTATATTCCAATTTAGGTTCTATGATGGTATACTGTAATAAAAGATAATATAACAAAAAAGGAGGAAGAATAATGAGAAGGGTTATATCGTTTTTATTGTCTTTATGTGTTATCTTATCCTCGGTAAGTTATGTTGGCGTATTTTCTGCCGATGAAGAAACAGTATTTTTCGATTCTTTTGAAAATGGCAGAGGCACCTGGATTTATGCCACAACAAAATCCAACGATAAAAATACCGTGATTGTAACCGATAAGGCAACAGATGGAAAATGCTCTTTGTATGTGTCGGATGATACGGAAGAAACGGCATATGGGTATAGGTCGCCTAAAATTCCTGCAACAGAGGGAGCAACCTATATTGTTACTGCCGATTTATATCACGTTGAGGGAACAGGTGCTAAGCCTTTTTTGACTTTTTATAGTGCAGACGGAGGAAAACTGATTGGTAAATCTGTTACTACAAAAAAAATCGGCGAGTGGGACAGTGTAACTCTGGAAATGGAAGCCCCTGCAGGTACAGATTCAATGATTATATCCTTAATGGGAGCATCAGCCACCAAAGGAGAAAGTTATATTGATAATTTAAAGGTTGTAAAAAGAGGCGGAGGAAGCGTTGAAGTAAAACCTGCTACTCCAAAACCTTCCGAAACAGTTTTGCCGGAAGGATATGTTTTTTACGACGATTTTGAAAATGGTCTTGCAGGCTGGAAACATTCAAATAATCAGTCAATCGAAAGAATAACCGAAGAAACCGACCTTATTGCTTCGGGTAAAAAAGCAGTGAGAATAACTGATGATGAAATAGAAAAAGCCATTGGTATTGTATCAGAAAAGTTTACGGTTAAACCCGGAGAAACATATACTGCTGCTGCCGATATGTATATTGTATCGGGTACAGCGTTAAGAATTTATGTTAAAATTTATGACAGTTCAAATACCCGTATCACACAGTATTCCTTTAGTTCCAAAGGGAGAAAATGGGTATGCCAGAATCTTCAGTTTGAAGTGCCTGAGGGTGGGGTATGTGCAGATATTACCTTTTCCGGAATTTCCACATCTCAGGGCGAAGGCGTAATTGATAATATGCGTATTTCGGAAGGGAAAAAAACACTGAAGTCAGATTTTTCAAATGCAACAGTTGAAAGTGAAGAAGAAAAGATATTTACTTTTAACGATGTATATGAAATGCCTGATTTTAAACCAACTACCGGGCATCCGAGACTGTATTTTAATAAAAACGATATAGAAAGAATTAAAAATAACGTAAACCATCCGCAAAACAAGAGCGCTTATGAGCAGTTTATAAAGGAAGTAAACGACCTGTCGAACGGAACAATACCTACAAAAACAGGAAATAACGTCAACTCAAGATTTCTCAGCGTAATTCAGAGCAAAGCATTTTACTATGCTGTATGGGGAGATGAAGAAAAGGGAAAAGAAGCGGTAACTTCTCTTAAAAACTTCTTAGCCGACGCTAATTTCTACGATTCGGAATACAATGCGCAGGGGTTTGCCGTGTTTACAATAGCGGCTGTGTATGACTGGTGTTATCCTCTTATATCTGATGATGATAAAGCATATTTTCAGAATATGGGGCTTATTGCATCATCAACTATGGAAATCGGATTTCCGCCGGTTGGAGGAAGTGTGCTTAATGCTCATGCAGCAGAAGCAATGCTTCAAAGAGACCAGATGGCATTTGCAATAGCGGTGTATGACGAACGCCCTGACATATATAAAAACGTTGCAGGAAGATATTTCAGCGAAATGGTAGATTCTAAGAAGTTTCTTGCTGAGTCTCATTCATCGTTGTTTGGAAATTCCTATTCCACATACAGATATCAATGGGAAGTTTTATCCTGCTATATGATGGATGCCCTTGGAATTAAGAACATATACGGCGATGAACATGGGAAAGTATTATATTGGAATCTGTATGCAAGACGTCCCGATGGTTCAATGCTAAAAGATGGAGATTCTGTATCCAGCAATCAACCTATGGGTCCTTATGATGAAAGGGGAACACGAGCATACTTCCTTGCAGGAAACTATTATAAAGATCCTTATTTAAAAGGCGAAGCCCTGAGACATAATAACGGAATAATAATCGGAGATACAAGCTCTAACCAGAATTTAAGTTCTATTGAAGTATTATGCTTTAATGATCCGTCGGTAGAATATAAAACAGTAAAAGAATTACCGCTTTCAAAATATTTTCCGTCTCCAAGAGGAGAAATGATAGCAAGAACAAGCTGGGCAGAGGGAATAGATGCACCCTCGGTTGTTGCTCAGTTAAATATCGGTGAATACTGGACACAAGGCCACGATCATCTTGATTCGGGAGAGTTTGAAATATATTATAAAGGTGCTCTTGCCAATGATACAGGCTACTATCAGGCAGGTAGAGACGGCTCTACTGCATCAAATTCGGGCAATACTGTTTCGGGAACAGTTCATTTTTACAATTATCAAAGACGTACTATCGCCCATAACTGTATGATAGTATTTGACCCGAATGAAGATAAAAAAGAATCCTACTCGGGTCATGAAAACGACGGTGGGCAGATTTTTGCAAATAAAGAAAATTCCAATCCAAGCGTTCATACTATGCTGGAAGGCGGAAATAACAAAATCGGAGAAGTGTTAGGCAGAGAATTCGGTCCTGATTTAAACACTCCGCAGTATACATATATAAAAGGGGATATAGCAAAAGCATACGGAGATAAAGTTCCCGAATATGAAAGAAGCTTTATGTTCTTGAATCTTGGAAGACAGGATGTTCCTGCGGCTGTTTTAGTGTTTGACAGAGTGGTTGCCAAGGATAAAACTTTTGATAAAAGTTGGGTGCTTCATGGACTTAACCAACCTGAAGTAAATGGTACAAGAACGGTATTTACGGATACTCGTACAGGATATAACGGAAAACTCAGCGTTGATACTTTGCTTCCTAAAGCAGACAATCTTGATATAAAAGTTATAGGCGGTAAAGACAGTGAATATCTTGTAAACGGAACTAACTACTGGGCTCAGGAGTTAAACGGAAAGCTTAATGAAGGCGGAGGTTACCGTATAGAAATAGGTACAAAACAGGATAGTGAAAAAGACTATTTTCTAAACGTACTTCAGGTAAGCGATGCAAACGGAACAGATGAACCTGTAAAAGCACAACTTATAGACTCTTTAACCCATACAGGAGCTGCGCTTTACGACAGAGTTGTTTTGTTCGGTAAAGAAAGAAACCGTATTTCAACAGATATTTCCTTCTCAGTTTCCGGTAACGAAAATTATAAAATTACAGTTGCTGATTTATGCGAAGGAACATGGCAGGTAAAAAAAGACGGTGTTGACTACATGATGGTTGCAGTGGCAAAAGAAGGCGGTGTTGCATCTTTTGAAGGATTAAACGGAAATTATACATTAAGTTATATAAGTAACCAAGGAGAAAAGAATTTCACATCAAATCCTCCTTCGTTCACATACGGCGTTAATCTTAAATTGGAACCTGCAAATAAATATATCTATTCGGATGTTGAGCCGGTTATTGAAAACGGCAGAACATTAGTACCTATGCGTGCAATATTCGAAGCACTGGAAGCGGATGTATCGTGGGATCCTGATACCGAAACAGCAACGGGCTCAAAAAACGGAAATGTTATAAAAATAACAAAAGATTCTCAAAAAGCCTATGTAAATAATAAAGAAGTTACTCTTGATGTTCCGGCAAAGATTATAGACGGACGATTTGTTGTTCCTGTTCGTTTTGTTGCCGAAAGTTTCAAAATACCTGTTGAGTGGGACAGTTTTTCGAAAACGGTTATCATAAAAACCGCGGAGAAATTAACGGGTGATACTTATACAGGGGAATTCAAACCTCGTCATGAAATAGAAAATGCACTTACTTTATATTCGTTAACACAGTCAGGAGACGACGGAACGGGAAATAACATTGAAAATATTGTTGATGGCTCCTTTACTACCGGATGGGGTGTAAAAAAAGACGATAAGGGTAATTTAGGATACGGTATATTCGACTTAGGTTCCGTAAAAAAAGTAGATAGCGTTCATATTGCATACAGAATGGGAGATTCCAGAAAATATACATTCTCAATTTATGCATCAACTGACGGAAAAACCTTTGTTCCCGTAAAAGAAAAACTCGTTTCCTCAGGTGTTACAAATGATTTCGAAAAGTTTGATCTTGGTGGAGTGAGTGCCAGATATATTAAGTATGAAACCTATGGGAATACAACTAACGACTGGAGTAATATGGCTGAAATGGTATTTGCAGAAAAGTAAGTAGGGGTGGGAGATGTCAAAATTCCCCGGACCATGCAAAGCAAGAGATAGCTAAAGAAAAATGTGCTTACCGAATGGTAGGCACTTTTTTGTAGTGTACATTGTTAAATTAAGGACTAAATCCCTATGGGATTTTCGATATGTTTTGCTAAAGCAAAACTCGATATGTGTTTCGCACAGGTTAATTGATAATTTTATATCGGCGTGTCGAGTCGCCACGCCCTACAGTATTAAAAAAGGACGGATGCCGAATGGCATATCCGTCCTATCCTTAATGTTGACATAAGTCAACAATTCATGATTTTTTAAAAATCAATTCATGTTATCGAATAGATAACAATTCATGCACCGCAAGGTGCAATTCACTATGCCGCTTGCGGCATATCATTTTGCATTCTGCACTCTGAATTCTGCATTTATATGGCATATCCGTCCTGTGCTTCATTTATAATTGATAATTTTTTATCTGTTTAGAATCAGCTTTGTTAGCTCAACCGGATCAACGATTTTTCCGTCTTTATAAACTCTCATGTTACCGGAAGCGATTTCATCAATTAAGATAACCTCGTCATTGTTATAGCCGAATTCAAATTTGATATCCCAAAGGTCAAGACCAATCGATTTCAAATCATCAGCAACTATTTTTGTAATCTTCAAGGTCTGTTCCTTCATGCTTTCAAACATTTCAGCGCTCATAACATTAAGCGCAACAAGACCTTCCTTGGTTACAAGAGGATCACCCTTTTCGTCATTTTTGAAGGTACACTCAACATATCCGCCATCTAAAACAGTACCGTCTTCAATATATTCACCGTATCTTCTTATAAAGCTTCCTGTAGCAACCAGTCTGCAGATAACCTCCAGGCCGTGACCGAATACCTTGCCGGGAAGAACCTCCATTGTAGCATTTTCAAGATCAGCACTTACATAGTGAGTTTTGATTCCTGCATTTTTAAGTAATTCAAAATAGTGAATAGAGGTTTCAAGATTTGCTTTGCCGATACCGTCTATTGTAAGGCCGACTGAATTTTCACCCGGATCAAAAACACCGTCTTTTCCTGTGCAGTCATCCTTGAACTTAAGCATAACATTGCCATTGTCAAGACTGTAAACATCCTTTGTTTTTCCTGTGTAGATTTTTTCCATATGTATCTCTCCTTCAAATTATAAAAATTACATCACCTTATGTATTTTATCACATAATTTTGATTTTGCATATATAAAATTTAAAAAAAATTAAAATTTATCTGTATCTTGGATATGAAGCTTTTTTTCTTCTTCGTCTTTGTGCTTTTGAATTTATGCCTGCCACTCCGCCTATTCCCGAGGCAATAAGGATAAATAACAGCCCCTTGAACAGCTCACCGTTTGCAGCAAAGGTAAAGGTCATAATCACGCTTAATACATAAAGCATAAGAAAATAAATCAAGCCTGTTGCAAGACCGTTGAAGAGTCCGTATTCATATACATTTCTCGCGGTAAGATAACCGCCGATAAAAGCACTTATGCAGGTAATTATAATAACAACCGTTCTTATGGCACCGTCTCCGATTATTGATAATGCGGTTAAAAGTGAACATAAAATAAACAGTATAAAGGTCAGTATAAGTGCAACACCGCTGCTGATTACAGCTCTCTTTAAATCTATTATACCCATTTTTAAAACTCCCTTCTTAAAAAAAGTATATTAGTAATTCTTCAGTTTAAGACCTTGTCCCTGGAAAAATCCGGTTTCTCTCATTTTTTCTTCAATCTCATTCTGGATTTTTCTCCAGCTGTGCCCCCAGTTTTCGAAAATTGTCTCCTCCTCGGGAGCGCGTCCCAGAAGCCTCTGGACGGGAATATCGGGATTAAGGTATGAAAGGAAGGTAAATACCTCATCAATAAACTCATCCTTGGTTTTAAGTGTAATTTCTCCTCTTTCATACATGGTGGCGAGCTTTGTGTTTTTAAGAATATAAAGAGAATGGCATTTTACATTGGAAACTCTGCATTCATTTAAAAATAAAGCCGTATTCTTAACATCCTCTTTAGTATCGGTAAAAAGCCCAAGTATAACGTGAGCGCCTGCCTTTAAGCCGTATTCGTTAATCATATCGGACGAATTTTTAAAATCGTCAACCGTATGACCTCTGTTAAGGATTTTCAAAGCCTCATCATTTGCGGTCTGAAGCCCCATTTCAAACATTATTTCAATTCCTGTATCATCCTTTATTTTTTTTGCATATAAAAGATGCTCGCGGGTGATACAGTCGGGGCGGGTGGAAACCGCAATCTCAACTATGTTATCAAACTTGCTTACCTTTAAAAGATTATTGTAGAAAACCTCTGCGGGAAGATAGGTATTTGAATAATTCTGAAAATATCCTATAAACTTTTTTGCATTGTATTTTTTACCTATATATTCCATATTGGAGGAAACCTGGATTTCAATAGGTGTAATCGGGCTGAAGGTTTCAAAGCCTGCACCCGCCTGAGAGCAGAATATACACCCTCCGTAGCCCTTTGTACCGTCACGGTTAGGGCAGGTAACAGGTATGTTGATGGGAAGCTTATAAACCTTTTCTCCGTATTTTTCTTTTAAGTAGTCGGAATATTTGTAATACATAAATATCATTTAACTTTAAAAAGCCATTATAAAAATGGCTTTTTAATTACTGATTTTACTCTTTGTTTTCTTCTTCTTCGATTTCTTCTTTAACCTCTTCGAAAAGCTGGTCTCCTGCCTCATCAACAGCTTCAATCTCTTCCTCGGTTGCATCTGTAGCTTCTTCGGTAGCCTCTGAAACTTCATCAGCAGGTTCTTCGTAGTATTCTACGGTAAATTCGCTTTCCTCGGGGATAAATTCAATTTCTTCTTCAGCCTCAACTGCTGCCTTTTTACCGTCAGCGGCATTAAGAATAACTGCTGCGATTAAGCACAAAGCTGCAACTGCAAGCGCGTAAATAGCCTTTACCTGTTCAAAGGGAGCCTTCTGCGCAATTGCGGAGATAACAGAGGGAACAACATCCGAGAACTGCCATCCGAAAGGAATCATCATAATGATAAGTGAAGCCTTTTTGCAGCTTGCAGGAAGAAATGCACCTACAACAGGGGCAATTGAGAAAATGAATGTAAGTAGGAGTAATGTAAATACCGGGATAAGATAAGAGCCCATAGGCACCTCAATACCTGACTTCATCTGGTCAAATACCATTGTAAGGCTTTCCACATACGGTGTAAAAACCTGATTGATGGCAAAATACAGATAGCAAAGAGTTGCTATAACGGAAAGTGCCATGGCAATAATTCTTTTTACTGAGAAATAGTTGCTTTTTTCATTTAAAAGTGTTTCGTTCATTTTTATGTATCCTTTCTTATTAAGCCCTTCATGGCTGCATTTTATATTATTTTACCATTTATTTGAGTGTAATGCAATATTTTTTTTAAAAAAATATATTGGCTAAACTAATATATTTACTTTTTTTAAATAATGGTGTATAATAATGTAAATAATATCAGGAGGCGGAGTATGAACGAATATCCGGTTACACAGACTTACGAAAAAGAAGAACGGCTTACCGTTTATCATAATTATAAATCAGATGTGGGCTATATAATTTTAAGAATAATTGTCCTTGGTGTTTTTGCTTTTTTAACGGCATTGCTTATAAAAAATGTTATAAGCAACACTCCGGAATTTTACCGTCACTATAATCAGATTACGGCAAAATATTCTTACATACTGGAGGGCGTTCCCGTAGCATATATGATGGAATCGGTAAATTTTATGTATAAGCTTGTAACCGATTATATATTGCTTGGTGTAAGTATTATAAACGTTATCTGGTGTGCTTCGCATATTGTGTGCAGAATCAGGATAGGCAGTCACAGAAAAAAAGAAAACAGTCAGCAAAGAATTATGAATACTGTCTGCACAAGAAGGGGTATTTCTCTTTTTTGCTTAAGATGGAATATTGTTTCATTTATAGTTTTAATTATATTCTTTATTTCTAAAAGAGTGATTTTTTAATCAGGAGGAAAGATATGTATTATATAGGCATAGATCTTGGAGGAACAAATGTTGCCGCAGGTATTGTTAATGAAAAGGGCGAGATTTTAGCAAAAACCTCAGCACCTACACCTAAAGACGGTGCGGAAGCGGTTATTGATGTGATGTGCTCGGTTTCCGAAAAGCTTTTGAAGGATATGAAGCTGTCCTCTTTGGATATTGCCGGGCTTGGTGCAGGCTGTCCCGGAATTGTTGATAATAACGATGGGGTTATCAGACACTTAAGTAATCTTGGTATGACCGGAGTTAATTTAAGAAAAGAGCTTTCGGAAAGACTCGGTATTAAAAAAATAAGCATAGAAAACGATGCAAACTGTGCCGCAATGGCGGAGTATAAGTTTTACGGTAATAATTCAAAAAGCTTTATTTTTATTACTCTCGGAACAGGAGTGGGCGGTGGAATTATTCTTGATTCCAAGGTGTATTCCGGCTTTAACGGTGCAGGCTCTGAAATAGGTCATCTGATTATTGAAGGTGACGGTCTTGAGTGCTCCTGCGGTTGTAAGGGATGCTGGGAGCAGTATGCCTCGGTTACAGCTTTATGTAATTTTACCAAGGAGGCTATTTTGAAAAATCCTGATTCTTTAATGAATAAATGGGTGGAAGAAAACGGTGAGGTTAACGGAAGATGTGCCTTTGACTGTGCTAAAAAAGGTGATAAAGCGGCAAAGCAGGTTGTTGATTTGTATATTAAGTACATTGGCGTGGGTATAACTTCCATAATCAATGTGTTCCAGCCTCAAAAAATTGTAATCGGCGGAGGAATTTCCAAGGAAGGGGATTATCTTTTAAATCCTCTTAAGGAGCAGGTTTACAGCTGTAAATACAATAATTATGTTGAAAAATGCAGCCTGGAAATTGCAAAGCTGTTTAACGATGCAGGTATAATCGGTGCGGCTTTTTGTGCTATGTAAGTATTACCGGGGCTTTTAACGATTGTTTATCAAAAATTTACAATTTAAAAACGAGTTCGGATAACTTTCCGACGGCTATAAGGATGTGACGCTATGAAAAAAATAATTATATCAATTCTTCTTTTAAGTTTGTGTCTTACAGGGTGTATGACAGTTACCGAAATTCCCGAAGAGCCTGATGTAAATGTACCTCAGAAGGAAGAAAATGTTCTTCCGAAGGATTCAAAGCTTGGAAATATCGTTTTTTCCGTTGAGGAAATAAGTGAAGCTCTTTATGTGGAGTTTGAGGATAACAAGACAAAGGTTACTCTTTCAAACAGTGACGGTAAATATTATCTTGTAAGCTATACCTTTGAAAATAAGGAAAGCTTTGATATTGATATTGACCATTCTGTGGAAATCCTTCTCATTGATGAAAAGGATGAGGTTTATATGGGAGAGTATTACGAGAATAAAACGGGTAAGGAAAATATAACCGTAAAATCAGGTGAAAAGGTAAATGCGCTTTTTGTTTCTGATATGCCTGTTGATACAAAAATAAAAACAGTTATATTCAGATATCTCGATAAAAAATATGAATATTCGGTAAAATAATAAAACGGTGTTCACACACCGTTTTTTATTTTGTATATTGCATCAATGAATCTTTTTATTTCCTCTTTTGTATTAAAATATGAAACACTTACTCTTACAGCCCCCGTATCAAGTGTTCCGAGTCTTTTATGAGCAAGGGGAGCACAATGAAGACCGGGACGCACCCCGATATCGAAACGGCTGTCAAGAATATGTGCGACCTTACTGCTGTCAAGCCCTTTTATATTGAAGGCTAAAGAGTTGGAAAGCTTACTTACATCCTTTGGAGAATATAAAACAATTTTATCCATATTTAAAAGCTCATTAAGAAGAGCTGAAATTAAAGAGTGTTCATAGCTTAATATATTTTCAATTCCGTTTTTTTCAATAAATTCAATTCCTTTGGTAAGCCCTGCACAGCCCGGGGTATTAAGGGTTCCGCTTTCAAAGCGGTCAGGTAAAAACAGCGGATTTTCATAATCGTAAGAGCTGCTTCCGGTACCCCCTTCAATAATTGTATCCATTTGGATTGATGGACTTACATAAAGGCCACCTGTTCCCTGGGGACCGTAAAGTCCCTTGTGCCCGGGAAATGCAATAAGTGAAAAATCCTCCCAACTTATATCTATAATACCCGCAGTCTGGGATGCATCAATTAAAATGGGAATATTTGTGTCCTTTAAAAGACGGGAAATTCCCTCAATATCCTGAATAACTCCGTTAACGTTAGAGGAATGATTTATGATAATAAGCTTTGTATTTTCCCTTATATTTTCAAGAACCTCATAAGGCTTTATAAAACCGAAGCCGTCCCCCTTCAAAACGGTAATTTCAAGTCCTTTTACCGAATAAAGAGGGCGAAGCACTGAGTTATGCTCCATTGCGGTAGTGATACAGTGATCCCCCGTCTTTAAAATTCCCTTTATGGCAAAATTAAGACCGTAGGTGGCGTTGGGGGTAAGCACAAATCGCTCGGGAGTATTTATTTTAAAAAGGCGGGAAAGAGCCTCTCTTGTTTCATAAACTGTATCAAGAGCGCGCCGCCCTCTGCTATGGGATGCCCTTCCGGGATTTGCTGAAGCAACAAGAGCATCCGAAACCGCCTTTAAAACCTCGGGCGGTTTCTTTCCCGTGGTGGCAGCGTTGTCAAGATATATCATTTAAGCTTTTTAAAAAGATTGTTTTCTTCAGTATAAAGTCCAAGAATCTTAATATTCATTTCTTCTGCGGTATCAAGCACCTCCTTAAGCTTATCCTCCCTGAATCTTAAAGCATAAGAGCAGCCTTTTTCGGAAAGGGAGGAGGGGGTATGCATAAGGGTTATAAATCCCGGTGTATTGATAAGATGCTTTTTTATTTTATTGGCAAAGGTTATAGATGAGAAGGTTGCCAGATAATATTTCATATTAATCCTCCTTCAGAAAAGAATTCCTTTTCTGATTATATTATATGCTGTTTTTAATAAGACGGCTTTGATAAGTTTTCAAGATTATACCTTGCCGAAAGGTAATAGGTCTGACAATCCCTTTTGACTTCAAGGTTCACGCAATATTCAAGACCTCTTATAAAAAAGCCAATTTCCTCAAGCACCTTCTTTCCTGTAATAATTCCGGCAATTCGTTTTGTATTTTCCCACTCTCTGTTAAGTTTGGTAAATTTTTTTCGGGCACTCTCAAAGTCCTCCTCGGTAACAAGGCGGTCAAATTCATCAAGAGTACCTATAAGCTTATCGGTATACTTCCCAAGAATATAGCTGTAGCCAATACAAAAAATACATATCAGGATTATTATTATAATTGCAGGATATATTCTTTTCATTTTTTCAACTTCCTTTTTTGAAAATAAGTAACCCCCTCGGTGCTTGCGGTAAGCAGAAGGATTTCCTTTGTGTTTTCACAGTTTAATTTTTTCAGCTGTTTTTCAAGCCATTTTTTATCCTTTCCCACATTTTTTAAATTTTTCTCCATAAGAATTCCCTTGCTGATAATGGAAAAGGACGGTGCCCCGCAATTTTCCTGAGGAGCATTTTTGTTTAAAAAGAAGCTTACTCTTCCGCCGGTTTCCAAAACGGCACAGCTTATGTCAGTAATGGAGGATACTCCGTTAAGACGCATTTCACAAAGCAGATCATCGGTGGTAAAATGAGTGCATTTTAAAGCTTCATCCTTAATTTTTCCGTTTTCCACTATAACTGTGGGATGCCCGGTTATAAGATACCTGAATTTCAGATTTTTTATCATAAGTGCAGATATTAAAATTTCAATTGCACCTAAAATAAACACCGGAATTATTCCGTTCAAAATCGGAACATCGGGCTCAGACAAGGGGATGGTTGTAAGCTCGGACATCATAATGGCTACCGTAAGCTCGGCGGGCTCAAGCTGAGCAATCTGCTTTTTCCCCATAAGTCTTAGTGAAAAAATCACCGAAAAATATAAAATAACTGTTTTTATGATAAGAATCATTTTCTACCGTCCTTTTTGCCTTTTTAAATATTATTAAATTTTTTAAAAATAATTATTTATTTTTTTTATTGAATATAGTATAATGTATATATAAAGCATAAAGGAGGTTGTATATGAAAAGAATTCTGTTATTTACAGTTGTTTTTTCTCTGATACTGTCTGTTCTTTCCTATGCATCCCCGCAAGGTATGTCCACCTATGAAAACCTTTGTGCTATAGAGGATGATTTTATTGTAAGATGTAAAGGCGTGGGGGTGGAGGATGAAGCCCTCAAAGCTTTTCTGGATGATATGGACTCTACTGTTGCCGCCTTTCAGACGCCTATTTATGCCCAGGACCTTGATACTTATTTTATAACAGTTCTGCTTCAGGTTATGCAGAAGGAAGAGCATATTCCCATACTTATTGCCTTCGATATGGCATATCAGGAGGAAATAGTGCATATGCTTACCTATAGAACTGTTCCCGACTGTATGTCAAATTTTAAGCGAATTGTTTTTAATGAAAAGCTTATATTTGAAATGGATGATGACTATATAGGCGTTCATGACCCTGAGCCTGAGCCGGAACCTGAGCCCGAACCTGAACCCGAGCCTGAAATTATTCTTCCCTTTGATGATATAAAGGAATATGACTGGGCGATTGAGAGTATAGTTTATCTTTATGAAAATGGGGTTGTTAAAGGTACAGGAGAAGGAAAATATGAACCTGCAAAGCCAGTTACCCGTGAGGAATTCCTGAAGATGATAGTTGAGGCTATGCTTAAAACGAACAGTATGTTTGATGCTGAGTTCGGTGGAGGTGCTGAAGGCAAATGGTATAAATCCTATCTTGCCGCTGCAGAATTCTATGCGCTTATTCAGGGGATATATGATGAACCGGTATTTGATGACGGTGTTTATATAACAAGGCAGGATATGTGCTCAATTGCTTACCGTGCCGCACTTCGTGCTGATATTACTCTGCCAAAGCTTAAATATTCCACCGAGTTTTATGACAGGAATCAGTTTACCTATTATGCCTACGAGCCTATAATAAAACTTCAGGAGGCGGATATTATTCACGGAAAAGGGAATAGTATGTTTGAGCCCAATGCCACCACATCGAGAGCTGAGGCTGCCAAAATCATTCATAAGCTTATGCTTTTAAAAAAATAAAAAACACCTGCGGTGTTCGATAGCAATCATTTTATATTAACCGATAACAATGAAAAGGGAATTTTGTCTCCGGATACGGTTTGTATGCCCCCCACCCGAAAGGCTGGCGATAGGGGAAACAGTAAAGTTGACGGGCGAGTACCCACCTGCAAAAGCAGGTTTTTATAAGGATTGTACGGCACTTGCGGGTTAACTAAAAAATAAATGGGGCTGTAAATTTTTTATTTACAGCCCCTAAAACAATTCAGAGGGGATAGGAAAAAATCTTCAGAATGGATAAACTTAGCCAAAATCTTTGATTTTGGGTCACCCGAAGGCGTATTAGATACGTCGAGTGGCTAAGTTTATTCATAACCAAAAACTTAAGTTTTAAAGATTTTTTTAAAATCTTTACCTTTTTAATGGTTAGCCGTCGGAAAGTTATCCGAACTCGTTTTTAAATTGTAAATTTTTGATATAATATCGTTAAAATCCTCGGTAATATCCGAATATTACCTGCGTTTTTGCCTCATTCTATCTAAAAATTTCCTAATTTGAAAATTCTTATAGAACCTATAACCCTTTAAAATTGTGATTTTTCAAGGCGGAAGGTTTTGATAATACAAGGTATATCGAAACCGACAACGAAGAAAAAGCCTATTTTTAAGGGTTTGAGGCGAGTTCGGATAGCTCTCCGACGGGGCAATCCCTCATTTTGTGTAAACCTCAAATTTGGCTCCAAAATGATAATATAATCTAAGTGAATTTTCTGGGCTGAAAGCCGGATTTAGGCTTTCAGTCCTTAGCTATAATATAGCGTAAAA
>SVKB01000022.1 GCA_015068665.1 Oscillospiraceae bacterium | reverse complement strand
TTAAGATAAGATTTCCCTTAGCGCAAGCTAGTAAGGCCACACGTAGACTATGTGATTGATAGGTCGGAGGTGTAAGTGCAGTAATGTATTAAGCTGACCGATACTAATAGGCCGAGGGCTTGACCAAAAACGATCCAAGAACTTTCGTATAAATATATGTTCAATTTTGAGGGTGTATAGAGTGGAGACACTCATTACCTTTAACCATGATCAGTGGTGATTGCCAAAGGGGTCCACCTGTTCCCATTCCGAACACAGAAGTTAAGCCTTTGAACGCCGAAAATACTTGGTGGGAGACTGCCCGGGAAGATAGGTAGCCGCTGATCTTTTATTCCTCAATAGCTCAGTCGGTAGAGCATGCGGCTGTTAACCGCAGGGTCGTTGGTTCGAGTCCAACTTGAGGAGCCAACAGACAGTTTGCGTTTTTTGCAAACTGTCTGTTACTTAAGGCCCGTTGGTCAAGTGGTCTAAGACACCGCCCTTTCACGGCGGTAACACGAGTTCGAATCTCGTACGGGTCACCACATAATGAAAAAACGAGGAACTTATACCAGAGTCCTCGTTTTGAGCATTATGGGCCATTAGCTCAGTTGGTTAGAGCTCCCGGCTCATAACCGGACGGTCCTAGGTTCGAGTCCTAGATGGCCCACCAGAAAAAAGACTATTCGAAAGAATAGTCTTTTTTCAATGAAATTTGCCTGCGGCAAGTGAAATAGCTTCGCTATGAAATACACTTCGTGTATGAAATATTGCTTCGCAATATGAAAAGGCAAATTTTATTTCACATTTTTCGAAGAAAAATATTTCATAATCCGTTAGGATTATCTCATATCGAACGCAGTGAGATATTTCATTAAAAACTAATCTGCATCTATTATGAACGTGAAAGCCAAAAAAAGCATCGACTTTGTCGGTGCTTTTTTCAATGAAATACGCCTTGCGGCGTGTGAAATATTGCTACGCAATATGAAATAGCTTCGCTATGAAATATGCCTTACGGCATATGAAAAGGCGTATTTTATTTCACATTTTGCGTTAGCAAAATATTTCATAATTCGTTAGAATTATTTCATATCAACGAAGTTGATATTTCACTAAAACCCCTTGCATCTATTATGTACACGAAAGACAAAAATCGACATTCTTCGTCAGAGGAATGTCGATTTTACTTATTGATTATTTACTTTCCCTTAACATACTTAATGACGATTTTATTTACTATTACTTATTGAATTTTGAAGGAGATTTGCCATATCTCTTTTTGAATATCCGGGAAAAATAACGTTCATCATTGAATCCGCTTTTTCGGGAGGCTTCAAGTACTGATGAATAATCTTGAGATAAATGTGCAGCTGCAGTATCTAATCGAACTTTTAAAAGATATTGCTTCGGAGAAATGTCAAATCTGTTTGAAAAATTTCTACGCAGAGTAGGAGTACTTGTGTAGAGCTTTTGTGCAAGCACCTCAATGTTGAAATCCGGATTTGAATAATTTTCATCAATCAGTTGCTTTGCCTTTTCTGCTAAAGGAGAGTTGTGTGTATGGATGTTTAATTCATAGCATAATTCTAAGATCGTGTAAATTTTAGCCTTTGTTCCGTGAATCGGACGTCGGTGTTCCCATTTTTCGTGTAGCTCGGCAAAAAGATTTCCTATATATGCATTGTTGTTGAGTGAAATATTTTCTGGCACATGATAATTGCAATCTGTAAAGTGAATAACTATCATATTGCCCCCGGAGTGTTGCACTTCGTAGGATATGTCTTCAGGAATGAAAGTAATGTCACCGGGATTTGAGGTTATCAGTTTTTCACCAAAATTGAATTCTGCAACGCCTGAAACTCTGTATGCAAGTGCAGCATATTGTCTGCCTTTAACCTTAAACAGACCCTTTGGATGATTAATACTGAGAACACCCAGTATTTGAAATGACAGTTCGTCAAAATCGTATATCATAGTTCCTCCTTTATCGGTTGATATTCTTGTCATTCTTACTATAACATTTTTTGAGCGAAAAGTCCACTATTTTGACTCAAAAATATATTGAGATGTCTGATGGAAGATGATATTATTGATGCAGATTATGAAACGGAGGAAAAAGAATATGAATGCAAATCTTACTGCAAAAGTTAAAGAATGTGCATATAAAATTGGTGCAGACCTTGTTGGTATTGCTCCGATTTCACGTTTTAAAAATGCACCTATTATGATGAGCCCACAAGGTATTTTACCTACTGCACAAAGTGTTGTGGTCTGTGCAATCCATCATCTTGATGAAGCAATTGAGCTTGGAGGAGAAGTACACCCTCAAGTGATAGGACCATACTCAATTCAGTATGTTATGAACTTAAAGCTTGATTATATTGCTTTCCGAGTGGCACAATATCTTGATGGTCTTGGCTATGAAGCGGTTCCGCTTGCGGCTTCAAATATATGGCGTTACCGGCCGTTTGAAAGCTTAAGTGCAACATTTGCCCCCGATATATCGCATATTTATGCAGCAACCTGTGCCGGTCTCGGTCAACTCGGATGGCATGGTCTTACAATGTCTCCTGAATACGGGCCAAGAAACAGATTTATTTCTATTATCACGAACGCACCATTATGCCCTACACCTATGTATGACGAAACAAAGCTTTGCGATATGTGCGGAGAATGCATTAAGCACTGTCCGACAGATGCTTATAGAAAAGAGTGTAACGGTGTAAAAACGATTGAGGTTGAAGACAAAACCTTTAAGTTTGCAAATAAAAATCTTTGGCGCTGTGCATGGGCAGAGCATTTTGATTTAGACCTTGACCTTAATATTCCTGACATCGTAGATGAAAAAGTCATACTGGAACACATTGATAAATATGGTATGCGTGGCGGTGAAATGGGTTGCTGTGTAAAATATTGCCTGCCAAAGCATTTGAGAAGTGATGGCGGTGCTCACACATCAGCACCTGTGCGGAATAAACACAGCATTGCCAATCTTGAGTTGCCTGTACATAGAAAGCTTTATGATGATGTCGTTAATTTCGTTGACCGCTATAATATTGATAACGTTGTATTCCTTGACCGCAAAACAACAGATGCACTTGGAGCAAAAAGTGTATATGAATATACAAACGGTGCGGTAGTTATGACTATTTCATGTAAGAAAACATCGCAGGCTCAAGGCGACAAAATAAATGCCCGCAATGGATATGGAAACGAAAGCTATGGAACAATCAGCGCAGAACAAACTGCACTGGCTCATTTTTCCGGATTTGCACGCTTAGATGCCGCAAGGATAATTGACGACTACGGATATAAAACCCTCAATAGTCCGGAGGTTAATATTGATGCATATTTATCAGCTGCAGGTATTGAGAAAAAAGATGATGAGATTATGGTAACCGAAATTCTTCTGACGAATGCCCCGTTTTCAAATTATGAATATTTCGGACTTAATGACCCGGTTGATCATGTAAATTTGTCTTTAACAGAAAATATCTGTCGCATGATAGAAGAAGAGGGAAGCGACACTTACGCAGTTATACCTGCCAAACGGTTTGATAAATTGGCAGAAGACCTGATTCCTATTAAGGGCGGTGAGGATATTATAGATATGGTGTCAAAAACACCAAGATTTCATATTTTTGAACCGGATTCAAAAAGTTTCACCAGAAAGATTTACAAAACAAAAGACCATCTTGAAAATGCAAAAAATGTCATTATAATAGGAATTCATTATCCTAAAATTGTTCAAAAAATGACTATTAAGCCACCCGCCTTTGCAGTTGGTCCTTATATGTACTCAAAGTACGAAACAACCTTTGAGCTTGCATATACATCATTTAAGATTGAAAAATATTTAGAAAAGAAGGGATATCGAGCTGTTGCCACCTATAATTTAACCGGTATTGGCGGCGATATGGGAACTCCGAGAGGGGTGCTTCCGGATGCATTTTGTAATCAGTTGGAGGCTGTTGAAGCAGGTCTTGGTCACTTAACTCTTAATGGTATGTGCTATACAGAGAAACATGGCTTTAGTCAGGATTACATAGCAATCGTAACCGATGCTCCACTTGATGAATTTGTTAAGGCTCAAGTAAATAAAGATGAAATTTGCTGCGACAACTGCGATATTTGCATCAAAGCATGTCCCGCAAATGCACTTCGTGCAAATAAAACGACTTTAATTGAATTGAACGGCAAAAAATACAAGTGGATTCCGACTGACGGCAAGGCATGTGATTGGTCAAAAAAATATGCCCTTTGCGGTGAAGAAGGACATAAATACACTGGATCGGATTCAAATTTTGAAGTTCCCGAGGAAATTACCGAAGAAAATCTGGCAGATGCCCTGAAAAAAGCGGATAGAATTCTTTCATATCGTCCCACAACCGTACATCGTTGTGTAATCGAATGTCCGCTTGTTCAAAAATAAAAATATTTCTTTTGTTCTGCTTTCTCAGAAAAAAGACTATTCGAAAGAATAGTCTTTTTTCAATGAAATACGCCTTCGGCGTGTGAAATATTGCTTCGCAATATGAAATAGCTTTGCTATGAAATATGCCTTGCAGCATATGAAAAGGCGTATTTTATTTCACATTTTTCCAAAAAGAAAAATATTTCATAATCCGCAAGGATTATTTCATATCAACGGAGTTGATATTTCATTATATATTTAATACATACAAATAAATTAAACTGTCACATTCGTGGCAGTTTTTTCTTACTCATTTTTTATACGGTTTTTGCTCGTTGGTTAAACCTAACAGGTAATCCACACTTGTATCGTAAAATTTTGCAAGAAGTATTAAAACTTCGGTTGGGATATCTCTTGTTCCCAATTCATATCTGGAGTACGCAACCTGAGAGCAATGTAAGTATTCCGCCAAGTGCTTTTGGAGCAGATCATTATCTTCCCTTAATTCCCGTATTCTTTTGTACATATTCTCACCTCGGTAAAATTATAGTATAAACCGAAATGGTATATTGACAAATAAACCAAATTGGTTTATAATGATTTTGATACTAAGTCACAATAAATTATTGGAGCTAATGCATTTTTATATGAAAAAGGGGGTGTAATAATGCTTAAAAAAGGGAATTTAATTGCAAACTTACTTTCAGTATGTGCATTAATTGTATTTGTTATATTCTTTATTGTTGGAATATGTTTGTTTGATGGTCCGCTTGGTGACTTTGCTGGTATGTTTGGTGCGTGGATAATTGGTTTTGTAAATGGATTATTTATACTTGCATTTGCGGAAGTAATAGAGTTGTTAGACAAAATAAACAAAAAGTAACAAAGGAGTTTATGAATTATGAAAAAAAATATTTTATTATTATTTGTGGCTATACTTGCGCTTTTCTTATGTGCTTGTAGTACATCTCTTACTGAGGCAAAGGAAAAATGCTGTGTGGAAGCGGATAAATTGTTTAATTCTATGGCTGATGAACTTAATTTAAGTTTCGAAAGAAAAATGGATAAGATAGATGGAAAAAATTTATATGTAGCCACATTAGATTTTGATGGTAAATTAACTGACAGCAATGCGACAACATTTCAGCAATACGTTATGCCTGTTGCAGAAAAGATTTTAGGCGAAGAAGATATATACGTTGTTTTATATTTAAACGAAAATGGAGATGAAGTATACCGTTTACTTGATTCTAAACTAGATCCGGATGTTTTTGATTAGTATCTATTCAAAAATAAGCGCAATTAAGCTGGAATATAAAAATAACAATTTTCTTAGAAAAAGAAAGAATGGTAAAATCATTTACATAATAAAAAACACTTGAAATTTAATATTACAAGTGATATACTAAAGTCAAACTTAATAGAAACGGGAGCTTGTGGTACAGGCTGAGAGGAAGGTATGACCTTCGACCGAGAACCTGATTTGGATAATGCCAACGTAGGGATGCCTGAACGCAAGCTTCAGGAAAACTTAAGTAATTTTAGGAGTTACCGAATCGGTAGCTCCTTTTTTTATTGTGAATTTCGGAGGTGAAAGAAATGGTAAAAATTAACGGAAAAGAGTTGGATGCGGTCGGTAAATCAGTAAAAGAATATCTTTATTCTGCGGGCTATGATTTAATGCGTGTTGCCGTTGAGCTTAACGGTGATATAGTTCCAAAAGCAAGATATGCCGATACTTTTTTAGAAGACGGTGATAGTGTTGAGGTAGTCAGCTTTGTGGGAGGTGGTTGATATGGTTCCTGATAAAGAAGAATGGATAAAGGCTCTGAGTGACCGACACGGGGCTAAGCTACAAAAGAAAATTTCATCCACAGTTGTTGCGGTATGCGGTCTTGGCGGGCTTGGCTCCAACATAGCCATTGCACTTGCCCGTTCAGGCTTCGGAAAGCTTATACTGATTGATTGTGACAGGGTGGATATAACCAATATTCACCGTCAGCAATATAAGATAAATCAAATCGGAATGAGTAAAACCGAAGCCTTGCTGGAAAGCTTAAAAGAAATAAATCCTTATATTGAAGTCAAAATACATAATGCTTATCTTAATGAAAGCAATGCAGGGGATATACTGTCCGATGCCAATATTATATGCGAAGCATTTGATAATGCAGAATGTAAAGCAATGCTGACGAATTTTGTTTTGGAGAAAATGCCTGATAAATATATTGTTGCCGCCTCGGGTATGGCAGGCTTAGACAGCTCTAACTTAATAAAAACAAGAAAGGTTTCAAAGAGGTTTTATCTTTGCGGTGATGAAGTAAGCGACGTCGGAGACGGACTCGGCCTTGTATCCACAAGAGTTATGCTGTGTGCCGCACATCAGGCGCACACGGTTTTAAGAATTACGGCAGAAGAATATGAAGTATAGAAAGAAGGAATTTCAGATGAATAGAGATATGCTTATAATCGGAGGGCATGAATTTAATTCCCGTTTTATTTTAGGCTCGGGAAAATACTCTCTTAATTTAATTGAAGCGGCTATAAAGGATGCAGGCGCACAGATTATTACACTTGCAGTTCGCAGAGCCAATACCAAAGAACAGGAAAATATCCTGGATTTTATTCCAAAGGGGATTACACTTTTACCGAACACAAGCGGAGCAAGAAATGCCGAAGAAGCGGTAAGAATTGCAAGACTTGCCAGGGAGCTTGGATGCGGTAATTTTGTAAAGGTTGAGATTATGCGTGATTCTAAATATCTTCTTCCTGATAATCAGGAAACGGTAAAAGCAACGGAAATTCTTGCAAATGACGGATTCATTGTTATGCCGTATATGTATCCTGACCTTAATATTGCCAGAGACTTAGTGAATGCCGGGGCGGCAACCATAATGCCTCTTGCAGCTCCCATAGGCTCTAACAAAGGTCTTGCAACAAAGGATTTTATTCAGATTCTTATAGATGAAATTGACCTTCCGATTATTGTTGATGCAGGAATCGGTAAGCCATCACAGGCCTGCGAAGCAATGGAAATGGGGGCAGCGGCTGTTATGGCAAACACAGCCCTGGCAACCGCAGGTAATCTTCCGCTTATGGCATCTGCATTCCGTCAGGCAATTGAGGCAGGCAGGAGCGCATATCTTTCAGGTCTTGGCAGAGTTCTTACCCGCGGTGCATCTGCATCTGATCCTCTTACGGGATTTTTAAGGGATTAGGGAGGCTTTATAATGGAAAACCGTTTTTTTGTGGATTCAAAGCACTTGTCACCTGAAGCGCTTAAGAAAAAGCATCAGCTTGAAACAGATCCCTCCTCACGAAAAAATCACATGGAGTATTTACCGTGGATGGAGAAAATAGAGTCGGATGTGTGTAAAAATGTAATGGAGCAGATGAATTCCTTTGACTGTTTAAAATATACAAAAAAAGATGTAAAGACGGCATTAGAGCACGAAACCTGTACCATAGAGGATTTTAAGGCATTACTTTCTCCTGCGGCGGAGCCCTTTTTAGAACAAATGGCTAAGAGAGCAAGGCTTGAAACAAGCAAGCATTTCGGCAACACGGTATATCTTTTTACTCCTCTTTACATAGCCAATTACTGTGAAAACTACTGTGTGTATTGCGGTTTTAACTGCTATAACCGTATTAACAGGATGAAGCTTAGTATGGAGCAGATTGAAAAGGAAATGAAGGTAATCTCCGACAGCGGTATGGAAGAAATTTTAATTCTTACAGGGGAAAGCCGTGCACAAAGCGATATAAAATATATCGGGGAAGCCTGCAGGCTGGCAAGAAAGTATTTCAGGATGGTAGGCCTTGAAATATATCCTGTAAACACCGACGAGTATAAATATCTTCACGAGTGCGGTGCCGACTATGTAACCGTATTTCAGGAAACCTATGACGAAAAAAAGTACGAACAGCTTCACCTGCTTGGGGCTAAGCGTGTATGGCCTTACCGCTTTGATGCACAGGAAAGGGCGCTTATGGGCGGAATGAGGGGTGTAGCCTTTTCGGCACTTTTAGGGCTTTCGGATTTCAGAAAGGATGCTTTGGCAAGTGCACTTCATGTATACTTCCTTCAAAGAAAATATCCTCACGCGGAAATGTCGCTGTCCTGCCCAAGACTGAGACCGATTATCAATAACAGTGGAATTAATCCTTTGGATGTTCATGAAAAACAGCTTTGTCAGATAATTTGTGCATACCGTATATTCCTGCCCTTTGTCGGTATTACTGTATCCTCCCGTGAAAGTGCACAATTCAGAAACGGTATTGTGAAGATTGCCGCAACAAAGGTTTCGGCAGGGGTATCTACAGGAATTGGCGACCACGAAAGCAAATACAGCGGCAGGGAGTCAGACGGGCAACAGGGGGATGAACAGTTTGAGATAGATGATAACCGAAGTCTTGATAAAATGTATAAAGATATTTCAGATGAAGGACTGCAACCGGTTTTAAATGATTATTTATATGTATGAGGAGTGAATTTTATGAAACTTGATTCAAGGCTGTATTTTATAACCGACAGCTCAAATTATACCGAGGAAGAATTTTTATATCGCGTTGAGCAGGCTCTTATGGGTGGAGTAACTCTTCTTCAGCTTCGCGAAAAAGACAAAAGCACCCGTGAATATATTGACCTTGCCAATAAGGTTCACATACTTACAAAGAAATACAATATCCCCCTTATCATTGATGACAGGGTGGATGTTGCTCTTGCGGTGGGAGCCGAGGGGGTTCATTTAGGGCAAAGCGATATGCCTGTGGATATCGCAAGAAAAATTCTCGGAAAAGATTTTATTATCGGAGCCACAACCAAAACCGTTTCACAAGCTCTTGAAGCGTACAGTCAGGGGGCAGATTATCTTGGCGTAGGTGCAATTTATCCGACTACAACCAAGGTGAAGACGGTTATTACATCAACCGAAACCCTCGATGCAATATGCAAGGCTGTGCCGATACCCGTAAATGCTATCGGGGGACTTAATAAAAACAATGTGCAGGTGCTTCATGGAATCGGTATTGCAGGTATATGTGTTGTGTCGGCAATTATGAAGGCGGATAATCCGAAGGCTGAAGCAGAAAATCTCATTAAATTGGCAGAAAAATTTTAAAAAAAAGCGGCAGATTGGGGGCACCACCTTATGTCGCTGTATAAAACGATGCTGAAAATGAAAGGGGTAATAAAAATGAGAATGAAAACAGCATTGACCGTTGCAGGAAGCGACTGCAGCGGAGGCGCCGGTATTCAGGCAGATATTAAAACAATGACAATGAATGGTGTTTATGCCATGAGCGTTATAACTGCGCTGACGGCGCAAAACACAACCGGCGTAAGAGCAATTCAGGAGGTAAGTCCGGAATTTTTAGTAAAGCAGCTTGATGCAGTTTTTGAGGATATCTTTCCCGATGCGGTAAAAATCGGTATGGTACCATCCTGTGACCTGATAAAGGTAACTGCCGAAAGGCTTAAATATCACAAGGCTAAAAATATTATTGTTGATCCCGTTATGGTTGCAACCAGTGGCTCCCGGCTTATGAAAAAGGATGCGGTTAAGACACTTAAGGATGACCTTTTACCCATTGCAGCATTGGTTACGCCAAACATTCCCGAAGCGGAGATTTTATCGGAGCTTTCTATTGAAAATAAAGAGGATATGCAAAAAGCCGCAAAGCTTATCGGTGATGAATATAACACGGCAGTTCTTTTAAAGGGAGGGCATAGAAGCGGTGATGCCAATGACCTTTTATATGAAGGGGGAAAATACTGTTGGTTTGAGGGACGGAAGATAAACAACCCCAACACTCACGGTACAGGGTGTACCCTGTCAAGTGCCATTGCATCAAATCTTGCAAAGGGCTTCAGCCTTTATGAGTCAGTGCAAAAAGCCAAGGAATATATTTCGGGAGCTCTTTTAAAGCAGCTTGATTTAGGACAAGGGTCGGGGCCGCTTATGCATAGCTTTGACCTTATATCACATTATACCGAAGAAAAAATCTAAGCGAAGGGAGTTTTTAAAATGAGACATTATAAAACACAAATGGATGCCGCAAAAAAAGGTATCATAACACCTGAAATGATTGCGGTTGCAAAGAAGGAATACAGAACACCTGAAGAAATAAGAAGTCTTGTTGCTAAAGGGCAGGTTGCAATTTGTGCAAACAGATTGCATACCTGTATAAGCCCTGCAGGTGTAGGCTCATCCCTTCGCACAAAAATCAATGTGAACTTAGGAGTATCGGGAGACTGCAGGGATTATAACGGAGAGATGGAAAAGGTTATGGCGGCGGTAAACATGGGGGCAGATGCCATAATGGACTTATCCTCTCACGGCAATACTCAGCCCTTTCGCCGAAAGCTTATAAGCGAATGTCCTGCAATGATAGGAACAGTTCCCGTATATGACAGCGTTATTCATTATCAAAGAGATTTAGATACCCTTACCGCAAAGGATTTTATAGATGTTATAAGACTTCATGCTGAGGACGGTGTGGATTTTGTAACTATTCATTGCGGTATCACGAAAAAGACAATACAGCAGATAAAAAATCATAAAAGAAAAATGAATATTGTTTCCCGTGGCGGATCTTTAGTGTTTGCATGGATGAGTATGACCGGAGAAGAAAATCCCTTTTATGAATATTACGATGAGATACTCGACATTTGCCGTGAATATGATGTAACGGTTTCTTTGGGAGATGCGTGCCGCCCCGGGTGTTTAGCCGATTCGGGGGACGTTTGTCAGATTGAGGAGCTGGTAAGACTTGGTGAGCTTACAAAAAGAGCGTGGGAAAAGGATGTTCAGGTTATAGTAGAAGGGCCCGGACATATGCCCCTTGACCAGATTGAAGCCAATATGAAGCTTCAGAAGACAGTTTGTATGGGAGCGCCTTTTTATGTTTTAGGACCGATTGTAACCGATATAGCCCCAGGCTACGACCATATAACGAGTGCAATAGGAGGAGCAATAGCGGCGGCTTCAGGGGCGGCATTTTTGTGCTATGTAACCCCTGCAGAGCATCTGGCCCTTCCTGATGTTGAGGATGTAAAACAGGGAATAATTGCATCTAAGATTGCCGCACACGCGGCGGATATTGCCAAAAAAATTCCCCATGCAAGAGATATTGACGATAAAATGGCAGATGCAAGAAGAAGCTTTGACTGGGAAGGACAGTGGGAATGCTCCATAGATCCTGAAACCGCAAAAAAAATCCGTGATGAAAGAAAACCTGAAATTAAGGAGAGCTGTTCAATGTGCGGTAAGTTTTGTGCTGTCAGGAGCATGAATAAGGCGTTAAGCGGTGAACATATTGATATATTGTAAAGAAAGCACCGCAAAAAATAAATCAGCTTGAACACGGCTCTGATTTATTTTTTGCGGTAGACCGACTTTTTCGACAGTCTGGGGGATGTAAAATTTACATCCCTTTTTCTTTGCAAGCAAGATTTAGCAGTCCTTATTTAATTTAATTTTCTTGAAGTAATACCGCTGTTATGATATAATTTAAGTGGCTAAAAAAATTAACGGAGGATTCAGAAATGGTAAGAAAAGCCTATTTTTAAGGGGTTGAGGCAAGTTTGGATAACTTTACCGCGTTACCCTTATAGGCTGTCCCAAGCTTGATGAAGGTGATTATACCGAAAAGCTGACTGCAATTATTAAAAACAATAATATAAAGGATGTAACCGTTGTGCGTATGGAGGTGCCCTGCTGCGGAGGTATTGAGGCTGCGGTTAAAAATGCATTTTTAAATAGCGGTAAGCTTATACCCTTACAGGTTGTTACCGTTTCTGCCGACGGAAGAATTCTTGATTAAAACAACAAAAATCATGATTTATGTTGTTCAGTTTTATCTCCTTCTTATTTATAATTAAGGTATAAAATAAAAGGAGGATTTATTATGAACACAGACAAAATTTTAGCAGAAGCAATAGCAACGGACTATGCACCAAAGGATAATTCAAAAATAGTAGCACTTAAAAAGCTTGACAGTAAGGCAAAGCTTCCTGCAACGGTATTTACCTATACCTTCGGTATAATTTCATCCCTTATCGCAGGTGCGGGAATGAGCCTTGCAATGCAGGTAATCGGCAAGGGAACCGTAGGCTTTGTGGCAGGTATTATCTTAGGAGTTATCGGTTTTACTCTATGTGGCGTTAATTATCCCATTTATAAGAAAATGCTTGAAAAGGGTAAGGCAAAATACGCTTATGAAATAGTAGAGCTTGCCCGTGAAATAGCAGAGGAATAAAAAAGGAGTGAGCGCTTTGAATAAATCGGAAAGTAAATATTTCAATACTGCAAAGAAGATGGACGAGGCGCTTATTTTCCTTCTTGAGAAGAAGCCCTTTGAGTATATTACGGTAAGTGAAATATGTAAAACGGCAGGAGTTAACCGCTCCACCTTTTATCTTCATTACGAGAATACTCTTGAGCTTCTTAATGAAGCCGCACGACTTCTTCTTGATAATTTCAGCGCTTACTTTAATATTGATATCACCAATATTGAGGAAAAGCTGAAAAACGCTTCTCTGGATGAGCTTAATTTTATTTCGGATAAATATCTTCATCCCTATCTTAGCTATATTAAGGATAATAAGCGTGTGTTTTCAACGGTTTTACAGCATCCCGATTCCTTCGGATTCAACGACATCTTTCAAAGGCTTTATGAGAGTATTTTTACCCCTGTTTTTGACAGGTTCGGGTATCCTGTTGACGACAGACGGTATGCTCTGATGTTTTATTTAAACGGAATTACCGCAGTTGTAACCGAGTGGCTTAAGGATGACTGTGAAAAAACCATTCCCCAGGTATCAAATATTATTCACGGATGCATATTTGGGTTAACAAATTAATAATTTTAAAACCGCCGATTTGACGGCTATTAACTGAAGGAATATTTTTACTGAATTTTTAAAAGGAAGGGAGCTTCTTAATGAAAAAGAAAATACTTATTATACTGTGTTTACTTATAATAATTACCGGTATTTATTTTATACATACTTATAACGTACAAAAAAGCGCGGGGAATACACCATCCGAAGCCATTCATATACAGGCTGTAACGGTTTGCGATAATAAGGGAGTAAATATTAATATAAGTGAAGATAACTATCAAGCATTTTACAGGTATGTTTATGAGGCTGTACCAACCGGTAAAACGAGTGTTAATGATGTGCCCTCCACAGAGCCGTTCTATTCTTTCAGGATTACCTCAGATAAAATTTCTGTTTACCGACAAGGATTTATCTATGAAGAAAACGGTGAGGTTTATATGGAAATACCTTATATAGGTATATATAAGATTAATGCTGATGTTCTGGATATGTTGAGTTAGTTTTTTTTCTGATTTTCATCTTTTTACGGCATATATAACTGTAGATATCACTTATAAAAAAACTGTAAAGAAATCTTCAAGTATGCTTATTACGATATTATTAAAGCTTGTTTCGTACTTGACAGCAAGCTTTTCTGCCTTTTTAGCCGGCTCGTCCTTTATATAGATTGTTTTGTATCCTGCTTTTACCTTCTTTGTTTCTCTTGGTGTAAATGTCATTATCATCAACCTCTCTTTTCTTACTTACAGTATATGTTAAAATAACTTTACCGGCGGTTGCCATAATTTTTAAGCATTCTTTGAGGGAATGCTTTTTTTATTTATTCTTGAATTTAATGTTTCCCTATAGTATAATAAAATTGATTTATTATAAACGGAGTGAAAAGATGTTAAAACAGTTTTTGAAATTTGCCCTGGTTGGAGTTATTGCAGCCATAACAGATGTAGGAACTCTTGTTATTTTAAAGGAAATATTTTTCGTTGATGTACTTATTGCAAATGCTGTCGGTTTTATAGTTTCGGTTGTGGTAAACTATTTACTCAGCATGAGATTTGTATTTAAGGGCAGAGAGCAAAGCAAGGTAAGGGAATTTATTATCTTTACTCTTTTAAGCACCGGGGGTCTTATACTAAATGAGTTTATTGTGTGGATTGGTACGGAATTTTTTTTGATACATTATCTACTGATAAAATTCGGTGCTATGGGAATAGTGCTTGTTTATAATTTTGTTACAAGAAAGCTCTTTTTAGAAAAAAGATAACAGTAAATACGGAGTGACTGATATGCCTGAAAAAATATTTAAAAAGCTTAACTTATACATATTGCCTCAATGGAAGGCTTGCTTTTTTGCGGCTCTTATTGCAGGCTTTATTGCACATTTTTATAAAATAACAAACTGGCTTCCTAACTGGGATTCTCTTGTTTTCAGATATGATGCTCAGAAAATGCTGTCCCTTGGAAGATGGTTTCTGCCGGTGGTATGCTCTGTAAGCTCCTTTTATGACCTGCCTTTTTTAAACGGGCTTATTGCCATAATCTTTCACGGTCTTGGCGGAGTTTTTATATGTAAGCTTCTTAACATTAAAAAGAATACTACCGCCATTTTAACAGGCTTCCTTGTTGTTACCTTTCCCACCGTTACCTCGGTTATGATGTATAACTATGTGGCGGACGGCTACAGTATCGCCTTCTTTCTTTCGGTGCTTTCCGCTTATTTTTTAACAGCCAAAAAGCCACGGTATATTCTTGGCGCGGTTCTTCTGACTTTGGCAATCGGAATTTATCAGGCGTATATGACAGTAACCGTAATGCTTATTCTTCTTAAGCTTATTGATGATTCACTTTTTCAGGGAGAGCCTGCAGGAAGAATTCTTAAAAAAACCTTGCTTATATTTTGTTCCGGACTTGGGGGAGTTGCTTTATACGGAGTAATTCTTAAAATTCTTCTTGCTTGTTTTTCCTCCTCACTTCTTGAATATCAGGGCTTAAGCTCGGTTGGAAGTGTATCAAATATTGATATAATGAGTTCTTTGTATTTAATAAAGCATACCTTCCTTGATTGCTTCTTTGATTTTTCAAACGGCTTTAACGTGTATGCTTTTATGAACATATTTATATTTGTGTTTACTCTTTTTCACTATGTAAAATACATAATAGCAAACAGACTTTCTAAAAAACCAAAAGAGCTTGCGGTTATTTTTATTATGGCTTTGCTTTTGGTGTTTGGTGCAGGCGCTCTTGCTTTTGTAAATCCTTATGTTGACTATCATAATCTGATGCTTATGGGGTATTCGGTGTTCTATTTGTTTTTCCTGATTCTTTATGAAAGAGGAAAGGAAAAGAATAAAAAGCATGAGATTATAAAATGCTGGGCAATTTTACTTTCAGCTGTAATTCTGGTTTCAAATTTTACCGTGATTGCCAATGTAAGCTATCACAAGGCACAGCTTGCTTACGAGAAATCCTACGGAGCTTTGGTACGCATTGCGGACAGGATAGAAAATACTCCCGGCACCGAAGGGTGCGACAGGCTTCTTGTTCTCGGTGCTTTGGAAAACAGCGAGTCTTACAGCGTTAATCTGACTCCCGATATTACAGGTATAACCGACGGCTATATCTTACGGGCTGACGATGAAACGGTTGGACAAAGTGTTTTGTGCAGTGCGCTTAACGACTACTGCGATAAAAATTATGATTTTCTTTATGGTGAGGAAAAGAAGGCGCTTGCAAGCACTGACCTTGTCAGGACAATGCCTGAATGGCCCCTTGACGGCTGTATTGCAGCTTACGAAAATGTAATTATAATCAAGCTGGGTGATGAATAATGATATATATTTGTGCCGATGATTACGGACTGTGCAGTACAGTTTCTTTAAATATCCTTAAATGCCTTAATGAGGGTGTTTTAAACAAGGTGAGTGCATTTGTTAATTTCGATAAAATCAGCTCCGATGAATTTGGGGCAGGGGATAATATTGCCCTTCATTTAAATCTTGTTGAGGGAAGGGCTCTTTCCGATTTAAAGGGCTCCCTTCTGACTGATGAAAAGGGAAATTTTAAAAACACCTTCACAGGTCTTTTAAAGCTTAGTTTATTTAACTCAAAAAGGCTTTATGAGGAGGCATACCGTGAAATAAGGGCGCAGCTTCATGCTTTTTTAAAGATATTCCCCAAAGGGGAGGGAATTATGATAGATTCCCATCAGCATACCCACATGATTCCTGTTGTTTTTAAAGCGCTGTTACAGGCTGTTTCGGATGAGAAAGTCAAGGTAAGGTATTTAAGAATTCCCGTCGAATCATTTGTTCCCTATATTAAGGAGCCTTCTCTTTATTTTACATATTCTCCGATAAATATTATAAAGGTGGCACTACTTAATTTTCTCTGGCTTTTTAATAAGAGACATTTTAATAAAAATCCGCTTCCTACCGGGCTTTTTTGCGGTGTTTTTCTTTCGGGGCGGATGGATGAAAGGGTTAAAAAAATAATTCCCCATTATATACGGCTTGCAAAGAAGAAAGGCGACGCACTTGAAATACTTTTTCATCCCGGCTATACGGATATAACGGGGAATAAAGAAAATGTGGTTTTCAAAAGCTTTTATCTATCGGAAAACCGAAAAAAGGAATTTGATACAGTAATGGATTTAAAGGGGTGATTTTATGTTATCGGTAATTATACCTGCCTTTAACGAGGAAAAGTGTATAAAAGAGGCTTATACTACCATCAATACTCTTCTTAAAGAGAATAGCATTGAAGGGGAATTTATATTTATAGATGACGGCTCAACCGACAGAAGCTATGAAATTATAAAAGAGCTTTCTGAGGAAGAGGATAATATAACCGGGCTTCATTTTTCAAGGAATTTCGGAAAAGAGGCTGCCATTTCGGCAGGTCTCGGAACGGCTTCGGGGGACTGTGCGGTAGTAATTGACTGTGATCTTCAGCATCCGCCCGAAAAGATAATAGAGATGTACAGACTCTGGGAGCAGGGTTATGAAATTATTGAGGGGCTTAAAAGAAGCAGGGGAGATGAAAATAAGCTTCACGGAATCGGTGCAAAGCTTTTCTACTCGCTTATAAGCAAAATGGCAGGCTTTGATATGTATAATTCCTCTGATTTCAAGCTTCTTGACCGAAAGGTAATTGATGTTTTAAATAAAATGCCCGAAAGAGGTTTTTTCAGGGCAGTTTCATACTGGGTAGGATATAAGAAAATAACTGTTGAATTTGATGTAGCGGAGCGTATTTGCGGTGAATCCAAGTGGAGCTCATGTCAGCTTATAAAATATGCCTTTTCCAATATTGCCTCCTATTCCACCGCACCTATGCATATTGTAACCGTGCTTGGCTTTGTGATGCTTGCCATATCGGTTATATTCGGAGTATGGGCACTTATTGATAAAATTATAGGCAGAGCCCTGGAGGGTATGACCACTGTTATAATTATTACTATTTTTATCGGTAGTATTATGATGATAAGCCTTGGTATTATAGGCTATTACATAGCCCGTATCTATGAGGAGATAAAAGGCAGACCAAAATACATAATTTCTTCGGTTACAAAAAGCAAAAAATAAAAGATGGTAAAAAAATTCCCCATCCTGTATGTCAGAATACAGGTATGGGGAATTTTTATGGAACATTTTTCCTGATACTATGGTCTTATTTTTAACAGCGAATAGCTATCGTTTAAAAAAGGAGGAACACAAATGCTTAAGAAAAAATATGATTGCTTTATTGACTCTGAATATGATGATTATGAAGAAATATCGCCCGAAGACAGGAAAAGGCTTACAGGATATCTTGATAATCTTATGAAGGGCGGATATACGGTAAAGGACGGAAAAATAACCGTTACCGTAGAAAACTATAAAAAGTATATTGAGGCTATGTGGGAGGAAGTGATGCCCATTATATCAACTGACAGTGATACCGACATATATTCTGTTACTCCCGTTTTTCTAAACGAGGAGACGGCGTTGTTTTCTGATGCGGACAGCGGAATATATAAAAAATTCAGTGATGTAATGGGGCATATTACAGGACCCAATGAGGATTGGCCTGTATCCTGTGATGAGTATACTGAAAAGAACTTTTACTGGACTGTGGAAAAATACCGTAATATTGATGAGGATTATGTAAGGATTTTTTCAGTTTATATTGATGTGAATGTGGATTATCTTTTTATAAAATTTGATGAGGAGGCAGAGAAGTTCCTTCACAAAGATGAATACTGTGCCTGTGAGCTGGCTGAAATTTTCACGCCGAAAAATAATCCTCTGCTGATTTCCCGGATTGAATTTGATTTCCGGCCGGGGGATATTGTGGCAGGAGATTTGCGCCCTCTTTGTCCTTCGATTCCTTACTATGTTTACTTAGGAGACGGGAAATTTATGGCTTCCGTATGGGATGACAGAAATCTGGAGCTTGAGAATCCGTGGAACTGTAATCATCTGCTTCCTGCCTGCTTTTCTCCGGGGCTTTTAAGAAAGGTTTATACCTGTCCTGATGAAAGACTGAGGGATTTGTCCTTGCGTCTCGGAGAGGTGTCTTCGGATGAGGCTCTTTATGAGTCTTTTATAAAAAAGCTTACCTCCCTTGCAGGAAATCATCTGGTTGAATTTGCCGCAAAAACCCGGGAGCTGATTAAAAAACCATTTACCGGTGAGGCTGTTGAAATTAAGCGTAAAATGCCGACAATTAATATTTCCGAAGGTGAAAAAAACAAAAAAACATACAATAATCTTATTAACCGCTTCATGTATTATTTTACTAAGGAAACCGGACCTGACGAGTTTTTTACCATGAGTGCCATGACCAAACAGCCTGTTTCCCATAAGGCATTTCCCATGATACTAAAAAGCTTCAAGGATGTATATGAGGTTGTTGATTTACAACCTGAAATACTTTATGAAATGATCAGGGCAGATTCCTGTTCGAAGGATGAGATATGGTGGAATATAAAGCGTGAAAAGCTTTTTAATAACAGATATCTTTCAACTATGGAATGTACTGTAGATTACCACGGAAAGGTTTTAAAGGTATTTATCAGGGACTATTACGACGAAGATCCTGTTTCCTCTGCCTGCTATATGGATCTGGTGGAAAATGAGAATTACCGTGCTTTGTCTCCATTGGTTGAAAGCTATACCGAAATACGGTGTGACTATGAGCCGGGGGATATTTTAGAGGTTGATTCCGGTCCTTTGGGAGAAAAATATGAATGTGTATATTTAGGAGAAATGTCCACTCATATCAATGGTGAGATAAAGCCCTATATTCTTCGCAGCGATAATGTTGACGGAAAGGATTGTTACTATATAGAAAGTATTGAAAAACACATTTTTGGATACGATAAATTTCTTGGTCTTGTTTTAAATACAAAAAGAAAGAATGAAAGCTGTAATTTAAGAATCAGTAAGGCTCACTATGTTGTTAAAAATATAAAGGATGCCGCGAGGGAAATACTCAGTCTTGATGCAGGCAGATTTGACGTAGGACATGATAAAATCGGAACTTATCTTCAGAACTGCATAGAAAAACCGGTGTGATAAAATAGTTATAGGAGAAGTGAAAAATGAAATACATATATAAGAAAAAAACATTTTCTCCGGTGGGAGATGAGAAAATCCCCGACGGGGAATATATACTTATAACTGATGATAATGTAAGTGCTCTTATTATAGCTACGGAAAAATTTCAGGGGTAGCCGTCGGAGAGCTATCCGAACTCGCCTCAAACCCTTAAAAATAGGCTTTTTCTTCGTTGTCGGTTTCGATATACCTTGTATTATCAAAACCTTCCGCCTTGAAAAATCACAATTTTAAAGGGTTATAGGTTCTATAAGAATTTTCAAATTAGGAAATTTTTAGATAGAATGAGGCAAAAACGCAGGTAATATTCGGATATTACCGAGGATTTTAACGATATTATATCAAAAATTTACAATTTAAAAACGAGTTCGGATAACTCTCCGACGGCTAATAAACAAAATAACGGCTGAAAGTGAGGGTTTACCCGATGTTTCACGCTTGCTGAGACTGATTTTTGTTCATTCCTATGAGATAAGCTGTAAAAAGGGAAAAATTCAATTTGAGTTTTTCAAAGAAGGAGAGTTTTTAGCAGACGGTAAGGACGGTTTTTATACAGTAAAAAAGGATAGCTCTCCGACAGCTAACCTTATGCCTCCTCATCCGTTGCGGGGTATTATTGAAAAATATCTTTAAAAAATACATTGCATAAAGCTGCGCTTTTGTGCTATTATAATAAAAAAAGAAGTGAGGTTTTTAAAATGGCAAATACGGTTAAAGATATTTTAAAGCTGATTGAAGAAAACGATATTAAAATGGTTGACTTCAAAATGGTTGACATTAACGGTCAGTTCCGTCATGTTACCATTCCTGCAAAAAACTTTTCGGAAAAAACAATAAAGAACGGTATCGGCTTTGATGCCTCCAACTATGGCTATGCTGTGGTTGAAAAGAGCGATATGGTATTTATCCCCGACCTTGATACCGCGATGATTGATCCGTTTTGTGAAATTCCCACTCTCTCGATGACAGGTAATGCAATGATTATTGATAATCCTGAAAACCGTCCTTTAAAGCAGTATCCCAGAAATATTGTTCTTGCTGCCGAAAAATATTTAAAGGATTCGGGCATTGCCGATACTATGCTTATCCTGCCTGAATTTGAATTCTATCTTTTCGATCAGGCAGGCTGGAAGGTTTCTCCAAATGAAATCGGTTTTTCGGTGGATGCCAATCAGGCTCACTGGAACAGCGGTATTGAGGGACTCGGTAATGTTGTTGCAAAGCAGAAGAATTATCATATTGCAAAGCCCTTTGATGTTTCCTATGAGGCAAGAAGTGAAATGTGTATGCTGATTGATGAAGCGGGAATCAGGCTTAACTACCATCATCCCGAGGTAGGGGCAGGCGGTCAGTTTGAGATTGAACCCGAGCTTGGCAAAATGTCCGAAATGGCTGATGCTACCATGATGATTAAATATATTATTCACAATACTGCAAGAAAATACGGTATGTCCGCAACCTTTATGCCAAAGCCTGTTATGGGTGAAGCAGGTAACGGTATGCATGTTCATATGCTTTTACTTAAGGATGGCGAGCCTGTTTTCTCAGACGATAACGGTTATTCCAATTTAAGTAAGGAAGCTCATTATTTTATGGGCGGTCTTTTAAAGCATATTGCTTCTCTTTGTGCTATTACCAATCCAAGCACCAACTCCTTCAAGCGACTTGTTCCGGGCTTTGAAGCGCCTGTAACGGTAGGTTATGCAACCTCTAACAGAAGTGCAGTTATCCGTATTCCCGCTTATGCCAAGGAGCCAACCTTAAGACGATTTGAATTAAGAAATCCCGATGCTACCTGTAACCCGTATTTCTGCTATGCGGCAATGCTTATGGCAGGTATTGACGGTATCAAAAACAAGATAGACCCACATGAAAACGGCTGGGGGCCTTATGATTTTAATCTTTATCATCTGTCCGACGAAGAAAAGGCTAAATTAAAGCATCTTCCCACCTCTCTTGACGAGGCTTTGGATGCACTTGAAGCGGACCACGATTACTTAACCGCAGGCGGTGTATTCCCCATTGAGCTTATTGAGAATTTCATTAAGTCCAAGCGTGCCGAGGTTCGTGAACTTAACGCAATTCCTCACCCTGCTGAATTTGAAAAGTATTATAACCTGTAATCGGTATGTTATTTGTTTTCCTCGGAAAAAACTAATATTTTAAAAACACCTTACGAAATTAAGCTTTCGTAAGGTGTTTTAAATTGTTTACTTTACATTTCAAATTTTCTGTGGTAATATCGGAAATTTGCATTTTCAAACCGTGTGCAGTTCGGCTCTCCGACGGCTACTTAAAAAAATATAATGAATAATAAAACATATCAGCGAGGCTGCTGCAGTAAATCCGATTACTGCATACATAAAAATGGCAGGTCCGCTTTTTTTAGCTTTCATAAAAGTATTACCTCTTTTTCCTGTTTCAGATATATCGTAAATTCTTTTAAGAATTTATATCGAAGCGTGCTGTGTGCGACATATCAGCGCACAGCACTCGACATGTGTTGGGTGTAGTATGCGACAGTATTAATAAACGAACCCGCTTGGCAACAAAAACAGATACGGTGCTGTCACTATAACTGTTAATGTAGCAAGCGTGAATTTTTGTTTTTTTGAAACATCTATTCTCCTAAAAACAAATATATAGTTTAGTATGAAATTAAATATGGCGACACTAAAAAATGCTAATAAGCAAAATACCAAATAATTTCCATAGTAAAAATCAGTATCAGTATTCATTTCAATGATATAGAACATTGCCATCCCTACCAGTTCTACCACGATAGTTAAACAGAAACTTTTTATTGCAGTAGTTATACTATATATATCATTAATATTCATCACTTTTTTGCAAACCCATAAAACAATACTAATAGCAGCAAATTTGATTCCATAGTTTATAGGCAAAAAGAATGGAAACCAATATAATATCCATATAGGCATATACATATTTATCATCTCCCATATTTTATTGTTTGTTCTTCGCAGTAGTAACTGATGCAATAAGTTTTCTTCTTATCGTTCCGCATCTGTTAATCAAACCTTTATATGTAGATTCATCAATCTTATTCTTGCGATATAATAATTCTAACCAATACTCAGTTTCAAAACTCTCTTTTAACGCTATTTCTAATTTGTTTATAAAATCAGCTTTACTTTGAGCATATTTAGCCTCATGAAGATTTGCACCTATTGAAGAAGAGCATCTTAAAAGTTGATTGATATATACCGAACAGCCTTTGATATTGTCGCAAATATCAGAAATTTCTATTGCAAAATTTATAGTTTCTTCTCTTAACAGTTTTTTTGTTCCATATATTTTTCTCCTTTGTCGATATACACGCTTTGCGTGTTCGATATATTTCGCTTCGCAAAATTCGATATAACCTCGCTTTGCTCGGTTTCGATATGATATAAATCTCGTTGCCATAAGGCAACATATCGAGCCGTCAGGCATATCGAGTTCTAACAGAACATATCGAAAATCTCGAAGAGATTTATATCGATGAGTGCTGTGTGCGACATATCAGCGCACAGCACTCAACATGCGCCGTCTCAGGAAACATATCACAGGCAGCAATCTCGGTTATTTCGTAATCGCTGTTATTTTTTATGTAATTTAAATCTCTTGCCAGGGTTGCAACGTCGCAGGAGATATATGCTATTTTTTCGGGGTTAAGCTTAATTATTTCTTTTAAAAGGCTTTCCTCACAGCCTGCCCTTGGCGGGTCAAGGATAACCTTGGTGGGTTTATTTTCTTTATTGATAAGCTCGTATATAACCTCTTCCGCTTTTCCTACATAGAAGGTGGAATTATCTGTGCTATTTATTTTGGCATTCTCCCTTGCGTAGGCTATCGCTTCATCTATTATCTCAACACCGATTAATTCCTTTACCTTTTCAGCTCCCGACAGTCCTATTGTTCCTATTCCGCAGTATATATCAAAGAGTATATCATTTTTATTAAGGTCAAGAAAATCAAGAGCCTTTTTATAAAGGTTTTCCACATTGTAAGGGTTTACCTGGAAAAATGACAAGGGCCCTATTTTAAAGCTTTTGCCCATAATTTTATCGGTTATAAACGGGCTTCCCCACAGCATTTTGGTTTCCTTGCCTAAAATGACATTTGTTTTAAGAGGGTTTATATTAAGAATTATTGAAGTAATTCCGCCAATTTCCGATAAAGCTTCTTTAAGCTTATCAAGATGGGGGACATCCTTTTTAAAGGCAACTATCCCTGCCATTATTTCATTTGTGTGAATACCCCTTCTGAAATAAATGTGGCGGATAAGACCTGTTCCCGTTATTTCATTATAGGGGGGGATTTTATATTCCTCCATCCATTTTTTTACCCTGTTAACCACCGTAAAGGCCGCTTTATCCTGAATAAGACAATCCTTCATATCAATAACATCGTGGGAGTGGTTACGGTAAAAACCGCAGACAATCTGCCCTTCTTTATTTTCTGAAACGGGAATAAGTGCCTTGTTACGGTAATTGAAGACTACGGGGGAGGGGATAATTTCGGTAACGGGAATATCAAGCTTACCTATTCTTTTTATTGCATCGTTAACCTTTAGAAGCTTCAGGTCAAGCTGGAGCTTATAGCTTGCATTTAAAAACTGACAGCTTCCGCATTTTTCAAAATGAGGGCATCCGGGAGTAACTCTTTCCGGGGAAGGAGTAATAATTTCTTCCTTTTTACAGAAAACTATATTCTTTTTTATTTTAAGCACTCTTGCGGTTATTTTTTCTCCGCATAAGGCATAGGGAACGAAAAAAACAAGTCCGTCCCTCTTTGCAACGCCCTGACCGTCAGAGGTATGGGAAACTATATCAAGAGTTATAATATCATTTTTTTTCATACTTTCACCCCGACAACTATACTAACATAATTTAACTGCTTTTACAAGTGGTAAAAAGGCTCGTTTGTGCAAAAGCAACAAGCGAGGGATATCCGCATTGTTGAAAACAACGGTAAAAATAAAGGTTTTCAATTTTTATGGTCAAATTATATAATGATTCTTAAAAATCTTTGTAAGATAATTCAATAGAAAAAAAGCTTTGGCTGTGGTATTATACTATTGTAGAAAAATTTTTATTAATTGGAGGAAATAGATATGGCAACATTATCACTTAAAAACGTTACTAAAAAGTATACTGACGGCGTTACTGCTGTTTCTGATTTCAATCTTGAAATCGCAGATAAAGAGTTTATCATTCTTGTTGGTCCTTCCGGTTGCGGTAAGTCCACAACTCTTAGAATGATTGCAGGTCTTGAAGAAATTTCCGACGGTGAAGTTTACATCGGCGACAGACTTGTTAACACAGTAGCTCCTAAGGACAGAGATATCGCGATGGTTTTCCAGAGCTATGCTCTTTACCCACACATGACAGTATTTGATAACATGGCATTCAGCTTAAAATTAAAGAAAATGCCTAAAGCAGAAATCAAGCAGAGAGTTATGGAAGCTGCTAAGATTCTTGATATCGAGCACCTTCTTCAGAGAAAGCCTAAGGCTTTATCCGGCGGTCAGAGACAGAGAGTTGCGCTTGGTCGTGCTATCGTTCGTGAACCTCAGGTATTCCTTATGGACGAACCTCTTTCCAACCTTGATGCTAAGCTGAGAGTTCAGATGAGAACTGAAATCTCCAAGCTTCACCAGAAATTAAATACAACCTTCATCTACGTTACTCATGACCAGACTGAAGCTATGACAATGGGTACAAGAATCGTTGTTTTAAAGGACGGTATCATTCAGCAGGTTGATACTCCTCAGAACCTTTACGATACACCTTGTAACCTGTTCGTTGCAGGCTTTATCGGAAGCCCGCAGATGAACTTCATCGACTCCGTTTTAGTTAAGAAGCAGGACGGCTACTATGTAGAATTCGGTACATATTCAATCAAGATTCCCGAAGGCAAGTTAGTTGACGGTATTGACGAATATGTTGGCAAGGACGTTGTTTTAGGTATCAGACCTGAAAATCTTCACGACGAAGATGCATTCATCAGTGCTTCTCCTGACAGTTGTATCGATATGCTTGTTGAAGTTGCTGAATTCATGGGCTCTGAAAGATACTTATATCTTGACTTTGAAGGCAAGAAGTTTACTGCAAGAGTTAACCCAAGAAGTACAGCTACTCCTCAGCAGATTATCAAGGTTGCTATCGACCTTAACAAAATCCACTTATTCGACAAGGAAACTGAAAAGACAATCCTTAACTAATAGTGCAAATTTAAAGGGGCTGTAAATTTATTTACAGCCCCTAAAACAATTTTATAGGGGATAGGAAAAAATCTTCAGAATGGATAAACTTAGCCAAAATCTTTGATTTTGGGTTACCCGCAGCTGTATGAGATACAGCAAGTGGCTAAGTTTATTCATAACCAAAAACTTAAATTTTAAAGATTTTTCTAAAATCTTTACCTCTTTAATGGTTAGCCGTCGGAAAGTTATCCGACGGCTATTTTGATAAGTTTCTTTATCAAAATCGTTGATACATCTTGTTTTTGGTGGTCTGGAGTTTTTTTGCATTCCCTTTTTTTTGTATATTCGTAATCTCCCCTGGCAATAATTAAACTATAATTATTCTTCGGGAGGTTTTTTATGCTTCATAAGGTTGAAATCTGCGGTGTTAATACGGCTACACTTCCTGTTTTAAAAAGAGAGGAAAAGCAAAGGCTGATGCAAAAAATCAAGGAGGGAGATAAGCTTGCCAGAGAGCAATTTATAAGCGGAAATTTAAGACTTGTTTTAAGTGTTATTCAGAGGTTTTCCCAAAGAGGAGAATATATGGACGATTTATTTCAGATAGGATGTATCGGACTCATAAAGGCGGTTGATAATTTTGATGTTAGCCAGAATGTTCAGTTTTCCACCTATGCGGTGCCTATGATAATAGGCGAGATAAGAAGGTATTTAAGAGATAATAATTCGGTAAGGGTAAGCAGAAGCTTAAAGGACATTGCTTACAAAGCTTTAAGTGTCAAGGAGAGGCTTACCAACGAAAAAGGGAAGGAGCCCACCATTGAGGAAATTGCTAAGGTGCTTGAAATAAAGAAGGAGGAAATTGTATTTGCGTTAGAAGCGATTGTAGAGCCTATCAGTCTTTTTGAGCCGGTATACAATGACGGTGGGGATGCGGTTTATGTTATGGATCAGATAAAGGACAGCAAGAACTCCGATGCAAGCTGGATAGAGGAGCTTTCCTTAAGTCAGGCAATGCTTAAGCTTTCAGGCAGAGAAAAAAAGGTTCTGGATTTAAGATTTTTTCAGGGAAAAACCCAGACCGAAGTGGCAGAGGAGATTGATATTTCACAGGCACAGGTGTCCAGAATAGAAAAGAGTGCGATAGAGCATTTGCGAAAATATATCTGACGGAGGAGATATAAGATATAAATCCCTATGGGATTTTCGATATGTTTTGCTAAAGCAAAACTCGATATGCAATAAAAATTGCTCGATATGTGCTCCGCACTCGATATGTTCCTTTGGAACGAGAAAAGGACGGAGGGGTTCAGTATATAAATCCTTCGGATTTTCGATATGTTTTGCCAAAGCAAAACTCGATATGCAATAAAAATTGCTCGATATGTGCTTCGCACTCGATATGTTCCTTAAGCAGATGTGTTGGTATCCGAACCCGTTTTTTGTCGGATTTTTCCGTCACTGCTTCGTTAAAATACTTGCAAATACGTTGGTATTCACTCCGTTTTTGCCTTGCATTGCCCGAAAAAATCCAGACAATAAATCTTTTAGACCATAAGCTTTTAAATCTGAGATTTTTCAAGGCGGAAGATTTTAATAATACGCGGGTATATTAAAATTGACAACGATGAAAAAGCCTGATTTTAAAGCTTTTGGCGGAGTTCGGATACTAACGCATTTGCTTACGGCAACGAGAAGCGGTTGCAATATAAAAACAACTGTGCTAAAATATGGGTGAGGTGATTGAAATGAAGATGCTTTTAAAGGACGGAAAAAGAAAGGCTGTAACCTTAAGCTATGATGACGGTGTGATACAGGATATCAGACTTATTGAAATAATGAATAAATACGGAATAAAGGGAACCTTTAATCTCAATTCGGGACAGTTAAGACCCGAGGATGCTTTACCTATAACCGAGCCCACCGGTACTACAAGGGACCGTATGAAACTTTCCGAGGCAGTAAGGGTTTTTAAAGCTTCCGGGCAGGAGGTTGCAGTGCACGGTCTTAACCATTTAAATCCTGTTGCCTGCACAGACCCTGAGTTGGTATATGAAATAACAGCTGACCGAATCAATCTTGAAAGAGAATTCGGTACCATTGTAAAGGGTATGGCTTATGCCTACGGTAATTATAACGAAGCTGTAACCGGGGTGCTTAAAAAATGCGGAATTGTTTATGCAAGAACTGTCGCAAGCACTAATGGCTTTTCCATTCCCGAAAACTGGCTTGAATGGCACCCCACCTGCCATCATAATAATCCTGAGCTTATGAAGCTTGCCGAAAGCTTTATTGAGACACCCTTAAAGCCCATATCCTGTGAATTAAGAATCTTTTATCTATGGGGACACAGCTACGAATTTGACCGCGACGGTAACTGGCAGGTTATAGAAAATTTCTGCAGCTACATAGGCGGAAGGGAAGATGTGTGGTATGCAACCAATAAGGAAATTTATGATTATGTGGAGGCATATAAGCGACTGGAATTAAGTATGGATTCCGGTATTGTATATAATCCTTCAAATCAAAGTGTCTGGGCAAGAATTAACGGAACAGCCTATGAAATAAAGCCCGGAGAAACCAAACACTTTAAATAGAATAACAGCTTTACTACTTTTGAGCTTTGATATGTCTATGAAAGCTTGCAAGAACTAATACGAAGATTTGAGCAGATAACTCTGTCTGCTCTTTCTATAATGAACAGTTGGTTTGACGAAGAAAACCGTGCATACATTATTTTCTCTATTCAGGAGATTATGGATATAATGTATTGCAGTAAAGTACCACATCTGATATCTGATGTACTTGAAGAATATAAACTCAGCGGAATGGATTACAACGAAGCAAAGAAACGAGCCTATGAAAAGATTTATCAATCTGTTGATGCAAACTTCGACTACGACAGAGAATTTGCAAAGGATACTTGCTATCGGAATGTTCCGTCAGTTGATAATAGTCTATTTACTATCGCACGAAAGTTAATATTAGCGGAGAGAACACCTGTCTTATGATGGGTGTTCTTTTTATGTTCAAAGGAATAAAAACAATTGTTTTTGCATCAGCAAGCACGGAAATTTGCCGCCAAATTATCCCTTGTTAGTGGCTACGCCCCTAATACCCCAATTTAAAATCAGAAATGATGATACAAATTTCGTAATAGAAGTAATTATTTTTCCAAAACCATTGACAAAATACTTCTGTGGGAGTATAATGCAAAGTGTATAACTCTATAGAAGTACGGAGATGATGAAATGAGTAAGCTTACTATATATCACGGTTCGCCTGAAATCATTGAAAAACCTCAGTTCGGCAAGGGTAAAACCTACAACGATTACGGCAGAGGATTTTATTGCACCGAACACAATGAACTTGCAAAAGAATGGGCTTGTACCGAAAATGTTGACGGCTTTGTAAATAAATATGAGATAGATATGTCGAACCTTAAGGTTTTGAATCTTTCATCTGATGAATATACCATTTTACATTGGCTTGCAATGCTGATGAAGCACAGAAAGGTTCGTTTATCTACTCCGGTTATGAAACGTGGTCGCGAATGGCTTATTGAGCATTTTCTGCCCGATACAAAGGACTATGATGCAATTATCGGCTACCGTGCTGACGATTCTTATTTTTCATTTGCAAGAGCCTTTGTTAATAACGCAATCTCTCTCAATCAGTTATCCTATGCTATGCGGCTTGGCAAGCTTGGCGAGCAGGTTGTTTTAAAAAGCAAAAAAGCATTTGATGAGATTAAATTTGTGTCTTATGAAGTTTGCGACAACACAATCTACTATGCAAAGCGTAAAGCAAGAGATGACGAAGCAAGAGAAGCATTTAATGCTGAACTTGAAAAAGAAGATTTAAACGGACTTTATATGAGAGATATTATTCGTGAGGAGGTAACACCTGATGATGCGCGCTTACGATGAGCAGTATTTAGACGATGCAATGCGAAATCTCGGCGAAGCTGTAGATTATGCTGTGAACGCTTGTAAGATGTCATTGCAGAAATTCTTTGATTTATTTGTTACAACGGGATTCGCCACACAGTTTGGAAACGGTGTACCCAAAATTATTTCGGGATTATCAGGAACCGAGCTTGTTCACGAAATTGTTGTAAAAGCAGGCATAGAACAAGAGCTTCCGGAAGTACAGACAGAATATGATTGTTCCCCTGAATATTGGTGCGGATGGATTGTAGCTTACTATCAATGGCATACAGGCAGAACTTTTAAGGATATTTTTCAGAACATATCTGCTGAAGAAATTGAAAACCTATATCATCCGCTTCACGAAGCACACGAAGATAAATTTGTTGATGTTGTAAATTCAATAATCGAAAGAAAAACTACAACAACCAAATTGCAGGAACTTCGTAAAAACATCGGTTACTCTCAAAGAGAACTTGCCGAAAAATCGGGAGTGAATTTAAGAACCTTGCAACAGTATGAACTTAAGGCGAAAGATATAAACAAAGCAGCAACAACAACTCTTCTTGCACTCTCAAAAACACTTGGATGCAAGATTGAAGATTTGTTGGAGAATGTGTGATTTGGAGGAAAGAAAAAATGGCTGATATTAAAAAGTCGCAGGAACGTGAAGAATTGTTCCGTACCATATATAAAATAGCAACTGACCTTGTTCACGCAGGACATGTTGCAGAATGGGATTTTAAATCATATGTTCTTGGAACAATGTTTTATCGCTACATTTCCGAGAATTTTACTGCATATATAAATGCCGGAGAGCATGCGGCAGGAAATAAAGATTTTGATTATGCAAAAATGTCGGACAGCGATGCAGAAACAGCAAGAGAAGGTCTTATTCAGGAAAAAGGATTTTTCATTCTTCCTTCAGAGCTTTTCTGCAATGTACGAGAAAGAGCTGATAAGGATGAGAACTTAAACGAAACTTTGGAGCAGGTTTTTGCTCACATTGAAAGTAGTGCAGCAAGTGGCGATGCTGAAAGTGACTTTGCTGGTCTTTTTGACGATTTTGACGTAAATAGTAAATCTATAGGTGAAACTGTTGCCAAAAGAAACAAAGTTCTTGTTGAACTCTTAAATGGAGTTGCGAAAATGCCTCTTTTTGAAACTGATGGAATTAATCCTGATATGTTTGGTGATGCATATGAATACCTGATGAGTATGTATGCTGCAAATGCAGGGAAAAAAGGTGGACAGTATTTTACGCCAGCGGATGTATCTGAACTTCTTGCACGTCTTGGTACTATTGGTAAAACAAGAATTAATAAAGTATATGATCCTGCCTGTGGCTCAGGCTCGCTCCTTCTGAAGGTTGAGAAGGTACTTGGCAAGGATAATATCGAAAGAGGTTTCTTTGGTCAGGAAATCGACCTTACCACATATAACCTTTGTCGTATCAATATGTTTTTACATAATATAGATTTTGACAAATTCAGTGTTGTTCGTGAGGATACACTTCTTTCACCGATGCATTGGGACGATCAACCTTTTGAACTTATCGTTTCGAATCCGCCCTTTTCCGTGCCTTGGGAAGGAGATAAAAACGCAACTTTAATAAACGATCCTCGTTTTGCGCCTGCAGGTGTACTTGCACCTGCATCCAAGGGGGATATGGCATTCATTATGCACAGCCTTTCTTGGCTTGCTAATAATGGTGCAGCAGCAATTGTTTGTTTCCCCGGCATTATGTACAGAAGCGGTGCTGAACAGAAAATACGTAAATACCTTGTTGACAATAACTATGTTGATGCAATTATCCAGCTGCCGGCAAATCTTTTCTTGAATATCACAATTTCTGTTAACATTATGCTTCTCAAAAAGAACAAGACAGATAATTCTGTTCTTTTTGTAGACGCATCCAACGAATTTGTAAAAGTAACAAAGAACAACCGTCTTTCAGATGAAAACATCAGCCGTATTGTATCTGCTGTTGCTGAAAGAAAGGATGAAAAATATTTCTGCCAACTTGTCCCCAATAGCGAGGTTGGAAATAAAGAGAATAATTATAACCTTTCCGTATCTACCTATGTTGAGCAGAAGGATACCCGCGAAAAAGTTGATATAGTAAAACTTAATGCAGAAATTGACGAGATTGTTGCCCGCGAGCAGGTACTTCGTGATGAAATTGATAAAATTATCGCAGAATTGAGGTAGATTAAAATGAAAAATTTGTTCATTGACTCAAATATATGGCTATCTTTGTATCATTTTACTAATGATGATCTTGCGCAGTTTAGTAAACTTAAGGAATTAAATGGTACAGATATTAGGCTCTTTATACCTCAACAAGTTTACGATGAAGTTCAACGAAATCGTGAAGCAAAACTAAAAGATGCATTTAAATCTTTTGAGGTAAAACGCATTCAATTTCCTGTTTTTTGCAAGGAATATGAGGAATATAAACAATTTAATGATGATTATAATGATTTAATCCGTCGTTATAGTGCTTGGAAAGGGAAAATTGATACTGATGTTCAAAATAAAAGTCTTCCGGCAGATAAAACGATAATTGACTTTTTTGAATCATCAGATTTGTTGGAATGTAATTCGGTTGTTGAAAAAGCATATATGCGCTATCGAATTGGGAATCCACCGGGTAAGGATAATAAATATGGTGATGCTATAAATTGGGAATGTTTGCTTCAAGCTGTTCCCAATAATGAGGATTTATATTTTATTAGTTCGGATAAAGACTATCGTTCAGAAATATACGACAATAAGATAAATCCTTTTTTAGAAAATGAGTGGAAATGCAAAAAAAGGTCAAATATTTTCTTTTACACAAATTTAGTACCATTTTTAAATGAACATTTTAAAGATATTCAGCTTAAAACAGAACAAGAAAAGCAGGAACTCATAGAACGACTTCAGGAAAGCCACAATTTTGAATGTACACACGGGATAATAGCTATGCTTAGTAAACACACGGGCTGGACTGATACCCAAATCGAAGCACTTTGTGCAGCTGCAGAAAATAATGACCAGATAGGCAGAATTATGGGAGATATAGATATACTAAGTTTTTACAGTTCTCTTTTGTCAAAGGTTCAATATGGGAAGTTGCCTGATTGTTCAACAAGAAGAGCGATGGAATGGATATTTGCTAGTGCAATTGAAAATGAAAAAAATGCGGTAGATGATTATGAGGCAGAGGTAGCAGAAGCGTTAGAAGATTTTTATAAACACTAAAAATAGGTGTTTTACAATATGATAAATTGGCAGGTGAAAAAGGTGGTATTTAATATAATAGCATCTGTTAATGAAATAACTACGTGGTATGATTTGACAGATATTCTTTCTGTGATGATTGGTTGTACAGCAACTTTTGTGGCCATTATCGGTGGTTTAATTGCAAACAAAGGACTTGCAGACAGAGCAGAAAAAGAATCTATAGACAGGCAATTATCACAAATCGGTATAGAGATAGATATAATTGACACAAGAATTGACAACGTGGATAGCTGGTTAAATACTTATAATGCAAAAGAGTTTATTCATGAAAATATTGATGAACTATTAATGTCTAGAAACTTATCCTCTCTTCATATTTCAGATAGCAGTGCTGATATCACCGAAGAAGAGTTGTTACCATATTGGGACAGTGCTTTGGAAGGCGTTAAAAAATTCCGCGATAACATGTCAAACGAAAGAAATGTCAATGGTATATCCGTAAACATAGCGGAAGTTCTAACACCATTCCAATATGAGATATGCTCTTCATATCATCGTAGCATCGAAAAAGGAGAAAGCATACTTGCTGAAACTGCTCTTATAGCGGATACAAGTGGTTACAGGATTTCCATCTATAATGAAAAGGTAAAAGAACTGGAAGATTATGTACAAAACAAGGAAAAGTTAGTATTAAAAGAACTGATGCTTAGAGACAGAAAGCAGGACATCACTTTGAGTAAGTCTGTTAAAAATGGTATATCTTTATTTGTATTAGTAGCAATTTTTAATATTATTATGCCAATATTGTTTATGTTGTTTAACCCAACGTCAAATAAGTATTGGTACTGGGCTGAAACAATCGTATCGATTTCACTATTTACAATAGGAATACTTGCTATGATAAAGTATATTTGTTCTCTTTTTCCTGAAAAAAATGAAGTAGATAACTCTAATATAAAGGAGAATAAAAATGAATAAAATACAAGAACTTATTGAAAAACTTTGCCCTGATGGGGTTGAGTATAAAACACTCATTGAGCTTGGAGACTTTTATGGCGGTCTTACAGGCAAATCAAAAGATGATTTTACTGATGGCAATGCAAAGTTTATTACATATATGAATGTATTTAACAATCCGTCATTAAATACAGATGTAACAGACACAGTCAAGGTAGGAGAAACTGAAAAACAAAATACAATACAGTATGGTGATGTTGTCTTTACGGGTTCATCCGAAACGCCTGACGAATGCGGTATGTCTTCTGTGTTAACAACAAAAACAAGCGAAAAGCTGTATTTGAATAGCTTTTGTTTTGGATATAGATTACATAAGTTAGACGATTTTAATCCCGATTTTTTAAAACATTTACTTCGTTCTTCTGACCTTAGAAAGCAGATAAAAAGAACTGCTAGTGGCGTAACAAGATTTAATGTTTCAAAGAAAAAAATGGAAACAGTGAAAATCCCTGTACCGCCACTTGAGGTACAGAGTGAAATTGTCAGGATACTTGACAATTTCACGGAGCTTACAGCGGAGTTAACAGACAAACTCACAGCGGAGCTTACAGCGAGAAAGAAACAGTATGAGTATTACAGAGATGAGCTGTTAACGTCTGATAACAGCACTCATCAATATAGGCTTGGAGAAATATGCGATATATATTTAGGATTAACAGCAACTCCAACCTATACAGACAGTGGAGTAAAGTTTATATCGGCTCAAAACACATCAGGAGACTATCTTGATTTGGAAAATGTTAAGTATATTTCCAGACAAGACTTTGAGAAAGCTACTTCAAATGCAAAGCCTAAAAAGGGTGACTTGTTGTTCACTAGAGTCGGCTCAAACTTAGGGCATCCTGTAATAGTAGATACGGATGAGGATTTATGCATTTTCGTTAGTCTTGGATTTTTACGAGTTAAAGACAAACAGACAGTATTAACTCCATTCTTGAAATATTGGATGAATACCGATATGTTTTGGTCACAAGTCAGAAAAAATGTGCACGGTGCTGCAAAAGTAAATTTAAACACAGGATGGTTAAAAGATTTTGAAATAGCTATCCCCTCACTTGAAGAACAACAGCGTATTGTTGACATTCTTGACATGTTTGATAAGTTTTGTAAAGACATTTCAGAGAGTTTACCTGCTGAGATTGAAGCAAGACAAAAGCAATACGAATACTATCGGGACAAGCTACTTACATTCGAATCTGCAAAATAGAAAGGATACACTATGCTCAGTTCAGATTCATTAAAAGAAATATCAAATATTTTCTGTGGTGATACTGCGGGCTTTTACACTTATAAGCAGGGGTATAAACTGGTAGAGTTCTTTAATGCCAATTTCGGCACTAAAGATGTCTATCGTTCCGGATTTCCGTCAAGATGGGCGTATGTTCACGATAAACTTGTAGATCTGCTCAACAGCCGCCAAATAGATAGGTTTTTCAACATTGTTCTCGGCAAAAGTTACTTAATGCAAGAACAATCGCTATCAGAAGTAGAGGCTGCCGAAAAGATTGAAACTATATACGCCGAGTT